>NZ_JBNAGB010000037.1:0-32922 GCF_049800975.1 Sagittula sp. S175
GTAAGCGGTCGCTGGACGGCACGGTCAGTTTAGCTTGACAGCTTGAAGTTCCACGGCAGCAGATCGTCGAGGCGGCTTTGCGGGTGGCCATTGGCGATCGCTGTGAGGGTGGCCTTGAGATAGGCGAAGGGTTCGATGCCGTTGATCTTGCAGGTCTCGATCAGCGAGGCGATGCGGCCCCAGGCGATGCCGCCCTCGTCGTGACCCGCAAAGAGGGCGTTCTTGCGATTTAGAGTGATGGGGCGGATCAGGTTTTCGACGCGGTTGTTGTCGATCTCGACGCGCCCGTCGGTCAGAAAGGTTTGCAAACCGTCCCAGTGATTGTGGATGTAGGTCAGCTTTTCGCCCAGCCGGGATTTAGCGGAGATCTTGCGGCGTTGTGCTTGCAGCCAATCACCGAATGCCACGACCAGTGGAGCACTGCGGCTTTGACGGGCAGACAGACGCTGGCCGGGCGAGACGCCACGGATATCGGCTTCAACGGTATAGATTTCGGCGATGCGGCGCAGGCCTTCGGCGGCGATCTCTGAACCATCGCGGTCAAAGACTTCCTTCAGCTTGCGGCGCGCGTGTGCCCAGCAATGGGCCACCCGAATGGGGGCACCGCCCTTGCGGGTCAGTTTGGTCAGTCGGTTGTAGCCCTGGTATCCGTCGATCTGCAGGATGCCGTCAAAGCCTGTCAGGAATGTTTCGGCATTCTCGCCCGCCCGACCGGGTGCATAGAAGTAGACCACACCGGGCGGATCTTCACCGCCCCATGGCCGGTCATCGCGGGCCAGGGCCCAGAGATAGCCAGTTTTGGTTTTACCGCGACCCGGATCCAGCACCGGGGCCGTGGTTTCGTCCATGAACAGCTTGCCGGATCGTTTCAGATGTTCGGCGAGCCGGTCGACGACGGGCTTGAGGTGGAACGCTGCCTTGCCGACCCAATCCGCCAGCACGGCACGGTGCAGATCAAGGCCTGCGCGCGCCAGGATCTGGCTTTGGCGGTATAATGGCAGGTGGTCAGCGTATTTACTGACCAACACATGGGCGATGCTGGCCTCAGTTGGCAACCCACCCATGATCAGGTGCGCTGGTGCTGGAGCTTGGGTCACACCGTCGGTGCAGGTCCGGCAGGCGTATTTGGGCCGGACGGTGACAATCACACGCAACTGGGCCGGCACGATGTCGAGCCGTTCACTGCGATCTTCGCCGATCTTGTGCATGACGCCGCAGCCACAAGGGCAGATCAGGCTATCGGGTTCGATAACCTCTTCGATGCGCGGCAGTGCGGCGGGCAGGTTGCCGATGGTGCGCTTTGGCGCAGGTTTGGCTGCCGTCTTGTCATCCGTTTTGGCAGCCAGATGTTCCTTCTCTGCCTCGACCTCGGCCAGCGCGATGGACAGGTCCTCGAAGGCCAGTTGCCGCTCATCCTCAGACAGCTTTTCCGACCGTTTGCCACGCAGGGCATGGTTCAGTTCGGCAATCAGATGCTGTTGGCGTTGGGTAATATCCTGAAGCGCTGCGATCGTTTCCATCAATGACGCAACCACTGCACGCTGCGCGGCAGGGATGGTGGAAAGGTCAATGACAGGCGTTTCAATCATGACCCGAGATTATGATAAAAACCCCAGTAAAAACACGCAAAAGAGAATGGTTGTTTCATTCTGTCGCAGTGGGTGGGCGTGTCTCCAGCGCCTTGACACGGCGCCAGTCCAGCCCGGCAAACAGGGCCTCGAACTGGGCGTGGTTCAGCGCCATCATCCCGTCCTTGATCGCAGGCCAAGTGAAGGTTGCCTCCTCCAATCGCTTATACGCCATCACCAGCCCAGACCCATCCCAATACAACAGCTTCAGCCGATCCGCCCTGCGCGAGCGGAAGACAAACACCGTCCCCGTGAACGGATCCTTGCGCAGCACCGATGACACGATTGCCGCCAACCCATCGTGACCTTTGCGAAAGTCCACAGGCTGCGTCGAGACCAGAACCCGCATGCGGTTTGAAGGGAACATCATGGCCGTGCCCCGATTGCACGCACGATCTCGGCTATCCGGTCAGAACGCGTCTCTGCGTCCAATCGGATCGTGACTTGGCCCATCGCAATCTCGATTGGTGCCGAGGGCGGTGCTGCAGGCGTGACTGGCTGCCCCGCAACAGCTGGCACATGCACCCCGCCGTTATCCGACACCATGACCGGCGCAAAACAGAAGCTGTCATCTTCAACCGCAGGCAAAACCAGCCGGCCATCGCGTGCCCGACTGCGCCATTCTGAAAGCTGGTTCGCGCGAAGCCCATAACGCGCAGCAACCGCATTCACCGTCGCACCCGGCTTCAACGTCTCAGCGACGATCAGCGCCTTGACCTCGTCGGGCCAGCGCCGCTGACCATTCCCCCGTATCTCTACGCCATAGTCCCTGAGAAACTCACCCGTAGTTGCCATCGCGAAACTCCCGCACCAATATCCGTCAGGCGCGGCATCGCAGGTCAGGCTATCGGCTGGAAGGTGGGGGCCAGGAAACGCTTACCGCAAAACGATTGTTATGCGCCGTTGTTACATTCTTGCGCACCTACTATTGGCGTTATTCCGCGCTCGCAACATGCAATTCGAGGTTGATCATTGCCTGCGCAGATTCTCGCATCAATGCGGCTAACTATCGCCGGAGGGGCCAGAGTTTGTGATTTCTGGCGACGTGTTTTCGATCGTCGTCCTTGCGTTAACCAACTCGGCAAGAAGCACGTCGATCTCTCGCCAGACCAGCGGTTCGAGTTGACCGCGAATCAGTGACCATTTGCTGCAAACGTCCAGCGGGTCTGCTGTCACCATGAT
The DNA here is from genome assembly GCF_049800975.1 of Sagittula sp. S175. Taxonomy (NCBI): domain Bacteria; kingdom Pseudomonadati; phylum Pseudomonadota; class Alphaproteobacteria; order Rhodobacterales; family Roseobacteraceae; genus Sagittula; species Sagittula sp. S175. The sequence goes on from NZ_JBNAGB010000037.1 coordinate 2,811, forward strand.
CGTGTTCAAAGCCTTCACATCCACGGCGACTGTAGTGCGCATCCGCCAAGCGGAGGGTTTCGCAGTCCGTTCGCCTCTTGCCGGAACGAACTCCGGCTCCAGCTGCCAATGCTTTGTCGCGCGCCTCAGCGCGGCCCTGACGACATGGGCCGGATTGAGACCACAGGCGATCAGGGCTTCTGCTTGGCTCTCTAATGCGGTCACCCGCACATCCACCTTCCGGGTTGGCATAGATTGAGGCTGCGAAACTGCCGGAGAAGGCTCGGCGGGTTGCAGAGCCTGTTCAGATTCCGATACAGGTTTTCGTTCCGGCGTTACCGGCTGTGCCCGCTGGATCGTCCGCGTCTTCTCATCTCCTTCAGAGCCAAGCCTGCTGATGTCCTGGCTTTGCGGTTCGGCAGGCGCAGCGATTTTCAGACCTGCGGCATAGCTGGGGTCCGGGTGGGTGATCGTCGGGATCTTCTTGCGCATCGCGTCAGACGGCGAGGATGTTGTTGAGTATGTCGGTCGCTTCCTCCAGCGCCTCGACAATGTGGCGCACATGGGGGCGCATCAGCGGGTTCGGGTCGGCCTGCTTGCGAAGTGCGATGGCATGCATGAGCCCCTTCTCGTCCATTTCCTTGTAAGCGTTCCGGCGCAGCATTACGGTCTCAATGAGCGGGAACATCCCGATGGCGTTCTCGATCAGCGCCGCATCCGCCTTGGTGGTCTTCGGGTCTACCATGTTCAGCACGACGTGGTGCCGGGGCAGCGCGGAAGCGTCGTCGACGCGCGCGGCGAGTTGGCGGAACCAATCCACAGTCTGGCCGCCCACGTCGAAATCCGACGTCGAGAGCATGACCGGGGTCACGATGTGATCGGCGAGTACCGCGACCTCGTCGGACCATTCGGCCCCGACCCCGGCGGTGTCGATGAAGATGAAGTCCGCCGAGTCTTCCAAGTAGACCTGTTCAATCATCCGGTCGACGTCCGGGACACTCCCGGCGACCGATGACCGCAGTTGCGGGGAGCCATACCCTGCCCCTTCGGCGCGCGCGTGCCAGGACGACAGCACACCGGTACTGTCGGTATCGATGAGCATGACCCGGCGCCCGGCTGCGACGGTCGCGCTGATCAGGGCGCGGGAGAGCGTGGTCTTGCCACTCCCCCCCTTCCGGGCCATCGCTGCGATCACCACGAGGTTGTCGTTGGGCATCTGGGCACCTCCAGCAAAATTAGTGAAACGTCGCAAAACGAGTTTCGTGTCGGTATCCCGACCAATTGTGGTCGTCAAGCATTGTGCGGACCGCGCGAGACATAGGGCAGTCGGCGTGGCGCGCTTTCCGGGGCGCGGATCGCACGCAGCACCAGACACTGGACGCGGTCCGCGAAGCAGGGTGCGTAGCGCGCTTGGCGTGTGACGCGGCGCACTCGACGTGAGGCGGGTGCCGGACGCCAGACCGCATCCCGCAAAATACGGGATGCTGAAGACGGGAAACGGGCCGCGGAACGCGGAAGACGGGGCGCGAAGCGCATCCCGCGGGCTGCACTCCGCAGAGGACGTTAAATCGCCCCTGAAGGGCGATTTTATACATTGAGTACAATCCCTTATGGCCGACTCCACTTGCGTTGGGAGTCGGCGGGCTTGTACGAAGTTGGCAAGAAATAGGAACGTATACTTCACATGCCCAAAGCCCGACGCCTGACCGACGAGGAGCGCTCGAAGATCGTCCGAGAGTGGGCGAAGGGCGTTCCTGCGAGCGATCTCGCTGTGCGCTTTTGCGTGAGCCAGAAGACGATCTACAACGTCCTCAGCCACGGTCGTTCGGTGCGCTCCGCCAACGGGAGCCGATCTCGTGTCCTGACGATGCGCGTGTCAGAGGCCGACCTGCGCCGGTTCGACGCGGCGCTGTCGCGGCGCGGAATTGCGCACCGCTCGGATGCCATGCGCCGCCTGATGCTGGCGGCAGATGGTGTGTTCCTGCCCGACGACGAGATGTCTGAAGAACTCCGCAGCCTTGGAGCGGCCCTCAACCGGGTTGGCAACAATGTGAACCAGATCGCGAGGCGTCTGAACGAGGCCAAGGTGCGGGGCCAGAGACTGTCCTACCCGCCCTCAAGTCACCGTGACGTCCGCGCGCTTGCGGGACTGGTCTTCGATCTGGCCGACCAGGTCCAGGAGATGTCGCGTGCGCGGCGCAGTGTGCTGGACCTTGAGATCAGCTCTGCCCTGGCGGGCCTCGCCGAGAGGGATGAGAATGGGGCGGAGTAACCGGGTCCGTGGCATCGACCCGGCGCTCTTTGACCGCGGCTGGAGCCGAGTTTCGGGATCTTGGCGGGGGCTTTCCAAGGGCGCGCAGATGGTTCGGGCCGCGCGCGGCTATTCGCCAGCGATCTTCAAACCCATTTCCAAAGGCGGCTGTCACACCGGGGCGCAGCTGCGGGCACAACTCACATACCTCACGACGAAGTCGACCCACATCCTCGACAGCCGCGGTACCCACGATGGGAAGAAGCAACTCACGGAGGCGGAGATCAACCGCGTGGCGCGGCGGTTCGAGAACCAGTGGAACGAGCGCTACAACCCCAAGCTCGGACATACGTCGCATCTGCTGATGGCATTTCCGGTTGGAACGAGCGGCGACGAAGTGCGCGATATCACCCAGGTGGTCTGCGAGAAGTTCTTTCAAGGTGAGGGGTCGCAATTCGACTATATTGCTGCAATACACCAGGATCGCGCGCATCCACATGCGCATATCGTTCTGAACCGCCGCAGCAAGGATGGCGAAATGTTCTTTCTCGGGAAGGATCATCACTTCAACTACGACGCCTTTCGCCAGGCGATGGTCGATGCGGCCCAAGTTCATGGGATCCGCCTTGAGGCGACGCGTCGCCTGGATCGCGGCGTCACGACCTACCGCGCCGAGATCGACGAAATCTACAAAGCCCGCGACGAAGGCCGTCCCCCAGTCGAGCGCCAGAGAACCGGCGCTGACCTAGCGGGCGCTTTGGAAACCGTCAGGCACAACGCGTTGATCTACCGCAGGCTCGCGGCAGAGGCATCACGTTCAAATTTCGAAGACGTGGCCGAAGCGCTCGAGAGGGCCAGCACCATTCTTGCCAGTGGCGGTCAGATTCAATCTGACGGAGCCATCTACATGCCCCAAGACGAAGCAGCGTTCGATACGCTGATCACTGAGTTCTCCCAGAACATCCGCCAGATCGAGGCGGTGATTGACAAGGCATCCGCGGCGGACCGCCCGGAGATCGAACGCAAGCTGACCGACGTCCTCGCCTCGGTCGCCCATCTGAACCCGCTTGGCGATCGGTCTGGTGCCTTGCTCGATGCCCCCTCCCCGGACGGTATCTATGTCAGGTCCAACGCGGGTGAGGATCATCTCGCTCGTTTGAACAATGGGGACGTGACCCCGAAGCTGGTCGAGGCGCTGCAGGGCACGGGCATTGATCCTGAGGCTGTTGTTGCGCGTCTGCGCGAAGGCGCGGGTAATGCCGCCTTGGAGCGGCAGTGGCTGGCGCAGGACCTGCAAGCGATCGCCAAGGAAGAAGGCTTTGATCTGGATAAGCCAGAGGATCGAGAAGATGCGCTCGACAGGTTGGAAGCCGTGCATACAAGGTTGGGAGATATCTTGACCGAAGGACGCGTCTTGCGCGTGCCCAACGAGGTCGAGGAAACGGAGGATGCCGAAGCAGCCCTCGGCGACCGTCTGGCGGCCTCGGACCGCATCAGTACGGATGACGGCCCGGACGTCTTTGCGCCGTCGGAACGGCAGGACTTCCGCGCGCTGGTGGCGCAGTTCCGCCAGACGGATTTCACCTACCCGTTCTCCGATGACCCTTCCGTCCGGCGCGCAGGTGCTGTCGAGGTGGAGGAGGCCCGCAAGGCGTTCGACACTTATGCGCAACGGTCTCCCCAACATGCCGAACTTGCCTCCATGGCCTGGGACCAGATCACGGACAGCCGTAAACCGCAGGAGCATGCCGTCGCACAGCAGGACCGCACGCTGCACGCCGGCGACATGGACCTCGCCCTACGGGATCCGTCGGAAGATCTTGGCCGTATCACTGAGGAACTTCGCACTCTGGCCCTTTACCGCACCGAGATGCCGAAGGAGGACTTCAGCCAGGCCGTCCAAGATGAGGTCAATCATTTGCGGGCGCTTGGCGCCTCCCGAGCCTATATCAGTGAGCGCAGTTTCGACATCGAGGATCAGGCAAGGCAGGACTATGCTGAACGTCGCTTTCTGGACGAGACCGCCCCAGCCGTCATGGCCTTTGTGCGCAAAGCCGGTGCAGGGGAGGCAATCTCGGATACAGAGCAGCGGGACATCGTTCGTCAGGTGGACGAACGCCTGTCACCGGATGCCCTTGAAGCTCTTCGAAACGGAAATGCAGATGCCCTGCACCGGTTCACCGAGGATTCGCTGCGCCAGCTGGAACTCGCCAAGACCTATCTTCAGAGCAGCGAGGTCACTGCGCACGGTCCGGCGATGGAGCGTGTTCTCGATGCATTGGCCGAAGAGCAGATCGAGGCGCAGCGCGCACGCCACGCTGTGTCAGATGGCGAGAAGGGGATCACCCATGGATAAAGGCAAGATTGCCATCGGCTTGTTGAGCCTCGTGCTGGTCGGCCTCGCCATGGGCTATGTCGTGGCGACCGGCTTTGTCATGTTCCGGTACGGGCTCTCCACCACGCGTTTCGACGTCAACCTGCTCGCCCGCGAATATCGGGGGCTGTCTCAGTCTGCGCCGAAGGACTTCCTCTGGGTGAACCTCATCCTTGGCGGCTTCGGCCTGACATCGCTGATGCTGAGCGTCACGCTTCTGGGGGATGCATTGACCCGCTTCGGGACGACGCATTGGCAAACCCGCGGTGAAATGAAGAGGAATGGTTTCTTTGCCAAGCCCGGCGGCGGCTTCCTTCTGGGCAAGCTCGGTTCCCCGAAATCCAGGCGCCCGTTTCTTGTCTCGAAGACCTTCCCCCACGCACTGATTGTGGCGCCTACAGGCCGCGGCAAGGGCGTGGGGTTCGTGATCCCGAACCTGCTGACCTACAAGGGCTCGGCCGTGGTGCTCGACGTGAAAGGCGAGAACTTCCGCGAGACCTCGCGCTTCCGCGCCAGCATGGGGGACAAGGTTTTCCGCTTCGCGCCGACCGACTGGGACCGCCCAACCCACCGCTACAACCCGCTTGCGCGCATCGCGGCCATGACCAACCCCGACCGGCAGCAGATGGAGCTGAAACTCACCGCCAAACTCTTCCTGCAGACCGACAATGAAAAGCTGAGCGGCCTTCTAGCAGGCGGTATCGACTTGTTCGTGGCGGCTGGTCTTCTGGCCTTCGAGCGCGGCGTGCCGACTATCGGCGAGATCTACCGCATCACAGCCTCGGGGGGCGACAAGCAGAAGGAATACCTGAAGCGTTCGCAGGAGGTGAAGAACAAGTCGGCCAAACTGATCTTCGAGCGTATGGCCTCGACCAACAACGATACCCTCACCTCATACCTCTCCCTCCTGATGACATCGGGCCTCGACACGTGGGACAACCGCGCGATCGACGCGGCCACTGCGACCTCTGACTTCTCATTCCGGGATATCCGGCGCCGTCCGCATGCGATCTATCTCGTTGTCGAGTCCGAGATGATCCGCCCGCTGGCGCCGCTGATCCGTCTCTTCTTCTCGGACCTGATCGCATCGCTGCAAGCACACGAACCCGGCGATGACGAGCCCTGGCCCGTGATGATCATGCTCGACGAGTTTGACCGGCTCGGCAAAATGCCAATCGTCGCCGAGAGCATCAAGACCCTGCGCTCCTTTGGCGGCAACCTCGCCATCGTGACCCAGACGATCCCCGCGCTGGATGAAATCTATGGTGAGAACACCCGCAGGTCGCTTCAGGGCGGCGCCGGCGTGAAGCTCTACCTCACCCCCTCCGAGCAGAAGACCATCGAGGAGCTGAGCCAAGCTGTCGGCAAGACCACAAAGCGCGTGGTAACCAGGTCCCGCGCTGTTGGACGCAATCCGTTCGAAGGACGCAGCGTCTCGGAGAGGACCGAGGACACCCCGCTCCTGACCGAAGATCAGGCCCGGCGCATGGACCTCGACGAGGTCATCCTCGTGATCGACGCGCAGATGCCGATCCGGGCGCGGCGGATCAAATACTTCGAAGACCTGGCCCTTGATGTGCTGCACGCGGGCCAGTCGGGGAGTTTTCCATATCCGGACGAAGATGGAATGCGGCGGGATCGGCAAATGTCCGAGACGCGCGAGACCGTCGAGAGGCTGAAGCAGGAACTGCAAGAGGTGCGGGCGGCGAACGCAACGCGGGACGAGGGCCAGAACAAGCCGGAGATTTCGAGCGGAGTTTCTCAGCCGAACTCCAGCCCTGTTTCAAAAGCCCGTGGCCGTTCGGCACGAGCCGAAGCCGGTCGCGGAGGCCCGGGCAAACTTTCGCTTGATGTCAAAGGGCTGGGCATCAAGTATTCAGACCAGGCGGCACTGGCCTCAGCCGTACAGACCACGCGCGCTATCATTGCAGAGCACGGCTAGGCATCGGAGCGGATAGCTGTTTGGCCAAGCGAGAAAACGGCCCTCGACCAAGCATTTGGACATTCCGCGTCACACTGCGCCGGATCTTCTCAGGCCGCCAAGCCGCCCTTTCAAAGCTCCGCTGACACTATCGACAATTGCTGCCGGAAATCCGCCCGGCAGGGCATTTGCCGCGATTTCGAGGGCTTCGGGCGCGCGTGCCGCGACCTCTTCGATCACGGCCACCGCGCGCTTCTGAGACAGGCCTGCGCGCATGGCGGTCTGCACAAAATGCCGGCCATGGATCTGGTCAAATCTGTAGTGTCGGTTCTTCCCAACGGACATCGCCATCTTCATCTGTTTGCGTTCGATCTGACGCGCGTCCAAAGCCCCTTGCGCCGTCACGATGTCGTAGAGCGGCGTCATCCGGTAGCTGCCGCCGGGGCCAAGAAAGACGCTGAAGTTCTTGGCATGGGCATCCGTCGCGCCGATCAGCCAGAAGACGAGCTGGGCTTTGAGAAAGGTATCCTGATCCTCGATGGCCGTGTCGCTGCCCTTGAGCAGGTTCAGGACATCAACCATCCCCGGCCCACCCTCGTTCTGGTATTTCAGGGTTGGCGGAACAGACAGTGCCTGACAGCAATCTTCCTGCGGCAGACGGAGCAGGCGGCCATCCTTTGTCCAGCGGCGGTCAAAGCGTTCGATGACCAGCGCCTTAGTTTCGCAGAAGGCCTCGATCGTTGCAGTGTTCACCGGGAGGCCGAAGGCTTCGGTGAGTTTCAGGCAAAAGAGTTCGTTCTCGACACTGTCCGACAGGTCGATGCCACCGGGTAATTTGCCGATCTGCGTCTTGAACAGATGAGTTGTCGGCGTGGTCCCATGAGGCTTGATCCACCGGCCCTCATGCAATAGCAGCGCGGTCTTTTCCTGCGCGCCCGCGACGGAAATCCGGAACGCGTCGTCACTGGTCAGGCCAAGCGGTGCCTGGCTCAACCCATTCAGCAGCTTTTCGATGGCGGCCGCGTCGACCGGTTCGCCCTCTATCTGGCCGGTGGCGTCCGGGGCTTCGTCTTCGTCCACGATGAACTGGAGAGCGCCCACGCAATCATGCCCGATCTTTGTCAGCAAGCTGTAGGCATCAATCCCACGCGCCCCAACCTTTTCTGCAACGAGGCGGCGGAGCTGGTCGGAGTCAGGCAGGAGGTTTTCGAAGACGGCCATGACGGGTTCGCCCCGATAAGGCGTCTCACGCAAAGGCAGCGACAAGGAGACCGGCATGGCATGGTCCCAGTCCAGCCAGTCCTCGACGTAGGAAAACCCAACGGCCCCGCTTGCCTCCCGGCTCAGGGTGCCGACGCGGCGGTTGTTCATATAAACACGCAAAGGCGCATAGGCCGGACGCCGCCCCATCAGAAGATCTCTTCGATGTCGCTGGCATCGCCCCTTGACCGCGCGCCGATCCGGAATTCCAAATCGAGGGCGGCAAGAACAGCGAGGATGGTGTCCAGCTTTGCAGGCGTCTCGCCGCTCTCTATCGTGGAAATCGTCGCTTGCCGCAGGCCTGCGCGTTCGGCAAGTTGCTTCTGGGTCCAGTCGCGCCTCTTGCGTGCCCGCTGAATCAGAGTGCCGATTTGTCTTGGTGTACGTGCCAGATCGCTCATGCGGCAAAGATACGTCAGAGCGCATAATTAATCAATATGCGGCCTAGCGAATAAATAGAAACTAATCGTTTTGGCGTATATTTCGGCCTTATACGTTTAGACGTGTTTACTGTAGAAGTTTCATCCTGCGCACACGGCATCCCGCTGTCGTCAAGCCTTGCTCATCCTACGTGCCCTCTCGGCCACCCGTGAGACCATTGCTCCACCGGTTCGGACAGTCGTAACCGTTGCTGCTGGCGCTTGCACGATCCCTCGCCCGACGACCTCCCCAGTCGTCAGCGCGCCCATCCGAGCGCGTCCTTTAACGCCAGCCGTGTTCGCCATGCCCCGCGCAACCGCTGCGGCACCACCAAACGCATTCGGACCCGCCATCAACATGAAATTCCCCGACAGCCCTCGCACGATCAGCGGCGTCGCCGCAACGAACCCCTTGGCGAGGAACACCATCACGAAGAATGGGATGAGCGAGCCGATATTCGTCGCAGATCCCGGATCGCCGAGCTGCGCAAGGAGCGCATTGGCCATGCCGACAACGGTAGAGAACATCGCGGCGATGACGACGGGGTAGAAGGCATAGCTGATGGTGGTCGAGACCCAGCGGTGGAAGAAATCTTTCGTCGCCTCGAAGAGCGAGAGCGCGATCATGACCGGGGCGAGGCCGAGCATGAGGGACAGCATAATTTTGGCGAATATCAGCACAATGCCGGTCATGAAACCGAGGAGGCTGAGCAGAACGAGGCCAATGCCGCCAAGGATCGCGCCGGTCATCCAGTTCAGGTTGCTGCCGATGGCGTTCAGGTAGTCGGCAAATCGTTCGATCAGATTGTCAAATTCGCCAGCGAAATGGGTGGCCCCTGCCCCGCCTCCACCAACTGAGGATACGAGCGCGCCTGCGACGTAATCCAATCCGCCGATCACCGCGTCGGCGACCGCATTGAACTGGACCCAATTGAAGGCGAAGAGCCCGACCAGCATCAGCTTCATGAGGTACCAGAAGAAGCTCGCGCCATCCATGCTGCGGTACTGGAAGGCCATGTTGATGAAGAGGCCGATTGCCGAAAGGGTCACCATCAGCAGGACGATCATACCGATATTGCCTGCGACCGCCCCGAACTGGGACTCCGCGGCATCGGCAAGGAAGGCGTCCGCCGTTCCAACCATCCAGCTGACGACACCCATTACCAGTTGCCTTGGGCTTCACAGATGTCCTGAACGCCTTGGCGGATGTCATTGCGTTCTCGGCGGATCTGAAGCTGGGCCTGCGTGTGTTCAGCATTGGAGCTGGTAGCAAACCGCTCGCCGTACTCCTCTGAAACCTCATCCCATCCCGGGAAACGCGTATCGCAAGAGCAATCCTCGGTCTCGGCGATCCGCTCCCAAGCACGCAACTCGTATAGGTCCATCATCGTTAACGCCTTATAGGCTTCGCGCGGATGCAGTTCATCCATCCAGGCAGGGCGCGCGGGGCGGTCGTTGCAGATCCGGTATTGGCGCGGCGCCGTGTCGACAGTCAGTCCGGTCGACACGGCGGGCGCGCCCTCGGCCAATGCGGGCCCGGCGCCAAAAACAAAAAGAATGGCAATGTTGGAAAGGCGCATGGGGTATCCTTTGATGGTCACTGGCTCGGACCCTCTGTCTAGCCGGGCAGGTAGAATTCGGTGATGCCGCGCGCGCCCTGGTGGCGGCCGGCTTGGATGATGACGTCGATCGAGCCTTCGATGTAGCGGATCATGTCGGTGTAGGTCAGGGGCAGATCGGTCTTCAGCGCGGCGATGGCAAGCCGTCTCACGGCGAGCTGGGGGGTTTCCGCGTGCAGCGTGGTGAGCGAACCGCCATGACCGGTGTTGATCGCCTCGAGGAAGGTCATGGCCTCCTTGCCGCGAACCTCGCCGAGAACGATGCGGTCGGGCCGCATCCGCAGGGTTGAGGTCAGGAGTTGGTCGGCGCCACGCGTGTCGCTTTCCCGGTCCGAGATCAACGTCACCGCGTTCGGCTGCGCGGGGCGCAGCTCGGCCGCCTCCTCGATGGTGACGATCCGCTCGTGGTCCGGGACGAGGGACAGGATCTTGCGGGCCGCCACGGTCTTGCCGGTCGAAGTCCCGCCCGAGACGATCATGTTGAGTTTGTTCTGGACACAGAACGTGAGCGCCGCGTCGATCTCGCCTGTGGCCACGACCTCGCGCAGGGCGAGGTTCCGTTCGCGGCGCAACGCCTCGAGGCTGGTTTCCTGGTCGAAGAGATAGGCAAGTTTGATCTCTTCCAGCGGCAGTCTGGAGAAGAACCGCAGCGAGATCGAGAAACCGCCTTCGACGGCGGGCGGCTGGATCACCTGGGCGCGGATCGGGCGGTCGCGGTAGAGGATGCTGACCGAGACGATGGGTTTCTTCTGGCTGAGCGTCGTGCCCGCGGCCGAGGCGATCTGGTTGCCGAGATCCTTGATGGCGGTCTGGCTTAGGGGCGTGCCGAGCGCGGACATGAAATGATCGCCGTGGAACTCGCCCCAGGTGCTGCCATCCGGGTTGATGCAGATCTCGATCACGTCCGGACGCCCGATCGCGGGTGCCAGTGCGTCGAGCGAGGCTTCGAGATAGCTCGCCGCCATGTCAGAAGATCTCCAGGTCGCGGTCGACCATGACAGTGATCCGCGCGCCTTGATCGACATGGATGACCGGCTTGAGCGCGAGATAATCCTGCATGACGTTTTGCGTGCTGTCGCGCAGGTCCGATCCAACATCACTCGCCACATCTGCTGCGGCTTCATCCTCGATCTGGCCTGCGGCGGCAACCGGCAGCGCACCGATCAGCGAGATCAACGCGGCGGAGCCAAAACGTTCGGCAAAACGCGTGTCCACCACCCCGCCCGTTCCGGAACGCCCCAGTTCATCCCCGCCAAAGGCGCTGATCTGTACGGTCTGGTTGTCGGACAGGATGATCCGGTCCCAGGCCACCATCACGCGGGACTGCGCCAGAGATACGTCGGAGCGATACCGCCCGATCAGACGCGCGCCACGCGGGATCAGCACGCGGGAGCCGTCGAAGGCATGCACGTCCTCGGAAACGATAGCCCGGATCGCGCCAGGCAGACTGCTGTCGAGCGCGGTCTCGGTCACTGCCTGGATCATCGTACCCTGCGGCAAGGTGTGGGACGGATTGGCGATGATCTCTGCGCGCGTCACCTCGGCCACTTGAGCGCCAGAGCGGACGAAAGCCTCGTCCGTGCTCAAGCGCGCCTCCCCTGCCCCATCCTTGGGTCCGTTCCCGGCGCCGGAGAAAGCGATCATCGGGGAGGCGATACGCTCGGCGCGGGCCTCGGCTTCCGCGGCGCGGCGGCGTTCGAGTTCGGCGAGCCGCAAATCGTCTTCGGAAGGACCAAGCTGGGTGGGCACGGGTTGTTGCAACTGCGCCAGCTCCAGATCCATGCGCATCTGTTCCAGCGCTCGGTCGCGCTCTGTCAGCTGCCGCTCGAAGGCGCGACGATCTTCCTCCCCCGCCGCCTGCAGCGCCGCGATCTGCGCGGTCAGATCGGCAATGGTGGCATCGGCGACGCCATCATCGGTCCTGGCCGGAGCGGCGCGCAACGCGTCCAGTTCTGCGCGGAGCTTCTCCAGCGATTGCATGAGCGCGCGTTCCGTTTCACTTGGGCCTTCGTCCTGCGGGCCAGGCTGCAACGGTTGGACGGGTGCCATGGCGGGCATGAGATCGCCAAAGCCATCGCCCTTGTCCTGAAACTCGGCAGGCGCTGCCGTCTGCATGGACTTTGTGGCCTCCGGCAATAGCGCAGCATAGGCGAGACCGCCGACACTGGCGATCCCAAGGATGCCGAGCAGGGCTGCGGTTACAGACGGTCGCTTGCCCCCTGCCCGCTTGCCGGATGCGCCTTCCAGCGCGGCGAGGCGGGTCGCGAGATCGTCAGTGGTCTCGGTCATGTACCCGCTCCCTGTCGCCCGAGGTCCTGAACACAGATCACCTCCTCACCGAGGCGCAACACCCATTCGGGGTTCACACCGGAGACACGGATAACCCCATCCGCTTGTGCCTGGCTGTTGACCGACCGTTCCGCGCCGCGCGTGTGACGGAAGATCGCCGGCATCGGCGCATTCTTTGCGAAGCGGAAATACGTGAATGTGCCATCATCCCAGACCGAGATTGGCGTGAACTCGAGCTTTTTGCTGACACCGTAGTTCGCATTGGGCGGGGCAGCGGCCACTGCCTGCCGGGGCGCGCTACGGCTCTCGGGAAAGCGAAACTGCACGACGTAATGCGGCGTTTCACGCGCCTCCACGACGTGGAAATAGTAGGACCGCCGGTTGGTGTAGACGGTGATGTTGGTGGCAACACCCGAGGCCACGGGCTTGATTGCGAAGGCGCGCCCACCCGGGACCGCGTCGAACTGGAAGCCAACCGTGTCGCCCGCAATGATCGAGCGGATGGTCTCACCCTCGCCGAACTCGACCGTGGTTACGCGGGTGAGGCTGGTCACGACGCGGAACACCTGGCCGTCGACCCAGGTCGCGATCCGGATGCGTTTGTCATGGGCTCCGCGACCGGGCGTGGTCTCGGCAAGAGCGGGAAGGCCCACGGAGATTACAGCGGCGATCAGCACGGCGGTAAAAGAAATGCGGGGTGTCATTCGGCGCGGTCCGATCTGATGGCGTATTGCGTGACGGTGAAACCGAAAGGGTTCTGCCAGACCTCATCGAGCCCACGCGGGGTCTCGGGGCGGAACTCGAACATCAACGTGGCGGTGAAGGCCCCATCCTGCGCGCCTTGCGGGCCGGTCAGGCGCTTGCGAAGGCGGACTTGCGCGCGGTTCTCGCCGATGAGCGTAATGCTGGCGATCTCGACCGCAATCTCGGCCCCGGCGCCATAGCGGGACGGTGGGTAATTTTTCTGTCCGCTGGTCCAGGTCGCACGCATGCTGGCCTCGGCCGCGCCCTTCGATTGCCCCAGAACCCGGCGTACGCGCAGGTCGTTGTCGAGCTGGTTATAGGTCTCTCGGTCGGTGATATAGCGATAGATCTGCGCCTCGATCACCGCGGGGCGCTCGGCCAGCGTCACCGTCTGCACGGCGGCATTCGGCAGCGCGAGGCCGGTCGCGGGGTCGAAGGGCACGACGACCGGGGGCGGGGTTTCGATCAGCAGCGCAACAGCGGCGGCTGAGAGGCAGCCCATCACGCCGAAGACCGCGCCGCCGATGCCGAGTTTGCGCCAGATCTCCTCGCGGCGCAGCGCGCCGTAAACCAGTTCTTCCTCGACGATGGTATCGATGCCCGTTCCCATCGTCATGGCCGGAGTTCCGGCAGGGTGAAGTCCATGTAACGGCGCTCTTCAACAATGGTCGCGGCATCGACCACGCCGGCATTGCCCGCGCCGACGGTCTGGATCGCCTCAAGCTCCCACATCCGCGTCATTGCGATGGCAAGCTCGGCGGTTACGCGCGTATTGTGATCCATCGATGCCTTCAGGTCTTCCATGTCCGGGATCATCTCAACCAGCTTGTCGACGCGTTCAAGCGATTGCGCGGCCTCGGCATGGCTGTTCTGCGCCGCCGCCGAGAGCACGGCCCCGGTGGTGGCACGGGTGGCGACGCCTTGCGCGCCGGGGCTGCCGCTGCGGGCGATCTCGGCAAGGCTGTCTTCGTCGAACCCGGCGCTCGCCAGCGCGCTTTCCATCTGGGTGCGGAGTGGTCCGGCGGAGGAGCCCAGAAGCGCGCTCCAATCCCCCTGCTGGATGCCGGTGATCAGATCGCCGATGTCGGAGAAATCCGCCTCGAGCAAACCGTCGAGATCGCCGCCCATGGCAAAACCCAGAATCTTGTCCCGCGCGCCGGTAAGCGAGGCGTACATCTCGTTCAACTCATCGAGTTGCGCCTGCACCAGATCGAGCTGTTCCAGCAGGGTATCGAGTTGGTCGGTCTGGATTCCAAAATCCTCCAGCATCTGCTGCAACTGGCGGATTTCCTGGGCGATGTTCTGGGTGTCGACGGTCGGCACGCCCTGGGCGACGGCCGGCGCGGTCGCCATGCTCATCGTCACGGCCACCGCCGCGGCGGTTCCGAACAGAATTCTCCGTGCGCGCGGGAAAGTGATCCTCATCGCAATGTCTCCAAACTGAAATCCATGAATTGCCGCTCGGCGGCCTGCGCTGCGGCGATCGCGATCTGCTCGGCGCTCATTGGCTCGGTCCGTGCGGCCTTGAGGCGGGTGCGGATGGCAACGAGACGCGCCAGTTCCGCGCGGGCAAAGGTGTTGAGGGCCAGCGCCTCGTGCAGGTCTTCGGTCTCGCCAATCCGTTCGATGATGTCCTGCACGCGCAGGGCGGCGGCCTGGACCGAGACCAGCGAGTAATCGCCATAGACCCCGGAGCCATGCGCCGAGAGGCTGAAGCTCGCATTGGCGAGCAGGACCGGATCGATGGTGCCGAGCGCGTCGATCCCGCCGACCGCGGCGAGGTAGCGGTTGTACTGCTCGGGGATGACCACGACGTAGTGCTGGGTCTCGGTGAAGGGCGGCACGCCGCCGTAATCCTGCACGTTGCCGGGCCCGGCGTTATAGGCGGCGAGCCCGTGGATGATGTTGCCGCCGAACATGTTCAGCATTTGCGCGAGGTAACGCGCGCCGCCGGTCACCTGCAGGTAGGGATCGTCGTAATAGGCGGGAAAGATGCCGAGATCGGAGGCGGTGCCGGGCATGATCTGGGTGAGACCGAAGGCGCCGACAGGCGAGCGGGCACCGATCTGGAACCGGCTCTCCTGCCAGATCAGCGCCTGGAGGAGACAGCGCCACTGCACGAGGGACAGTCCGGCGCGCGACACCCCGGGGAGGGAAAAAGTGTCACGCGCCGCCCGGATGATCAGGGCCTCGATCCCTTCCCGCGCATCACCAAACATGGCGCTGGCAGCCGGATTGCCATCCTCCTTACCATACAGCGCTTCCGCGGCGGTCTCGGGGCCTCTGCCAGCCTCCAATCCGCCGATGGTACCAGAAACGTCGGTTCCGCCCAAGCTTGTCGCCTCGACGAGGTTGTTCAAGGCTTTGAGCTGCTGGCGTTCTATCTCGGCCAGTTCCTCTTTCCGGGTCAGCGTGTCGCGCTGCAGGGCCAGATCCTTGTCCCGCTGCGCGATCAGCGCCGCAGTGCGGGCAAAATCCTGCGCGTCGAAGGTCGGCACGCCCTGCCCTGTCACCGGAGCGGCAATTGTGGCGCAGATCAAAAAAGGAGGCAGACAACGCAACATGGATCAGTCCGCAGCGCCGAGGGCGGTGAAGCTGCAGCCGGTGTCATCAGGCGCCACGACGGACCCTTTGGTCGAAAGACGCGGCGTGGTTCTCGCTCCTTGTACATCGAAGCAATTGGCAGTCGCAGGCGTGTACTCCGCGCAGGCCGACAGGGTGAGGCTGAGGGCAAGAAGCCCTGCGCCCAAGGTCATTGTCTTCATCATCAAAGTCTCCAGAAATCCGGGCGGTCGCGGTAGTCGCTGCCCACCAGTTCCTCGCCCTTCTCCATGCCGCCGAGGATGGTCACGAGCGGACCAAGGCTTGAGAGATCGGCATCGATAACAACCGATCCCCTATCGTCACGAACCAGCGCGAGCCGCGAGGACGAGCCGACACCCAACAAGATATCGAGCTCCTTCTCCGAGAGACCCAGCATGGCGTAATCGGTCTCGCTGGCGCGGATGTTCGGCAGCAGGATTTGCGTCGGCACCGCCTCGACGATGGTCTTGCCGGTACGGGTGCGTTCGAGCTGGCTGGCGTATTGCGTCATCATCACGACGACGGCGTTCTGTTTCCGGGCGGTGACGAGCCAGTTCGACAGCCGCTCCGCGAAATATGCGTTATCCAGTGCCTTCCAGGCCTCGTCGATCAGGATGACAGTCGGCTTGCGGTCCTCGATCACGCGCTCGACCCGCCGGAAGAGATAGGAGAGCACCGCCATGCGCTCCCGTTCGCTCTCGGAATCGAGGATGCCGGTCAGGTCGAAGCCGGAAATGTCGCCGGCCAGGCTGAATGTGTCTTGCGCATTGGCCCCGAAAATCCAGCCATAGCGGCCCTCGGCCGTCCATTCCTGCATCCGCTCGAAGAGATCGCCCTCGTCATCGGTCGAGACCAGCAGCGAGGCAAAATCCGACCAGTTCCGAAGACCTTCGTGGCTCGCCGAAGCGTTCTGGCGCACGACCTCCTGCAGCCGGTTGGTCTGCACCGGCGTGAGCGGGCGATCGCGGCGCTCAAGTAGCGTGGCGAGCCAGTCGGCAAGCCAGGCTTGGCCGCGCGAATCCGTTTCGGTCTGGAGCGGATTGAGACCCGTTGGCCGCCCGGCCCGCACGGTGGAATAGCTGCCGCCGAGCGCACGCACCGCCATCTCCATGCCGGCGCGATAGTCGAAGACGAAAAGCCGAGCATTGGCCCGCCGCGCCATCGCCATGAGGAAGGCGGCCAGCACGGATTTGCCCGAGCCGGGGCGGCCGAGGATCAACGTGTGACCACCGGTCGGTTCACGGTCCGGCGCGCCCTGCTCATGGAAGTTGAACCGGAACCCGCCGCGCTCAGGCGTCGGGAAAAGCGTGATTGGCAGGCCCCAGGGCACGTCGCTCCCTGGCTTGCCCAAGGGCGTCCGGTGCAATGTCGCCAAGTCCGCGAAATTGTGGTTGGTGATTGCTGCCTTGCGGCTCCGCGCCCCGGTATTGCCGGGATGCTGTGCCATGTAATGCGCGCGCGCCCCGAAGCCTTCCGAGATCAGGTTGATGCCGGTGCTGGCGGCGATGTTGCGCACTTCGGCGCACATGTCGTCGAGCGCGGCCCGCGTCCTGGCATAGACCGCGACGGTCATGTGATGCTCGCCGAAGATCAGGCGCTTCGATTCCAGGTCGTCCTGTGCGAACTCCAGTTCCTCGGCTAGGCTGACCGCCCCGTCATTGGCGGCCTGCATCAGCCGCAGCTGCCGCTTGATCCGGCCGGCCATGATGTTCGAGTTGATCGGCACGAAGGAATGCGTGACGACCATGTCGACCGGCAGGTTCAGCTCGTCGAGCATCAGCGCATCGGTCTTGGCCGGGTAATTCTTCACCGCGAAGATCGCGCCGAACTTCTCGCCCGCCGCGCCATCCGAGAGGCGGATCGTCGGCCCGTCGAAGGTCGCCCTCGTGTTGGCCACATCCTCGGCCAAAATCCCGAAGCGCGAGCGTGGGAACAGCGGCTTTTCGCAACCCGTATTGAGGCTGCCGAGAAAGCCGAGCAGCGCGCCGGACTCTGCGGACAAGAGCCGGGGGTTCATCTCGTCGAAGGTAGACAGAATGAACCCCACCACCTCGTCGAGCTTGCGCATCCGCCGCGCGGTATCTTGCGCGAGCCGCGCCCGGGAAGACCCAGCAAAGAAAGGCAGCCCCCTGCCCGTTTCGGGACGCTTCAGCACCGTGAGCGTCAGCGTCTTGTCACGCAGGCCAGACGCGCGCAGATGGGTGCGCCAGCGCCGGTCGATCTCGCCCGCGAAGCCCGTGTCATCGATGGGCGGCAGGTCCACCTCGACCGCTTTCGAGACCTTGTGCAGGTAGAATGAGAACCCTGTCCCGGCCTGCGCCACGATCCCAGCCATCAGCGCGCCGATGCGGTCGAGATGTGCATCCTTGCTCGTGGTACTGTTCAGCCCTTCGAGCCGGATGCACTGCATCAGTTCGTTGCCGCGGGTGCGGATCGTCACATCACCCACGAGGCTGACATAAGGCAGCATCTGCGATAGGCGCTTCTCGCCCGCGACCCAAGTCGGCAGGACCGTCCCGAGATCGAGACCTTCACCATATCCGGCGTCACGGGGCATAGCTGTCACCCCCGTGATGCCTGCGGTTCCGGGTCGGCGGCGTCTCTTGCAGGGTGATCACCAGCACGTCGAGGAAGTTCGGATCCCAATCGGCGGCCTTCCACAGTGCTGGCCAGGCGACGCCTGCGATCAACACCACGACCCAGTTCTGTACCCATAGGAACAGGAGCGTGGAGCCGAAGAGCCAGACCATGGCATACATGATCGGCAGGCCCAAAAGCTTGGGCGGCCTCAGGAGGCCGATGAAGACGCGCGATTGTTCGGTCATGACCTTGTCTCAGGTCGTCCAGATTGCTGTGACGATGGTCGGCGCAGCAGCAATTCCAGCGATCGCCACCACGACCCAAAGCGCCTGGCGGAAATCGAGGATGCCGAAGAGCCACGACAGAAACACGCCGATCAGCGCCAGCGTGCCGATTACGATGCCAAGCGGCCCTGTGATCGCATCGACGATGCCCTGCAACAGGGTTTGTACCGGCGACAGATCGATGCTTTGCGCCAAGGCCGGACCGGCGGCCACGATCAGTAGGGCCGCCGCAACGGCGGTCACATTCACAGGTCTGTTCACGAAGTTTCTCCTCTCAGGCGTCGCATCACGGCGGTCACTTTCGCCACGTGGCCTTGGGTTTCTCGGTAAGGGGGAATGCCACCATGGCGGTGCACCGCATCGGGTCCGGCATTGTAGGCGGCGAGCGCCAGACGGCTGTCGCCGAAACGTTCGAGCATCATCAGCAGATACCGCGCCGAGCCGTCCAGGTTCTGGCGCGGATCATGTGGATCGACTCCCAAGGCCCGCGCGGTGTCAGGCATCAACTGACCAAGCCCGATTGCGCCAGCATCGCTCAAAGCGCGCGGATCATAGGCGCTTTCGATTTCGATATTGGCGCGATAGAGCGCGGCCCAGTCGGTGACGGTCAGACCCGCGCGGCGCAAGCCTGGATGACCGCCATAGCGAAAGGCCGCCGCCTCGATCGCCGCGAGAATGTCGGGATCCGCAACGACGTCCTTCGGCACAGCTGCATCAGCGTCCGGTTCGTCCACTTTACGTTTGGAGAAGAGAAAAAGCCTGTCGCCCGGCTCAGGCGACGCGTCGTTGTTCACGGCCGGTGACCGGTTCAGGCCATCACGCGCGGCGTCTATCAGTCGCCCATCCTGGCCAACCGAGAAAATGAACCCGCCCGAGTTAGATTGTGCTTGCAGGGCCGAGGGTGCGGAACAAACACCTGTACCCAGCAAGACAAGCGCCGCGAGAATGCGGCGTGCGTCGGATCCGTCAGGACTGGACGGTCGCAGGCTTTCCCGACACTTCGTGGGGCACCCTGCCCCCTTGTTCGAGCGGGATGGAGACAACGGTCGCGCCCATGTCGGCCAGGAAGCTGACGAGGCCAACGATGGTCTTGAATTCGCGGACCTTGAGGTAGCTGCGCGAGGTGACAAGCAGCTTTTCGTCCCGACCATCGGCCGAAACCGCCCGCACGGTCCATATACCGTACCAGCTGTTGTGGCGCTTCTCGGCGCCTTCCTTGCAGATGACCTCGGCGCGGTATCCCTGGCCAAGCAATCCGCGCAGTCCGTCTTCGGTGACCACATTCGGTGCTTCTTCTAACATGACCTCCCCTTGGACCTCCTCATGATGAGTAGCGACCCGCGGGGCAATTCCACGCGGGCAATACAAAACAACATAAATGAAAGCAAGACGATTTATTCGTCTTGACCAGCCGTCTTTGACTGCTTTAAACGGCTAGCGCACGATTGCGTGAATTTGAAGGGACAAAGGGGTTTTGCCCTACACATGTTTTGTGTCGAACGATCCCACATGCTTGGTTTGGCGGCGCTGTTTGTGGTGACTGCACAGATGGCAGGCGCCTGTATCGCCCCGGAAAAGCCCTACCTTCCCGAGCGGCCCGAAGACGTCCGAGCCTATGCCGATCTACTGCGGGCGGATTTCGAAGCCTATATCGCCGATATCCAGGAGTATTTCCGCTGCCTCGATGCTGAGCGCCAACGTGCCTTCTTCGAGGCGCAGGAGGTCAGCCGTGACTATGAACGTATGGTCGATATCCTGGAATGAACAAATGTTGTTTTGTGGGTCACTTGGGGCTATCTTCGAAAAATGCCCAGACTCTCAATCGATATCACCGCTGAAGAGCATCAAAAGCTGAAAGCCATCGCGGCTCTCAAGGGACTAAGCATCAAGGAGTACGTCCTAACCCGGACTCTCGGCGATGCGCCATCACTCTATGGAATGAGCGAGGACGAGGCTTACGCAGCTTTGGCAGGATTTCTTGGACCGCGCATCGACCAGGCCCGCCGTGGCGAACTGTCTTCGAAGTCGATCAGTGACATCCGCCGCGAAGCGCGTACTAAAGCCGAACGATAAAGTCCGAGATGGCGAGCTACGACCTTACGCTCGGCGCCGAGGAGGATCTCCGCGAGATCTGGGCCTACACCTATGAGACCTGGGGCACCGATCAGGCCGACAGGTATCTCAACCAGATCGAAGCCTGCTGCGATGCCATCGGAGCGGGGCGCACACGGTCGAAAACCCTCGATCAACTGCCGGACGATGTCCGCATCTTTCGATGCGAGCATCACTACGTCGTCTGGCTTGTCGCTTCGCGCCCGATCGTTCTCGCCGTCCTGCATGAACGCATGGATTTCGTGCGACGGTTGAAGGATCGGCTTTGACCGGCTTGTGCGGTCCATAGCCTTCCATCAAATAAATCCGATTGCCGTCATTAATGTTGTATTGTATTCGCCTGCACAGTTTTGTGGGAGTCGATACATGAGACCCAAGTTCAAGCAGCTTGCCATGGCTGCAGCAGTGACCCTATCCGGCCAAATACCATGGGCCACACCGGCCAGCGCTTACCAGGTGGATTGCGCCATCCTGCTCTGCATTGCGGGCGGTTGGCCAGCATCGGCCCCTTGCACGCACGCGCGTGCAGTGTTCATTCGCCGGATCACCCCTTGGCCCGTCGAACCTCCGCTGCAGATCTGGCGCTGCCCTTTGGGCGCGTCATTTATGCCTGTCGAGACACCTATTCCGAGTGAGCGCCTTTACGAAGCCGCCAATTGGACCGCTCTGCCCCGGCAATCGTATCCTGCGGATGCGCCGCTCCGCGAGGTCCAGAGCACGGACCGAGCGGATGTCGATATCTCGGATGAGACATTTGACTTCGTGCGCAGCATCCGCGTGTTCCACATCCAGTATAGCCAACGTGAAAATCGCGAAGGCGAGTGCACGCGCTGGGATGTGACCCGGCTCGGGACCTACGGAATCCAAGGTGACTATCACTGGACCCTGTCGAAAGCGTCCGAAGTCCCCTCGGCATCCAGACTGCGGGTCCCGGTCGGCTGCAACAATTACTTTTACCGTTCGGTCTTCGTCGAATGGCGTGACCACGCCGGAAACTACGGTTCAGAAGAAGTCCGCTACTGACAAAACCCCAGATCGCCCCCGGCGGACCTGATCACACCCCTTAAACGAACACGACGCCAGACCGAAGTCCGACGCCGCGCTAGATCACTCTTCCATGCCTGAGCGTTCTAGCCCATCGTCCGCAGCCCCGCAACCAGCAATGTCTTTTTGCCGGCAGAAATGTTGTTGCCTCACGATCTGACGTCACCTCCAGAGGAGACGACCCATGACCCTCACAACCGGCGCGATCCTGCGGCAGATCCTGCGATGTGATCTGTCTGTATCCGCCCACAAACTCGCGACAATCATCCTCGACGGCATTGCCTGGAAGGACGGCTACAACGGGCTCGAGCGGGGCACGGCCGCGTTTACGCTCGCATCCCTGGCCAGTGAGATGGGCGTAAGCCGCCAACACCTCACGACCTTGCTTGCCGAGCTCGCGCGATCAGGGCTTTGCCTCGAGCGATGGAAACCGAATGGCAAATTCGCGCCCTGGCTGTTCCGCTTCGGCTGCGTATCAGAGGATCAATCACAGCATCTGGCATCAACTGGGAGCGACACATCACTATCTAGAGAGTCTAATAACAAAACTATCTTCTCGGGAACGATCGAGATCACCCCCGGATCGAACGTCCATCACACAACTTGGGCCGCGCTTATCAAGGTGGCCAAAACCGCCCTGCCCTGTTGGAACATCGACACGCAGACAATCTGGGATCGCTTCATGGCGTTCAACTCTGCCCGCGGAAACACCTGCGTACCGGCGGGTTTTCTTCTCGGCTTCATGCGTCGCTGGCAGACTTCAGTTCAGCAGAAGCCGGTGCCGCCGAAACCTGTCGACCGACCCAAGGCAGCGGCACAAACTCATCAATCCGAGTTGTCCAGATTGGCGAAACCGGCGCCGGTGGCGAACCGACAGTTCCACGCTGCGGACCTGCAGCGTAAGATTGGGTTTGCGGCCTACAAGGATCGCATCAAAGCAATAGCCCAAAGGTTTAGCTGCGCCGAATTTGCAGCCATGCTGGCAGTTCATGGCGATGCCGTAAGGTCGGGTGAGATCGGGCCGTGATTGGTAGATGGTTCGGCGAATGACCTTCGAACGGCTGTGCCGAAAGCACCCAATGCCAAGTAAGGCTTCAAAAATGCGCCTTCGGCTTCTGGAATCGAGAGGCGACTTCGTGAGTCGAATGAGTATATGCACGGCGGACATATGTTGCGGTAACAAGTTGTCCCGGCCACAAATGGTAGTTGCCGAAAACGATAGAAGTCCGATAACTACTTGAAAAGTTTAAACTTCCACGACGGCGCAGCATCTCATCCCAAAATTCTCTTGCCGGACGGGCCTTTTCCTGACATTTTCCCGAAAGAACGCAAATAGACAGTTTCGGGCGGTTTTGCGTTCCATCTCAAAATAGACCCGAAACACGGGCACTGGGACGAGCATGAACGAGCAACAGATCAGAATGGATCAAAAGATCCAGGCTATGGCAACACGGCTAAGCAAATCGCTTGACGTGAACATGCGCAAGTCTTTCCTGCCTGAAGAGCGGAAGGCGTTGAGACGCTTCAGTTCCACCGAGGTGGCAAAGCTTCTTGGCGTCAGCCAAGACTTCCTAAGGAAGATGTTTTTCGAAGATCGGCTCGACCTTGGTGAGATCGAAACGGACGCCCGCGGGCGGAGGTTCTATACCGCCGAGCAGATCGATGTGGCTCGTCGCGAGATTGCGTCCTCAAGCACCAAGTTTCAGCACATCGTGCCCCGTCGGCAAGATGGGGAAAAAATCCAGATCATCTCGATCGCTAACTTCAAGGGCGGCGCTGGCAAGACCACAACTGCCATCCATCTGGCCCAAAAGCTGGCCCTCGATGGGTATCGGGTGTTGGCAATCGACCTGGATCCGCAAGCCTCCATGACCACAATGTTTGGGTATCGGCCTGAGATAGATTTTCCCGAAGCAGGGACAGTATATGATGCCCTGCGCTACGAGGAGCCAGTGCCTTTCCAGGACGTGCTACTCAAAACCTATTTTCACAATCTCGATCTGGCTCCGGCCGGTTTGCTTCTGTCCGAGTTCGAGACCGAAACAGCCCACGCCCTGCGAAACAACATCAGGCCGCCCTTCTATCAGCGCTTGGCTCTTTGCATCGATGAAGTCGAGGCAGATTACGACATCGTCGTCATCGACTGCCCGCCTCAGCTTGGCTTTACGACGCTCTCTGCGCTGGTGGCCTCGACATCTCTGATCGTGACGGTCATCCCGAGTATGTTGGACGTCGCCTCAATGGCTCAGTTCTTGCAACTGACGTCCAGTCTGATGGCAACCATCGCGGACGTCGGGGCGTCACCGGATTGGGATTTCATGCGCTTCCTAATCACGCGGTTTGAGCCCAATGATGGCCCACAAACCCAGATGGCCGCGTTCTTGCGAACGATGTTCACAGACGACGTCTTGACCCAACCCTTCCTGAAATCGTCCGCGGTTTCCGATGCGGGCCTGACCCAGCAAACACTTTTCGAAATCGCGCGATCGGACTTTCACCGGCAAACCTATGATCGAGCCATCGAGTCGATCAACGGAGTCGTTGACGAAGTGGAAGGTCTCATCCAAGCCGCATGGGGGCGTACGTAATGGCTCGAAAAGTCACCTTCGATATCCCGGAAGATGAAGACGTACAGCCCTCGTCGATTTCGCCCAAGCCGGCCCAGTCAAAGGCCCCTGCCCTATCGAGCATGGCGCGATCTCTGCAAGACGCCGCGCAGTCTTCCATTCAGGAAATCAGCACGGATCTGATTGACGACTCTGAGTTCAAAGACCGCCTCAGCGGTGACGACGAACATGACATTCGCGACCTTGCCGACAGTATCGACAAGCAGGGTCAACTCATCCCGATCCTTGTCAGCCCTGCCAGTGGCCGGTACCGGATCATCTATGGACGCAGACGCCTCGCGGCACTTCGGCTGATCGGTAAGCCCGCCAAAGCGCTCGTCAGAGCGCTCGACGACGAGCAGGCTATTTTGGCTCAAGGCCAGGAGAACAGCTTTCGCAAGGATCTGACTTGGATCGAGAAAGCCCTCTTTGCGAAATCTCTTCTGGAGTCAGGCAAGGATGAAGGTCTTGTTTGCGACGCCCTTAACATCGACCAGAAGGCGCGCCGAAATGGCGACAAGCTTACCGGTCTCGCCCGCATGAAGCAGGTCGTTTCCTGTATTCCGGTCGACGTCATCGAAGCAATCGGACCGGCACCTGGAGTTGGTCGCGACCGATGGTACGCTGCTGCCAAATCGTATGAGGCCCTCGGGTTTCCGGCCGGAAACCATGATGTGGAGACGGAGCTTTCAAATGCCAAGGAGGCGGGGAGAAGCTCCGATGAACGCTTTACCACGTTTGAGGGCCTTCTCAAGAAGAAGAAGTCACCCGCCCCCTCCGCCATCGAGACAGAGGTTGGCTCGGTCAAAATCACGAAGCGAACAGCCGTCATCACGGTCAAAAGTGGTGAGGACGGGCTTCATGCATGGATTGCAAAGAACCCGGAAAGCGCTTTGGCCGCTTTGGCTGCAGCGCAGCAATCCAGCCTTCAGGACACAGACGATGAAACAAATTGAGCAGAAAGGAGGATAGGCCAGAAAAGGAAAGACCCCCCGAAAGCAGCGCTTCCGAAGGGCCTCAATTAGCTTAGACACCTGATTGATACCTCGAAGCCGAATCGATTTCAACACCGTTCGCGGTGAATGGGGATGCTTTTTCTGCCCAAATCGAGATGAAACATGTTCGAGCGCCGCAACCCGCCGTGGCGGAACGATCAGTTGCGCCTGTAGCTGATCCATACCGCGTGATCCAATCGATCAGAACCCTGAGACGTGAGTTGGGATTGACCTCCAACGACCTCGCCACGCTGCAGGCGTTGATCAGCTTCGTGCCCAAAAAGGACAGCGCATCCGACAATGGGATGACCATCGTCTTTCCATCCAATGCGTCGCTATCAGAGCGAACCAACGGGCTCGACGAACGCACACTGCGTCGTTGTATCAGCCGTTTGGTTAGAAGCGGACTAATCAATCGACGGGATAGCGCCACTCGCAAGCGGTTCCCACTGCGTTACGGCGGTGTCATTCGGGATGCTTTCGGGTTCGATCTCGCGCCGATGTATCATCGGGAGCAGGAGCTAAAGGCTTGGGCACAAGAGGTATCCCAAGACGCCGAGCAACTGCGGTCACTCAAAGCGAAAGCCCTCGCTCTCCGGGTTGAAGCGATGGCCCACACGAATGATGAGAAAATCGTCACCCTACTAGCCGAAATCCGCAAAACATTGCGGCGCACAACGCTGTCACAGGAAGACGTGATCAAAATTATAGACCGGTTGCACGGCATCCTTGGAAATCATGAAGATAAGTTCCAGTTTCCGGCCGGAAACCCGGCTATGACCATTGGCGAAACAGCAAAAATGTCCGCCACAACCGGACAAAATGACCGGCTCGTAGAATCCAAAACATTAAATTTCACTAAGAGACGCAAAGACAGCTTAGAAACAACCCGGAACCTGAAAAAACAACATGATCCCAAGACAATGGATTGGACCGATCTAGTCCACGTGTCCTCTTTCTACCCTAACGAACCACGAGACAGGCAAACCGTCATCCGGATCATCACTGATATCGGAAGCCTTCTAAGAGTAAACCAAGAGAAGCTCTTAGCTCACTTGCAAACCAGTGGTCCCGGACGGGTTCTATTGGCGCTCGACACTATCATCGGAAAAGCATCCCATATTAGGCATCCTGCAAGATACCTTGATCGCGTGCTATCATAGGCGACCTGAACAATTCCAAGCCCAGACCAGAAAGGTGTCGTTACTAGGAAACGACAATGATCACCGAAACGGTCATCAATTTTGTGTCCTACGCCCGCGGAAGAGTTTGAGGGTGGCTGTGAAAGGGGTGACGGGAAGTGAGATCGGGAGAGTGGCTTCTGGCGCCCGTCGTGGAGAAGATCTGATGGCGAAATCTGCCCAGAAAGTCACCCTGTCCCCGTCCCGGGACATTCCCTTCGACAAGCTCGTGCTGAGCCAGTCCAACGTCCGGCGCATCAAGGCCGGCATCTCGGTCGAGGAACTGGCCGAAGACATCGCCCGCCGCGGGTTGCTGCAGAGCCTGAGCGTTCGGCCCGTTCTGGCGGATGACGGGTCCGAGACCGGCAAGTTCGAAATCCCCGCTGGCGGTCGACGCTTCCAGGCCCTGTCTCTGCTGGTGAAGCAGAAACGCCTGGCCAAGACGACGCCCATTCCCTGCATCGTACGGGATGCCAATTCTGCGATCCTCGCCGAAGACGACTCGCTCGCTGAGAACATGCAACGCGCTGCCCTGCATCCGCTCGATCAGTTCCGTGCCTTCGTGGCGCTGCGGGGGAAGGGTCAGGGCAATGAGGAGATCGCCGCCGCCTTCTTCGTCACGCCGCAGGTGGTCA
The DNA here is from genome assembly GCF_049800975.1 of Sagittula sp. S175. Taxonomy (NCBI): domain Bacteria; kingdom Pseudomonadati; phylum Pseudomonadota; class Alphaproteobacteria; order Rhodobacterales; family Roseobacteraceae; genus Sagittula; species Sagittula sp. S175. The sequence goes on from NZ_JBNAGB010000037.1 coordinate 29,687, forward strand.
AGCAGCGCCTGAAACTCGCCGCCGTGGCCCCTGCCCTGCTCGAGCTCTATGCCGAGGATGAAATGACGCTGGAGCAGCTGATGGCCTTCACCGTCAATCCGGATCATGAGCGCCAGGTTCAGGTCTGGGAGGCGATCCAGTCGTCCTGGAACAAGGAACCCTACCAGATCCGGCGGTTCCTGACGGAAACCTCCGTGCGCGCCGCTGACCGTCGTGCAATTTTTGTCGGTGTCGAGGCCTATGAGGCCGCTGGCGGCACCATGTTGCATGACCTGTTTCAGGGCGATGACGGTGGATGGTTGGAAGACCCTGCCCTGCTTGATCGTATGGTCAGCGAGAAGCTTCAGGCTGAAGCCGAAGTCATAGCGACCGAAGGTTGGAAATGGATCGAGGTCTCGCTCGACCTGCCCTATGGCTACACCCACGGCTTGCGGCGGTTGAGCGGAGACCCGGCGCCGATGACGGATGACGAAAGTGCGGCCCATGCCGAGCTGCTTGCCGAGTACCGGGCGCTCGAAGAGCAATACGAGGGCCAGGATGAATTCCCCGAAGAGATCGACGCGCGTCTTGGCGAGTTGGAAGTCGCGATGGAGAAGCTCGAGGCCCGGCCGCTGATCTTCGACGCGGAGGAGATCGCGCGGGCAGGGGCTTTCGTGACGCTTGATCGCTATGGCGAGCTTGCAGTCTATCGGGGCTTTGTGCGACCCGAGGATGAGTCTCGGGAAGATGCCGACGTCCACAGCGGTGAACAGGCGGCAGACGGGCAGGGCGCTGAGCTTTCAGCTGCGAGCAGCACGGATGGTGTCGGCCACGGCACGGTGATCACCTCTGCCGGTCAGGCGCTTGGCGCCAACGTGCCCGACGACGAGGATGATGGTGCGTTGAAGCCATTGCCTGAGCGGCTGATCATGGAGTTGACGGCGCACCGGACCTTGGCACTGCGGGAAGCTGTTGGGCGTTCTCCCGACGTCGCCCTGACGCTGCTGCTCCTGAAGCTCGTCAAGGACACTTTCCGGACATCCAGTTCGGCCGGCAGCTGCCTCGAGGCTTCGGTCCGTCACGTCTACATGTCGGCGCAGGCGAGCGATCTTAAGGACAGCGTGGTGGCCAAGCTGGTGGACGATCGCCATGCGGAGTGGGAGGCCGACTTGCCGCGCGGCGACGATGCCGCGCTCTGGGACTACCTGACCTCCCTCGATCAGGTGAGCCGGCTGTCCCTGCTCGCGCATTGCCTCAGCTTCGGGATCAACGCGCTCCATGAGAAGGTGAACCCCTATGGTGCCGGTATCTCGGCCAGCGGTTTGACCAAGCGGATGACCCAGTCTGACTTGGTCGCACAAGCGGTCGATCTCGACATGGTCGAGGCGGGTTGGGAGCCGACTGCCGATACCTACCTGAACCGCGTGCCCAAGGCCCGGATCCTCGAGGCCGTGCGCGAGGCGAAAGGGGAAGGCACTGCCCAACTCCTCGATCACCTGAAGAAGGGCGAGATGGCGACTGAAGCCGAGCGTCTGCTGAAAGGCAGCGGCTGGTTGCCGGAGGTTCTTCGCCGTCACGATCTGGAGGCATTCGACGGTTTGGAAGGGCAGGGGGCGTCTGAAGACCTTCCCGCCTTCCTCACCGCTGACCTCCCGGGTGATGATGCGTCGATGGTGGCTGCGGAGTGATCCGCGCAATCCGAGGGCGGGGAAAACCGCTCTCAATCACATAAAATACAACAATATCAATAAGATGAATGCAAAGTATCGCATTCAGGATGAGGAATCATGTCTGCAACCACCATACTCGACACTGCGCCCCTGGGCGCGCTCATTCGCTACGCCGATAGCGCACCGAAACCGCCTGCGCGGTTCACGAAGAAGCTCGCGGCCTGGGAACGCTCGAACGGCGTCGGCCGTCTCGTCAAGAAGGAGCCGCCGCGTGAACCGCGCCGGGTTTGCCGGAGGCTGGTTTGTCTTAGTTACGCGGCCATGTCTGATCTTTCCAGAGCGGCGTAGAAGTTTGCCTCGGCCTCTGCTGGTGGGATATTCCCGATGGGCTCCAGCAGGCGGCGGTCGTTGAACCAATCGACCCATTCGAGTGTGGCGTATTCCACGGCGTCGAAACTGCGCCATGGCCCTCGGCGATGAATGACCTCTGCTTTGAAAAGACCGTTGATTGTCTCGGCCAAAGCATTGTCGTAGCTGTCACCGACACTGCCGACCGACGGTTCGATTTCGGCCTCCGCCAGGCGCTCGGTGTATTTTATCGACAGGTATTGCGATCCGCGATCCGAGTGATGCACCAGTCCAGAGCCTGGTCGCCGCTGATGAACGGCCTGTTCCAGCGCATCGAGCACGAACCCGGCATTCGCTGTGCGGCTGACCCGCCAACCGACGATGCGGCGGGCAAAGGCATCGATGACAAATGCCACGTAGACGAAGCCCTGCCATGTGGCCACGTAGGTGAAGTCGCTGACCCAGAGCATGTCTGGCGCAGGCGTCTTGAACTGGCGGTTCACCTTGTCAAGCGGACAGGGTTGAGACCTGTCCGGGATCGTCGTCCTGTGTTTCTTGCCACGGATGGCGCCTTCGAACCCCAGATCCTTCATCAGCCGCGCCACCGTGCAGCGGGCCACATCGAAGCCTTCCCGGCGCATCTGATGCCAGACCTTGCGAACGCCATAGACCTTGTAGTTCTGCTCCCAAACGCGTTCGATCTCGGGCTTCAAGGCAATATCCCGCTTCGCCCGATCCGACAGCAGGTCGGGGTTCGCCCGCTTGGCCATGTGATCGTAGAACGTGGATGGGGCAATCGGCAGGTGCTTGCAGATCGGCTCGACCCCGATGGCGTCACGATGTTCCTCGATGAAGGCGATCATGTCCTGGACCGGCGGTCGAGCTCCGCCTGGGCAAAATATGCCGATGCCTTCCGCAGGATCTCGTTGGCCTGCTTCAGTTCGCGGTTCTCGCGTTCCAGCGCTTTCATCTTCTCGGCCATCTCGGTCGAGACACCGGCGCGATCACCGCGATCGACCTCCGCCTTCTTGACCCACTCGTTCAGCGTCTGAGGCGCACACCCGATCTTCGACGAAATCGACAGGATCGCAGACCAGCGGCTCTCATGCTGCCCTGCGTTGTCCAGAACCATGCGAACGGCTCGTTCGCGCACTTCGGGGGAATACTTGTTCGTCGTCTTGCTCATAATGCTCCATCCTACTCAAGAGTTGGAGCCTCCGGCAAACCCGGCGCGGTTCA
>NZ_JBNAGB010000038.1:0-2500 GCF_049800975.1 Sagittula sp. S175
CTAGGTTTGGCGGTTACCTACTCTCCCACGTCTTGAGACGCAGTACCATTGGCGTGGAAGCACTTAACGGCCAGGTTCGGGATGGGACTGGGTGTATTGCTTTCGCTATGACCACCAAACCGAGGAAAGACACGATCAACTGTTGTCCAAGTGTTTTACACTTGTGTGTATGCTTTGATTTGTAACCTGGCTGTTACTGGATCAAATCAAGCCTATCGGACCATTAGTACCGGTCAACTGAATGCATTGCTGCACTTACATCTCCGGCCTATCGACGTGGTGGTCTACCACGGTCCTCAGGGATACCTTGTTTTGAGGGGGGCTTCCCGCTTAGATGCCTTCAGCGGTTATCCTGTCCGTTCATAGCTACCCAGCACTGCCGTTGGCACGACAACTGGTCCACCAGTGGAACGTTCACCCCGGTCCTCTCGTACTAGGGGCAACTCCTCTCAAGTATCCTACACCCACGGCAGATAGGGACCGAACTGTCTCACGACGTTCTAAACCCAGCTCACGTACCTCTTTAAATGGCGAACAGCCATACCCTTGGGACCTGCTCCAGCCCCAGGATGAGATGAGCCGACATCGAGGTGCCAAACACTGCCGTCGATATGGACTCTTGGGCAGTATCAGCCTGTTATCCCCGGCGTACCTTTTATCCGTTGAGCGATGGCCCTCCCACTTGGGACCACCGGATCACTATGGCCGACTTTCGTCTCTGCTCGACTTGTCAGTCTCGCAGTCAGGCTGGCTTATGCCATTGCACTCAACGAGCGATTTCCGACCGCTCTGAGCCAACCTTCGCGCGCCTCCGTTACGCTTTAGGAGGCGACCGCCCCAGTCAAACTACCCACCACGCAGGGTCCCGGATCCGGATAACGGACCGCGGTTAGACATCAATCAGAACAAGGGTGGTATCTCAAGGGAGGCTCCACAGGGACTGGCGTCCCTGCTTCGAAGCCTACCACCTATCCTGCACATGTTGTGACTGATGCCAGTGCGAAGCTGTAGTGAAGGTGCACGGGGTCTTTCCGTCTAACCGCGGGAAGCCTGCATCTTGACAGGCAATTCAATTTCGCTGAGTCGATGTTGGAGACAGCGGGGAAGTCGTTACGCCATTCGTGCAGGTCGGAACTTACCCGACAAGGAATTTCGCTACCTTAGGACCGTTATAGTTACGGCCGCCGTTTACCTGGGCTTCAATTCAGAGCTCTCACCCCTCCTTTTAACCTTCAGGCACCGGGCAGGCGTCAGACCCTATACGTCGTCTTGCGACTTCGCAGAGCCCTGTGTTTTTAATAAACAGTCGCCACCCCCTGGTTTGTGCCCCCGGCACTCATGTACCGGGCCTCCTTCTCGCGAACTTACGGAGGTATTTTGCCGAGTTCCTTCAACATCGTTCTCTCAAGCGCCTTGGTATACTCTACCAGTCCACCTGTGTCGGTTTAGGGTACGGTCTCATGAAGGGCTATTTCCAGGAACCGTCTTGGATACAGGTCAATCCGATAAGACCTGCACGCCGCCACGATCCGTCACATCCTTCTGGCCCAGGAATATTAACCTGGTTCCCATCGACTACGCCTTTCGGCCTCGCCTTAGGGGCCGGCTTACCCTGCTCAGATTAGCTTTAAGCAGGAACCCTTGGACTTTCGGCGAGAGTGTCTCTCACACTCTTTGTCGCTACTCATGTCATCATTCTCGCTAGTGATCTCTCCACCGGATGGCTCACGCCCCGGCTTCACAGAAAGCACTCTATCCGTCATTACATCCCGTGGGATGCAAATACGGATGAGTGCTATGTCACACTACGCTCCGCTACCATGCACTATGTGCATCCTCAGCTTCGGCTCATGGCTTGAGCCCCGTTACATCTTCGCCGCAGGACAACTTGATTAGACCAGTGAGCTGTTACGCTATCTTTAAAGGATGGCTGCTTCTAAGCCAACCTCCTGGTTGTTTTGGTCGTCCCACCTGCTTTCCCACTTAGCCATGAATTGGGGGCCTTAGCTGGAGGTCAGGGTTGTTTCCCTCTTCACTACGGACGTTAGCATCCGCAGTGTGTCTGCCATCTAGTACTCCCGGGTATTCGGAGTTTGGTTAGGATCAGTAAGCCTGTGGGGCCCCATTACCCATCCAGTGCTCTACCCCCCGGGGTATTCGGATGACGCTCTACCTAAATAGATTTCGCGGAGAACCAGCTATCTCCGAGTTTGATTGGCCTTTCACCCCTAGGCACAACTCATCCCGACCTTTTTCAACAGGTGTGGGTTCGGACCTCCAATAAGTGTTACCTTATCTTCATCCTGGTCATGCCTAGATCACTCGGTTTCGGGTCTGATCCATCTAACTCGACGCCCTATTAAGACTCGCTTTCGCTGCGCCTACACCTAACGGCTTAAGCTTGCTAGATAGACCAAGTCGATGACCCATTATACAAAAGGTACGCCGTCACTTCGCAAGGAAGCTCCGACTGATTGTAGGCGTTCGGTTTCAGGTACTG
>NZ_JBNAGB010000038.1:5000-26864 GCF_049800975.1 Sagittula sp. S175
GCTTGGTAGGCCATTACCCCACCAACTACCTAATCAGACGCGGGCCGATCCTTCCTTCCCCCTAAGGGCGTATCGAGTTTTACTCCCAGTTTCCCGGGGCTATCCTCAACAGAAGGGCACGTTCCCACGCGTTACTCACCCGTCCGCCGCTCACCCCGAAGGGCGCGCACGACTTGCATGTGTTAGGCCTGCCGCCAGCGTTCGTTCTGAGCCAGGATCAAACTCTCAAGTTGAAACGCGTTACCGCGTATCCTTGACGTTCGAACCTCTGCACATCTCCAATACTCAGCGCAACTTTGGGGCCGCGCCTATATCCACCCGGCTAAGGAAGGATACGTATTGGAAGTCATCTGTTTGATAACGTGCTTCAGGTTTCATCAGAAACCGAAAGCCGCTCAAACAGTGAAGCTGACCTTTCCATCATCGGACCTAAATCCTAGGAAAGTCGATATGAGAGGGTTGATCCATCGATCGGACCAGAGCCGCCCACATATCTCTTCAGATACCAGCGATGTCAAATAACGTAGAGACAAAAACCGAACCGGTGCGCCCTAACTTCCGGCGCGCCCGCCCGTCAATGCCTCTGATTTTCTCCGCTTCCCTTCGCCTCAGTCCCGCCTCTCAGCGTCACATCCGCTCCGTTCCGCGTCCCAACCAGCACCTCAGCGCCGCCGGTGAAGGGGCTTTTACGTATAGCCGTCCCGACTGGCAAGCGGTTTTTCCAAGAAAATTCAAAAATCCTCTATCTTTGGGTATTTTGCTCTCAAAAACAGATACTTAATGGAATTCTGATTGACGCCTGTTGGGACAGTCGGCTTCCATTTACACGCTGTCAGAACGTCCAGAACTGGAGACTCAAGAGAATCCCCTCCTCACGGACGCCGAGCGCTTCGCGCCGGCATCGGAGGAAGCGTGCCCACCACGCACATCCAGATGGCATTTTTGGACATATAGTATGTGTGGTCGCGAAGAGCTCATACGCATCCCTCCTCCAGACGGCTTTGTCGCGAAAGTTCTGGAAGGGTTTCATCTCTTGATTTCAGGGTGGTAGCTGGGGCGCTCGAGCGGACCGCCCCTCCCGACCTACAGGACCAGGAACAGGCCAGCTTATAAGGAAGCGCTCAAGCGCAGGGGCACGCTGACGATTCCCGGACCGGCAGGGCGTTCCGGAGGAATGTCCCGATAAGTGGTTCGACCCCGGGATGCCGCGCCGACAGGCAGGCCTGCCCGCCAGCAGAGCAACAGCGATCCCGCCAGTCAGATCTGCCTGACGATTGACGTGCTGTTCGGAGCGGCCCGCCGTGGATCGATCACCTCTCCCCTCCGGGCTATGCTCACCGTCTGCTCACCTGCGGGCATGAAACAATGGCGCCTTCACTGGTTTTCCTTTCATAAAAAATCGCATTCCACACGCAACTGGCCGATCGTTCCTATCGCGCCAGCGGGCATGTGCGATAGGCGAGCGGGACTTGGAGCTTTTCGTTCTCGCTGTCTTTATCTGCAGGCTACGCCTCGGCCTTGCCCGAAGGGGTCTCGTATCGCGGGTCTCGCAGGGTGAATGCCGCGCCGACAGTGGAGGTATACCGTGCGTCGCTACCAACTCGGCGACCGTCCGCCCGCCGCGGATCACCTTAACCGCCACTTTCACCTTGAACTCAGCACCGTAATTCTTCGGTTTGGCAACCATGCAGTCCTTCCTCGTCATCGTCGACGGTACGCTTGGCGAGGTATCCGGTTTTCGAGGTTCACTTCACTCGTCAAGGTCGACGAGCCAAACAGCGATCCCGCCACCTTGACCGATCCGAGCATCGTCACCTCCGTCTTTGCAGCAAACCGCCCCTCTCATCGCTGCCCTGACGGGCAGCGATGAGAGATCATGTTCGGGCGCCTGAAGGACTGGCGACGGGTTGCAACACGCGACGACTGGGACCCGGTCTTCTTCCGCGCCGCCATCGTCATCTTCTGGCTATGAATGGCGATGAGTCCTGAGCCCAGTAGAGTCGGGGGACGTCGCCTGGAACAAGTTGACGTGAAACAATGTTTGATATACGACGCCATTATTAGGTTGCTGCGTCAATCAAATGGAGTCACAGGATTTCAGCCCAAAAGACTCCTGCTCCAGAAATTCAATTATAAATTGAGCCGCCCGGAAAATTTTGGGAAATTCGCTCCCTCACCCCCAAAAGATGTACGCAGTTTATTTTTGCAACGCCACAATTGCATTTATGTCAAACCCCTGCCCGCGCCAAAACGCCGTTGTGCGACTTCTGATTTTATGAAATCTTTACAACGCACTACCAGAAAAAAGCGCAGCAACGATCCGCTTCTGCGACGGAACACCCATAAAGCCGCCTTAATGAGTCGTTAACCAAACACAATTTCGACACAACTCCCGGAAAAATAAGGAAATCGCAATACATCAAACGGGAACTCCTGAAATGTCGACCAACCTCTCCGCACTGAAAGAACTCTCCGGCTTTATCGGCGCTTGCCTCGTCGATTCCGATACCGGACTGATGCTGGCCAGCGAGACCAGCAACACGAAATTCGACCTTGAGGCCGCCGGCGCCGCCAACACAGAGGTGGTCCGCGCCAAGAACGCCGCCATGAAGGCGCTTGGGCTGAACGATGCCATCGAGGACATCCTGATCACGCTGGGCCAACAGATTCACCTGATCCGCCCCTTGGCTGCCAATCCGGCCGTCTTCGTATACGTCGCCCTAGACCGGTCCGCCTCGAACCTCGGAATGGCACGCCTGAAGGTCAAAAGCGTCGAAGGCACACTCAAGGTCTGAGACCGCAACGGAAGCCGCCGCGCGTCCCTCATGCGCGCGGCCGCTTTCCCCCTTTTGTAGCGGACCTTCCCGCATTCGCCCCACGACCAAGCGAGACACCATGGCCCACGCCACCCCCGCACGACAGAAGCACCAGGAAGGGTTCGAGGAACTGAACCGGTTCTGGCAGACGCTCGACCATATGGAGGCCTCCGTCGCCGAGTATGCCGAGGTCGGTCACGGCTTTGTCGAGGAACCGATTGAACGGGTGCTCGACCGGATCCGGTCGTTCGAACCGTCCGTCAGCGTCATCGGGCAGGTGAAGGCGGGCAAGAGCACGCTGCTCAATGCGCTCATCGGCGAGGTGGGCCTTCTTCCGTCGGATGTGAACCCGTGGACCTCTGTCATCACGGCGCTGCATCTGAACAGCCGTTACCGGCCGCCCCGGACGCGGGCGCTGTTCCGGTTCTTCGACGCACAGGAATGGGACCGTCTGGTCGCCACCGGCGGACGGCTGGGCGAGATGGCCGAACGCGCAGGATTCGCCCGCGAAGCCGACGACGTACGCGCACAGGTCACAGAGATGCGCCACACCACAGAGGCACGGCTGGGCGACCAGTTCGCCTCGCTTCTGGGTGACAGCCACGCCTATCCGGACCTAGATAAGGACACCATCGACCGTTACATCTGCTACGGCGACCCCGAGGACATGGCCGAGGGCGCGCAGGAAGGTGTCTATGCCGATCTGACCAAATCCGCCGACCTCTACGTCGATCTGCCTGGACTGCCGCGCGGGTTGTGCCTGCGGGATACGCCCGGCGTCAACGATACCTTCATGATGCGCGAGCAGATCACACTGAATGCAATCAGCGACAGCCGTGTGTGTGTGGTGGTCCTGTCGGCGCATCAGGCACTGTCCACCATGGATGTCGCCCTGCTGCGGATCATCTGCGCGGTCGAGGCGCGCGAAGTGCTGATTTTCGTCAACCGTATCGACGAGCTGCAGGATCCGCCTGCAGAGATGCGCCGTATCACCGACTCCATTCGCAAGACACTGTCTCGGATGGGCCTGCCCGAGGGTGTCGAGATCCTGTTCGGCAGCGGCTACTGGGCCAACTGTGCCCTCGGCACCGAATGCACCATGACTCCCACGGCGCGCGCCGCGCTGGCAAGAATGCCGGGACTGTTCGACCTGTCCACGGACGACAGTTTGCGGACTGCCGCAATGGAGGCCTCCGGCGTTCCCGCGCTGCATCGCGCCATCGCGCGCCGCGTGGTCGAGGGCCCGGGCAAAGCACTTCTGGCCGATGTGCAGACCGAGATCGACGCAATCGCCGATATGAGCGAAACGGTTGAGAACATCGCGGCGCAAGGCAGCAGTGCCGCACGCGCGGGCTTTGGTCCGGCAGAACTGTCGCTGAAGGCCGCGGATGTGCGCGACGCTGCACTGCACGGCTTCGATACCCGCGTGAAGGCTCTGCGCGAGCAGTTGCGCGAGAGGCTGGAGCGCGGACAGGAGACCTTTGTTCAGTCTGCCATCGGCGCCTTGCAGTCGCACATCGATGTTTATGGCGAATTCGATGCCTGGAAGCACGATCCTACCTCGCTGCGCATGGCGATGAAGACGGCCTTTACCTCTGCCACTGCCAAGCTGCGGCGCGAAGGTGAAACTGGCCTCGATGACGTGCTGGACGGCATGCAGACCATCCTGCAGGACGATCTCGGCGTCTTCCGCGACAGCGCCACCATCGAGTTCCCTGAACAGCCGCAGCACAAGGCGCCGACCGTCTTGGCGCGCACACTGTCGCTGGACCTCGAAGGGCCGTGGTGGCGCAAGTTCTGGAAGTTCGGCAGCAAGCGCGCCGCTGAAAAGCGGTATGCCGCGATGATCGAGGCCGAAATCGCGCCGCTGATCGACGAGCTCATCACCGGTTTCTTCGACCCGGCCGTGCAACGCACGCGCGACATCGTTGAAACCTTCGCCATGGACCAGACTGCCTTTGCGCGCGCAATCCTCGACTGCGCGCAGGACGTGGACCGCAAGGCCACCCAAGAGCGGAGGCTCAGCGCATGAACCGCGTCCTTCGTCCCGACAGGCTGACAGAACCGCCCGCACAGGGCCGCCGCAAGCCGCGTATCCTGATTGCCGGAGAATTCAGCGCGGGCAAGACCCGGCTGATAACCGGCTTGCTGGGTGCGGACATCCTACCCTCCAACGTGACGTCCACCGCCCTGCCCCCGATCTGGCTGATCGGCGGCCATGATCTGCGGATGGCGGTGCAACCCGATGGCGGGACGCGAGAAGTGTCGACAATCACCGAATTCGACCTGTCCGACACGAGGTATGGCGTGCTGGCGCATCCCGCGCCGGTCCTTGAACAGGTTGACATTATCGACACGCCCGGAAACTCCGATCCCAACATTCCGCCAGAAACCTGGCAAGTGATGGTGGACTACGCCGACGCGGTCATCTGGTGCAGCAACGCAACGCAGGCCTGGCGACAGAGCGAAAAATCGGTCTGGCAGGAAATGCCGATGGCGCTGCGCCGCACGTCGACGTTGCTGCTGACCCACGCCGACCGCCTGCCCGATCAGCGTGCCACCGACCGTGTGCTGCGCCGGGTCCAACGCGAGGCGGCCCCCTTCTTTGCCCATATGATGGTGGCCTCGCTTCTCAGCGAGACCGATCTCGCGCGCATCGGGCAACATGTTCAGGGTCTGGCGCGGGGGTTGGCGTCCCTGCCCGGCGCCGACAATGCAATCGTGCAGAAGGCAACCGAAGCGGCGCGCCGCACAATCCCGGTTCAGCCGACATCGCCCCGCCGCGTGCGTCCCGCAGCCGAGCCGGTCTCCGCCCAGTCGTCCGCCACGACCGCGCCCGTCACCATGAAGCCGGCCGCCTCAGCGCAGGCACATGCCATCAACGGAGGCGACCGCAAAGGTCCGGTCAGGCGACTTTGGGAACACATTGGCGGCGGGTCGCAAAATGATGACGTCGCCACCCTTCTGGCCCGCATCGACAGGCTCATCACGCTGCTCGACGAGCCTCCGAAATCACGCCCGACGACTCTGCGCCCCGATCGCGCCCACGCCCCAGTATCGAGTAGGAGAACACCATGAAGATCGCTCCGAACCAGCGCCAGGAACTGGACGTCCTGAGCGATACGCTGCACCAGCTGGACCGCATGTCGGACCGCGCCGGACGCCCCGCCTTTCAGGCCTTGCAGGACCGGCTCGACGGTTGGGCGGCACGTGTCGCGGTAATCGGTCAGGTCAAGGCGGGCAAATCGACCTTCGTCAACGCGCTGTTGCACCAGCACGATTTCCTGCCCTCGGACATCAATCCATGGACCTCCGTGGTGACCAACATCCGCATCAATATGGCGGGTGATCCGATGTCCGGTGCGCGCTTCGAGTTCTTCGACGAAAGCGACTGGGACGAGATCGTCAACGGCGGCTCCAAGATACGGGCCCTGACCGAACAATTGCTGCCCGGCTTTGACACTGAACTGCTCCGTCAGCAGAGCGACGAGATGCGCGACCGGGCGCAGAAGCGGCTGGGCAAGCATTACCACACCCTGCTTGGCAGCCATCACGATTACGACTTTCTCACCGCCGACCTGCTGAAGCGCTACGTCTGTGCCGGTCCCGGCTCGGACGAAGGGCTGGAGCGCGAGTCGCTTGGCCGTTACGCCGCGCTGACAAAGGTGGCGAATGTCTATATGAAAGTGCCGGGCTTCATGGTCCCGACGATCATCACGGACACGCCGGGGGTAAACGACCCTTTCCTGGTCAGGGACGAATTCACCTGCCGCAGCCTCGACAAGTCCGACGTCTTCGTCATGGTCCTCTCGGCCCACCAGCCGCTGACCGAGGTGGACATTGCCCTGATCCGCATACTCGCCGAACAGGATGACAAGGACGTCATCATCTTCGTCAATCGGATCGACGAGCTGGACGATTACGCCACCGAGGTGCCGCGCGTCATGGCGGACGTTTCCACCCGCCTGCGTCGGGCGATTCCGGACATCGATTTCCGCATCGTGGCGGGCAGCGCCTGGATGGCCGACCTCTGTCTGCGGGACGATCAGGAAGCAGAGGACATCCGCACCGCGCTGGACAGCGAGGAGCTTGCCGCCTACATCGCCACGCAGCACCGGCTGGTGCCGGGCGACCGCGACGAACGGCTGATGGTGGCAACGGGCATGGATCGCCTGCGGGCCGTGCTGTCCGAGGTCATCGACAACGGCAACGGCGGGCGCTTCCTGGATCAGCTGCGCGAAGACATCCGGGCCGAGATCAGCGGTGCCCAATTCGCCGCAAAGCGGGAACGCGGCTCTCTGCAATTGCAGGTCGAAAGCATCAGCGTGGACGTGGCCCATGATGCCGCCGCCGAGCTGGAACGCGAGATCTCTGGGTTGACCGCGATTCACGACACCATCGAAGGCCACATCGACAGCGCCGAAGCGCAGGTCGAAAAGGTCGTGAGCAAAGCCTGGTCGCGGCTGGAAAGCCAGCTGCTCTCGGGCATCGAGAAATTCGTCGACGCCCAGAAGGAAGTCTTCGAAGATCGGCTGTTCAAGGACAACATCCGCGGCGGCACCGACAAGGCGCTGGAAATCGACGTGACCGCACTGCAGGCGCAGATGGAAACCGAGGTGCGCAATGCCTTCGACAAGTCCCGCGCCGGGACGGACGTGGTGTTGAGCAACTGCCTTGAAGCCTGCCGTCAAACCCTGCGTGACACCTATGACGACAGTGCCGAGAACGTGACCTTGGACGAGCTGCCGCACAACGGGTTCAGCTCGACCCTGACCCTGTCGCGACGATCGCTGCGGGTCGAGGTGATCTCGGACCGGGGCTGGGCCTTCTGGAAAAGCCCCTCGGTCAATGTCGAAAAATCGCTGGCCGCGCTGCGCACCATCGCCGCCGCCGAGATGCGCCCGGCAGTGGAAAAGATACTCGCCGCCTTCAACGAAGCACAGGTGGAACGCGCCAGCGCCGGAGCGGATCGCCTGCGGGTACTGCTGCGGATGGTGGACGTGGGACTTTCGGAGCGCACCCACCGCCTGAAGAAGGACAAGGCCGAAATGGAGCGCATCGCCACCGATCCAGACCTGCAACGCCGTCTGGTGCAGCGACTGCAAAGCCAGATGGAAGTGCTGGAGCGCCGCCTGTTGAACTATGCCGCCGTGGACAGCGCCTTGAAGCGCACCGAGATAGCAAAGGCCGCCTGACCGACATGACGAGCCACGCAAGCCCCCTTGCCGAGAAGGCACTTGTGACGCCCCCGGCCGGCACGACGCTGAACCTGTCCTTGCCACTGTCGGTTCCGGCATACCGCCCCTTGCGGGTGCTGATCTGCGGAGAGATCAACGCGGGCAAATCGACGGTCATCAATGCCCTGCTGCGTGGTCCCTTCCTGCCGGACAATATCGGTCAGTCCATGCGTCCCCGCATCACCGTGCGCCACGGCGCGCAGCCGGCGCTTGAGGTGCGTGAACCCGGCGGTGCAAAGCGCCCGACCGGTGCCGACGACGGGCCGGATGTCCTGCGCGGCGCAGAGGACGTGATCCTCTGGACCGACGCCCCACAGATCGCGGACCTGGAACTGACAGAGCTGCCGATCACGGTCGCCGAAGAGATCACCGAAGCCGACCTCGACGCGATGCGCCGTGCAGATGTTCTGATCTGGGTGACCATTGCCTCTCAGGCGTGGCGATTGACAGAGAAAACCATCCTCGCGCGGTTCGGCGAGACCCTGCCTCAGGACAGGCTCATCGTCGTCTCGCGCGCGGACAAGCTGCGCAGCGCCAAGGATCGCGAGAAGCTGCTTGGCCGGATTCGCCGAGAAACCGGCCAGATGTTCGCGGAGTGCCTGCTGCTCAATGGTGCCACGCGCACGCTGGCTGCCACGGCAACCTCCGAGGACCACTGGGCGCGCAGCGGTGCGCCATCGATCCTGGACGTCCTGACGAGAATCGCGGCAGAGCGCCCCCGCGAGGCGATCGACACGGCGGACGACAGCGCCATCGAGAACCTCGTGGACCTGGCGACCTTTCGGCGGTCGTCTGAAGTTTCGCCGCCGCCTGCCCCACTGCTCGCCCCACTGTCACAGGACAAACTGTCGGCCCTCGCACCCCTGATAGACCGCCTGCCATCGGGGTCCGTGGCAGGCTGGCTCGGCTCGGAGTGCCAGGTCCTGAGCGGATCGCAGGATCGCGCCCATGAAACCGCCGGGGCTTTACGTCACGCCCTGTCCCGACAGGCTGCGGCCTATGCAACACACGAGATTCAAGTCTCGCCGGAAAGCCTGCTTTTCGCCAGCGCAAGCACACGCATCGCCTGCGAGATCTTTCCCGACGGCGGCGTGCTGTTCGTTCTGGCCGACGCGAGCCGTTTCAGCGCAGGCATCGCCAAGACCATGATGGAGCAAATGCGTGAGGCTCTTCAGGACGCGAGCTGAAAACAGCCTCGGCGCGCCCGTCAAGGCAGCGTTTCCCGATGCGACGCGGATTGTTGCCGGATATGCCCTTGAGCTGCGGGTCGCGGGCGATAGCCTTTGGAAAAGGCGGTCACGGGAATGCATGTTCCGTGGTCGTGACCTTTGGCCTTGGGGGGCTCGAAGATGACTGCGCAACAGCGATCCGGTGGGGAACACTGGGGACCGTGGGTGATCCACGACGGCAAGGGCTGCCCCCTGCCGTCCGGCACCATCGTGGAAGTCGTCAGCGAAGACGGCTTCGGCTTTGCCAGCCGCGAAATCGCCTGCGTGTCAGGCGGTGAATATTCCTCGTGGAACTGGCGACATTATCCGGAACTCAAACGGATCATCCGCTTCCGCGTGAAAAAGCCGCGCGGCCTTGAGATGCTCGAAGAACGCCTGCAGACGCTGGACGCTCCCAAGTCCCGCACTGCTCCGAAACGACGCGCACCGCAGGACGAAACAGCCCAGCGGCGCGCGACAGGATAGGTCAGTCGCCACAGCCCGTGTCCTCTGGCGGATTGCCGTGCCTGATGGTCACACCCCACTTGTCGTTCAGCGTGTCATCGTCCCGCTTGTCCCGCCGGGTCCAGGCCTGGCGGTCGGGCCTCGCGGGGACAGTGCCGTGCAACGGTTCCTTGCGGCGCAGCGTGTTCACCTGGATATGCGGCCACCGTGTGACGCCGCCATCTGTGCCGAAGTGGAATTCGAAATCCACCACCTGCTCGTATTGCAGCTGAAGCACTTCCTTGCCGTCCTCCTCCAGCACCTCGATCCACATGCGCATGTTCATCTTCACCACCGGGACATACTTGCGCACGATCGGCGTGTTGAGGATTCCCCCTTTCGGCCCGGTGTTCTCCTCCGTGTCCATCTCGATCAGGAAGTAGCCTTTCAGCTTCTGATCCTTCAGCGCATCGCGCAGCGCCAGATCAGGTCGCACCGAGTAAGGGTAAAGATCGTGCGCAAGGATGCGCTGCGTGTAGGTCCGGTTGCCGCTGGGATCAGTGGCGGGCATCGACTTGTCGAACGCCCAGGATGGCGCGGGATCGTCCAGATTGATGGGGTTCGCGATCGAAGCCCCCGCCCCGCCCATGGTCGGCGAAATGGACAGCCACTTGGGGTTCCAGGTGGCATTGCCCGTCGGGAACGGCGGCTGCAGGTAGTTTTGGCCCTCGGGGGGCAGGACCTCTGTCACCTTGCCGAACATCATCATGGTGCTGCCATGAGGGATCACCCCACTGCGGCAAACCGAGTAGTTTGGCACGTAGACCGGCCCCTTGGCGCCGTCTCCGGACGCCAGCTCCGGGTAGCCGATGTCTTCCTCGACGCTCTGGTCGTCCGCCGGGTGGTTGAAGATGTCGTCCAACCATAGATACATGCCGTTTTCTTCGTGCAACAGGTTGCCGTCGGTGTCCTTGATCGCGGTGTCATATTTCAGCGCGCCGCAGAACTGCTCGTTCGCGCCCGCGCGGTTGCGCACACCGCCGGGAACCTTGGTAAAGGTCAACTCTTCGACGTAGTTCTGACAAAGGAAATGGAACTTGCCCGGTATCTGCTCGGAGTTCGTTCCCGGCGACGGCAGGCAAGTGGTGTGAACTCCGTAGCGACAGGTTTCCTTGTTCGGATTGTGGGTGACCCAGGTGCCGACCAGCAGGCTGAGCACACCGTAATCCGCATGCTTGCCCTGCTCTTCGAGCACCTTTTCGGAATAGGGAGGAGGAATGGCGACCATTGGGGAGTTCCTTTCTCAGCAGGACGAACAGATCAGGGGATACACAGAGGTGTCGATCAGTGGGTCGAGACCCAGGAAATCGACCAGCACGGATTCGGCAGTGCAGAAGGCGCCCTCGACCCAGGCCTGATCGTTGGAGAAGGCGGAACCGACGAGGTAGACCTGAGCGCCGGCCTCCCCCGCCAGTGCGGCAGGGGCGCGGATGGTCTGCATGACGTTACATATGTCGTAATGCGCCGCCCATGCGTGGTAGCCCGCGCCAAAGGGATTGCGCCCCCAGTCCATGAAGACCGTGCCGACCGCCTGCGGGATCTGGTAGGCGGCATCGGGATCACCGTAATGCACCTTGGCCAGTTGCAGGCGCAACATGCGCACCATCTCGGGCGGGGCGGCCTGTCCGCCGTCGAGCGGCTGGAGGTTGCGGTAATCGGCTTCCTGCCGGCGTTGGTCCACCGACAGCTCCAGCTGCCGCCAGAAGGTGATGAACTGCTCGTCGTCGTAGGAGGCGAGCAGGCCGTAAAGCGGCTTGCCGCCGTAACCGGGCATGGCGTTGTTGCCGAAGTAGTAGATCTGGCGCAGCGGCAGGTCGGTGATGGTCGGCCCGAAGATGGCGCTGTTCCCGGCCCCCTCCGCCACCTTTGGCTTGTAAGGGACCGAGTCGTCAGCCCACCACGGCCTGTCGAAGAACATGGCGACCTTGTAGGAGGGCTGCTTTATCACCGCGTCGAGGTAGTTCGCCACGTTCGGCGCGTTGAGGAAGTCGACGGCATCATAGGTGACGTAGCGCGTGGCCTGCGCGATCAGTTCCACCGACTCGGGCGGCATGGCGAGGAAGGCCACGTCGGCGGATTGCGGCGGGCCGTCGGGCTTATACGGATCGTCGGCACTGGCGAGCAGGAACTCCGGCCGCCCGTCGCGGGTGACGATGGAATGCAGACGGCGCCCCTGTTCCAGCACGATGGGAATGCCGCGGTCGCCCGCCGCCTGCATGGTCTGCTGCAACAGCTGGGTGAACAGGCGCGAGTAGCCGCCCGCGAGGGTCTTGAACGTGCCGCCGGGGGCGAATTCGCCATTGTAGACCGCCGCGTCCGCCGCGTTCCAGTTGATGACGTTGGAGCTGTAGCCGCCCGCGTCGGCGGCGTAGTTGAAGCCCTCGTTGCCCGCCTGATCGTAGAAGACGTTCCAGTAGCCGACGTTCGAGGCGATGCTGCCCGGCTGGTAGACGAAGGAATTGAAGTTCGCGGGGAGTGCGCCTTTCGCATACCAGGCGCATTGCTGCGCGCGGGTGGTCAGGTCGGTCTGGCCGGTGATGAGGCCGGAGATGCTGGTGAACAGGTCCGAGGCCGGATGGGCGTTGTTGCCCGGCGTGGCGTAAGGGGCGAGGACGCCATTGCCCAGCTGGCTTTGATAGAAGTGCTGGCCGCGCAGGAAGAACAGCGGGTCGTCGGTGGTGAGGAAGTCCACCACGTCGCCCTGCATCCCGAGGTCGCGGATGACCTGGCTGACCATGCGGTGGCCCTCGGCGGGTTTGCCATCCTTGTCGTAGTTCTGCCCGTCCCACTCGATGAAACGCATCCCGCCGATCTCGATGTAGCTGGCGTCGAGGTCCTGCGGCTGACCGGGAAGGCTGACGTGATGCGAACAGATGCGGCCTGCGGGCTGGCGGTACTGGCCGGTGCCCTCGAAATCGTAGATGCCCCACTCATATAGAGTGATGCTGTCGTCGGGCGTGGCCTTGCCGCTGGTGATCAGGCGCCACGCGGTATACAGGCCCGACGGCCCCGCGCCGAAGATTGCGTATGTGGTCATGTGTCCTCCGGTTCTGTGCAACGCGCATGGGCGCGCGGGTCCGTGGCGCGCGTCACTCCGGGCGGCCCCAGTCAATCGAGAAATGTTTCAGCGGAATCGTGTAGTCGCCGTAGGTCAGTTCGGTCTGCGGCACGTCGAGCATCCGCACGATCATGTCGCCAAGGATCGGAATGTATTTGCCCGCCCAGCCCGCCGTGTAGGTGACGATGTTGCTGTGCGGACTGCCCCAGGCCGGGGTGTAATCCAGCAGCAGCTCGCGTTTGCTGTTCTGCGCCAGCGCGATCAGGCACGTGGCGGTAAAGCGCGGCTCCGGGTCGAGGCCGACCATGTGGTCCCGCACCCACTGCGCATCAAGGGCGAGGCTTTTGGGGCTAGGGGTGCCGCTGCGCTGGCTGGGGTCGGTGATGATCCTGTCGGGGAAGTCGGTGGCGACGCGGACATAGCAGGGGTGTGCCCAGTCCACCTCGGGGAAGCCGTAGAACAGCGCGCTGTCCGAGGGGTTCTGGAAGACGAACCACGTTGGCAGATGCGCGGCGGGCTGCGTCAGGGCAAAGTACGCCGAAGACATCTCCCAGATGTCGATGCCTGCGGACAGGCCCAGCGGCGCCAGTGCCTCGTTGACGTAGGCGCCCGCACAGATCGCCATGCGCGCGGCCGTATATGTGCCGTGCGCGGTGACCACGCGGACGCCAGTGCCGGTCTCCTCCATGGTCAGGACCGGCTCCCACTCGTGGACATCCACCCATCCCGTGTCCAGGGCCGCGTCCAGGCAGGCTTCCTCCGTCGACTTCAAATCTATGATCCCACCGCTGCCCTGAAAGAAACCGGCGTAGTCTGCGGGCAGGTTCTTGAACGGGAACTGCGCCTCGATCTGGGCCGCGTCGAGCGGCGTATAGGGGATGTGCAGCGTATCCATCACCCGTTCGGCAGCGGAAATCCCGCCTTCCTGCGAGTCCACTGCCGGATCGCCGAACCACAGGCTGCCATTCTGCCGGATGAGCGTCTTTTGCGTATGGCCCTGCAACCGCGCCCAGAACGACACCGAAGCCAACGACAGCTCTGCCATGTAGCGCTGTGCGTATTGCAGGCGGAATTGCCGCGAGGCCCCGGCTGAACTACCGAGGTTGTTGAGCACACCGAACTTCTCCAGCACGAGTGTTCGCCAGCCCAACTGCCCGGCCGCCCAGGCCGTCGACAAGCCGATGGCTCCGCCACCGACCACGATAAGGTCGTAGGATTGCGTAGTCATCAGTCTCCCCGAAACCAGTGTCAGGCAAGGCTCGGCCAATTAAACTGGCCGCAATTCGTTCATCGCGGCGAGAATTTCCCGCCGTTCGAATAAACCCAGAGCGCATATTATAAATGCGGCACACTTGTAAAAAAGCGCATCATCTCAAGCGAAAAAAATCACAGCAGAGAATATTCGGCCGCACCAAGAGCTCGAATCTCGCCGTTGAGAGTCACCTTAGCACGCATGGGTTGTTGTTTAAGACGTTTTTCACCCAAAGTGTAACCAACATTACACACATCAAAAAAATCAAACTCAAAACACTGATTTAAAGAGAAATTTTCATACCGACCAAAGTCACCTTACGTAAAGGTCTTTTCAGAATCACAACAAAATGCAATCCTTACGTGCACATATTATTGGTATTGGTCGCCTTGACCAAAACAATCATCACTGAAAAATTTTCGTGAAGGGAGCGATTTTGTGACAAACGCTGTCATAGAAGCAATATGGATATGCCCACCCCTGGCCTTCGCGCGTTTTGGTCAGACCGAGGAACCGCTGGCAAATTTCCACTGGGAGTCGAATGATTATTCGGCGAGGGGAACTGCGGAAACGGTCATAAAGCCGACCACCTCTTTCCGGGTCGATGCCGAGGGCATGATCTCGGCCTGGTTGCCGGAGGTGATCCAGTTCCGCGACGGCGAGAACTGGCTGCCGGTCGCGCCGTTCTTCGAGATCCACGGGCGGCTGAGCGACGGCACAGAGGGGCCGCTGACGGTCGAGCTGCTGGCGCACTGCGGGCTTGGGCTGGAGGACATCACCTGGCGTGTGCACGCCGCGAACCGCAAGGCGTTTCACTACACCGGGGCCGAGGGCGACCATGTCGATGCTTTGGTCAGCCTGCCCGGCAACCATCATCGCAAGACGGTGCTGAACGGAGTCAGCCCCTCGGGTGCGGACAATCCCATCGTCTGCGGCGATCCCCTGCCGCTGGGCGAGGTGCAGGTGATCCGGCCCACCGGCGATTTCCCGGAACTGCGCCTTCGCCTGACGCCGCCAAAGGGCCATATCTACGCCCCGACGGACACCGCCGAGCGCGACCTGACCGCGCTTGTGCCCGAGGCCTACCTGGTGGAGGGCTTCCTGAAGGGCATCCACCAGACGCTGAACCCGAAAAGCGCCTGGGCACAATGGGTGCCGCCGGCAGATCCCGATACCAAGGACCAGGACCCGCGCACCAATCCGGGCGGGCTTTATGCACAGGAACCGGCGGCGGCGGGCGAAGGGCTTGGCAAGTCGCTGGGGTTCCTCGACGACAGCAACGACGGGCTGATTACGGTGACGCTCAGGGGCGCGGGCGTCGCCGGGGGCGAGATGAAGGCGCACGCGCGCTTTACCTGCTGCCCGCCGGATTTCCAGCCGGACCGCCGGCCTTTCCGGTCCGTCGCGGACGGGCTGACCGACCTGATGGACCGTCAGGACGTGTCCGACCCCGGCTATACCGAGGGGTCGAACTGGATCGAGACGGAGATGGAAATCGCCGACTTCATGCAGCGCGTGCGCGAAACGATGGAGGCGTCGAACCTGGATCACCAGAACCTGCGCTCGCAACTGGCGAACCAGACCTTGCAGACCCCGCCCGAGAAGCCGTTCACGCCTCAGCCGCCCCGCCCCGGTCACCCGCTGCCGCTGACCGAACTGGGCCGCGCCAATCACAAGCGGTTCCTGGCCTATGACGTGTTCAAGGCACGCATGGCGCAGCGTCCCAACCTGTTCGACGAGTGGATCCGGAACCCTGCGTCGGAACCGGCGGCCTATGACACGCAGATGCCCGCGCTGATGCGGGGATCGGACAGCAACCCGATGACCATCACGCAACGACAGTACAACCTGATGCGGGCCTGGCTGGATCGCGTGTCGGGGAAGGATCGCGGCGATGGCACTGCATGAACATTTCCGACTGGTGCACAGCGCCGTGGGGCACCACGTCTTTGCCGCCAACGGCTCACGCCTGTTCGACATCGACGCGGCCACGGCAGAGCGCGTCGCTGATCTGATCGCCCATGGCACGGCGGAGGACGCGCGCGGGTTCGAGCGCGCGCTGGGGGTGGAACGGCGCTACATCGCGCCCGAGGCGCCGGAGGTGCCGCCGCTGCGGGCGCTGTCGCTGAACGTGGCGCAGGCCTGCAACCTTGGCTGCCAGTATTGCTACGCCGACGAAGGGGCCTTTGGTGGCAAGGCGCGGTCCATGTCGCTGGACACGGCGCAGCAGTCCATCGACCGTCTGCTGACCGAAGCGGGACCCAAGGCCGACGTGGTGGTCGGTTTCATGGGGGGCGAGCCGCTGCTGAACCGCAAGCTGGTGCATGAGGCTACCGCCTACGCGGCGCGGCGCGCGGCCGAGAACGGCGGGCGGGCCAAGTTCACCATCACCACCAACGCCACCACCCTGCGCGACGAGGATGCGGACCTGTTCCGCAGGCACCGCTTCATGGTGACGGTCAGTCTGGACGGGCGGAGCGAATTGAACGACCGGATGCGCCCGGACCATCGCGGCGGCGGCAGTTATGACCGGGCGATCAAGGGGTTGCAGAAGATCATGGCGCATGGCGGCCCGGCGCATGTGGCGGCGCGGGTGACCGTGACGCGGGCGTCTGGCGACCTGCGAGAGATCCTCGACCATCTGCTGTCGCTGGGCGTGGGGGATGCGGGCTTTGCCCCGGTTCAGGTCTCGCCCCGCGCCGACCTGCAATTCCAGCGCGAGGATTTCGGCTGGTTTCTCGACCAGATGATCCGCTGCGGAGAGGTCGCGCGCGATCACCTGCTGGCGGGGCGGCGCTACCCATTCTCGAACTTCGAAACCGCGCTGCACGAGATCCATCGCGGCAGCCACCGCCCCTACCCCTGCGGCGCGGGGGCTGCATACCTCAGCGTCAATGCCGACGGCGACCTGTTCGGCTGTCACCGGCTGGTGGACGATCCCGCGTGGCGCATGGGGGATGTGGCCGAGGGTCCGGACGAGGCGACGCGGCGCGCGCATCTGGACCGTCGCCACGTCGACCGGCAGGAGCCGTGCAAGGGCTGCTGGGCGCGCTACCTGTGCGGCGGCGGCTGCTACCACGAGATCGACCGGCGCGGGCGGCTGCATTGCGACTACGTGCGCGGCTGGCTGACCTTCTGCCTGCGCGCCTATGCCGAGCTGAGCACCCATGCTCCCGGCTATTTCACCCATCCCGACCGACATTTCCGCGCGGCCACCCAACCTGCGCCAACGCATTGAAAGAACACGCCATGACCAGCTTGCCGACCTCTCCCGAAGATCCGCGCGAATGGAAGATCTTTCCCCGCAACCTGACCGCCCGTGCCGCCTATATCGTGCCGGGCAACCCGGTGGTCACCCGCCCCGAGGACGGGGTGGACAACTGTTATCCCGGTCTGGAAATGGACGCCAAGAACATCCAGAAGATGTTCTTTCCCGGCCTGTACTTCGAGGTCTACGGCGCGCCGGGGGCCAAGCTGGGCGGGCTGATGCCGGCAAGCCTCGCGCAGCAGTGGATCGACCTCGGTCTGTCGCAGGATGACCTTGGGGACGACCTGTACATGTGGGCCATGCGCGGCGCGGTCACTGACCTGTCGGGCACGGTGAACACGGTGAACTTTGACTTCACGGGCAAGCAGGGCCTCTACGTCTGGCGGCAGATCAACGCGCTGATGCCCGGGGACGTGTCCGTCGCCATAGGGCCGAAGCCACCCGCCAAGGGCGCGCCCCTGACGGCGGCGATGAGCGCCATGGAGCAAGGCACCAGCCATATCGAGCGCGACCCGAACGGCACGCTGCTTTGGGCCGCGCTCACCGCGCCGCGCCTCGATTACCTCGACGCGCAGGGGGTGTTGCAGCCCGAGGTCTATGATCCCGGCGACCTGACGCGGACCCTGTGCACGCCCTGGACCTATGACTTCCGCGACTGCCAATGCTTCTACTGGGCGTCGAACAAGCCTGACGTGATCTCTTCCGAGGATGGCCAGTACGAATACCTCAACTTCCAGCGCAAGAACCGCTTTGTCGAGCCGCAGACGCAGGACATCGCCTATGGCTACAACGCCCGCCGCCAGCGCGAGATCGACTATGCCGAGATGATGGACGACTGGAAGCAGCTGCGCCCGGTCCTGAACGGGCGCGAACAGGGTGATACCTACGTGCCGCCCGAGGGGCCTGTCGGCCCGGTGCTGACGCTGGAGCAGATCAAGACCGAGGTCACCTACCTCGCCTCCGTCGAGCACGCGCTGGCTGTGCAGTATCTTTACGCCTTCTATTCGGTGGACGTGCCGTGGGTGGAGCCGGACAAGGACGAGGACCTGCGGATGTTCCGGCTGTGGAACTCGGCCCGGACGGTGTTCGACGTGGCCATCGACGAGATGCGCCACTTCCGCTGGGCCAATGAAATCCTGTCACTGCTGGGGGCCGAGACCACGGCAAAACGGGCCTCGACGCTTGGGCGGACCTTCAAGGTGCCCTTCTACCTGCAAAGCCTGTCCAGCCCGCAGCTGCAATGGTTCATCGACGTGGAACGCCCCAGCCGCTCCACCGTGGCGGGCCTCGACGGCATGTACGTGGGTATCCTGCATTCGCTGCAACAACTGCCCGACGACGCGCTCGACCCCGAGGTGCGGCGTCAGGCAGTCGAGATCGTAAAGCTGATCGTCGACGAGGGCGAAGGCCACTACGTGCGCTTTTCCACCGCGCAACAGAACTTTGCCTATTACGATGACGCGGGCCGGGGCGAGCTGCCCTCCTACATCCTGCCCGGCGTGTGGCGGGACGGGACTGCGAACGCCAACCGCGACATTCCCTATGCCACGCTCTACGGCGTTCCGGTCAAGGCAGATGGCGAGGGCGGCCAGATGCAGCAGCTGTCAGACAACCATTACCAAGCGCTGCTGATGCTGCTGAAGATCGCCTTTGCCATCCCCGAGGCCAACCTCAGCGGCCCGGCGCTGCAACGCGCCATCGCCGTGATGTTCCGTATGCACAGCGTGAACCTCGAAATGGCCGCGAAGGGCGTGACACCGCTGTTCACCCTGCCCGAGGGCTGGGAACTGGACCCGCCGGTCAAGGATGCCGACACGGCCATGCAGCTGCTGGACCGTGCCATGTCCCTGCTGTCGGAGGCCGAGGAAAAGGCGGCTCCGCAGGCCTTGACCCTGCGGGCCGCACCGACGAAGGGGCTGGCCGATGTCGCGGCCCATCACGCGGATCTGGGCGAAATCCACGCCGCCTTTGCCGAGGCCATCGCGCGGTCGCGCCTTGCCCGCTGAGCGCGAATTTAAAGGCGGGCGTGTGCGGCCCGTGGTCCGGGTGCACGGGCGGTCGGTGGCCTCCGCCGTGCTGCTGCGTTGCCTTGCAGACAAGGGTATCGCGGCCTCTGTCGCGCCTGACGAGCCGCGCCCCGGCCCCGGCGCGCCGCAGGTGCTGTGCATCAATGACGTGGCGCTGTCCCTGCTGCGCGACCTGTTCCCAGCGCTGTGGCGGGACGGACCGCCAGGCTATCCGCTGGAGGGCCGCGCGGTGCTCTGGTCCGACGATCCCCGCCCGCGCCTTATCCGGCAAGAGGCGCTCGTGATCGACGCCCGCGCGCTGGGAGAGCGGTTGTTTGCCCTCCTCGGCGACGTGCCCGTCTCGGACATCCCGGCGCGGTGGGAGGTCAATTCCCCCGACAGTGCCGCGCCGATGATCCCCGCCGGGGACCGGGTGATGCTGGTGGCGCGGGTCTCGCTGAACGCGCCGATGCGGCCTGCGCGCAGCCTGATGGAGTCGCTGCTGGATGGCTGGGTCTTCCTCGCCCCGGACAGCGACACGACCGGAATCGTGCAGGCCATGGTGCCGCTGCCGCCACGGGACCCCGGCGCGGCGCTGGACGCGCTTCTGGGGCAAAGCACGCTGGTCGCCCCGGCCATCGCCGGGTTTGGAACCGTGCAGGTGATCCCCGCCGCCCCTGCCCTGCGCGTGCCATTGGCCGCCCCAGGGCGGCTGCATGTCGGCCACCCCGGCGCGCGGCTGGACCCGGTCAGCGGCGAGGGACTGCCCTTCGCGCTCCGCACGGCGATCCTTGCCGCCGCCGTCATTGGCCATGCGCATCCCGAGGACGCCCTGCGACATTGCAACCGGCGGGTCGTGACATCGGTTCTCAGCCATATCGACGGCTGCGCGCGCTTCTATGCCGAGGCCTTTCCCACCAGCCGGGCATGGCGGGCCGAACTGGGCAAGGGAGCGATGATCCGGGCTATGCTCGCGGACCTCGACTGGCCAGAAGGGGCGGCGCTGCGGCTGGACGGTCTGTCGCTGGTGCCGGATGCGCTGGCGCGCCCTGTGGCCGAGGGCGTTTCCTAGAGCAGGCAAAAGGCCGAGCTTACGCCCGGCCTTTGTATCCTTGCTGGTCAGGGCCCCTGCCCCGCCCGGCTCAGTAGCGGTAGTGTTCCGGCTTGAACGGGCCTTCCGGGGCGACGCCGATGTAGGCGGCCTGTTCCGGCGACAGTTGCGTCAGCTTCACGCCGATGCGGCCCAGGTGCAGGCGGGCGACTTTCTCGTCCAGGTGCTTCGGCAGGATGTAGACGCCCGGCTGGTACTCGGAACCCTTCGTCCACAGCTCGATCTGCGCCAGCACCTGGTTGGTGAACGACGCCGACATGACGAACGACGGGTGACCGGTGGCGTTGCCGAGGTTCAGCAGGCGGCCTTCGGACAGCAGGATGATCCGCGCGCCCGAGGGCATCTCGATCATGTCCACCTGGTCCTTGATGTTGGTCCACTTGTGGTTCTTCAGCGCCGCGACCTGGATCTCGTTGTCGAAGTGGCCGATGTTGCCGACGATGGCCATGTCCTTCATCTCGCGCATGTGCTCGATGCGGATCACGTCCTTGTTGCCGGTGGTGGTGATGAAGATGTCGGCATCCGCCACCACGTCCTCCAGCAGCACCACCTCGAAGCCGTCCATCGCCGCCTGAAGCGCGCAGATCGGGTCGGCCTCGGTGACCTTTACGCGGGCACCCGCACCGCGCAGCGAGGCGGCCGAGCCCTTGCCCACGTCGCCGTAGCCGCAGACCACGGCGACCTTGCCGGCCATCATCACGTCGGTGGCGCGGCGGATGCCGTCGACCAGCGATTCCTTGCAGCCGTACTTGTTGTCGAACTTCGACTTGGTGACCGAGTCGTTCACGTTGATCGCCGGGAAGGGCAGCTGGCCGTTCTTGTGCAGGTCGTACAGGCGGTGCACGCCGGTGGTGGTCTCTTCGGACACGCCCTGGATGTCGGCCTTGGTCTTGGTGAACCAGCCCGGGCTGGCAGCCATGCGCTTCTTGATCTGCGCCTTGATGACGGCCTCTTCCTCGGACTGGGGCACGGGCAGGATGTCCTCACCGGCCTCGGCGCGGGCGCCCAGAAGCACGTAAAGCGTCGCGTCGCCGCCATCGTCGAGGATCATGTTCGCGCCCTCGGGGAACATGAACGAGCGGTCGAGGTAATCCCAATGCTCTTCGAGGCTCTGGCCCTTGACCGCAAACACCGGCGTGCCACCCGCCGCAATCGCCGCCGCTGCGTGGTCCTGGGTCGAGAAGATGTTGCACGAGGCCCAGCGCACGTCCGCGCCCAGCGCCACCAGTGTTTCGATCAGCACGGCGGTCTGGATGGTCATGTGCAGCGAACCAACAATGCGCGCGCCCTTCAGAGGCTTGCTCTCGCCATATTCCGCCCGGCAAGCCATCAGCCCCGGCATCTCGGTCTCGGCAATGTCCAGTTCCTTCCGGCCAAAATCAGCCAGTGCAATGTCCTTAACGA
>NZ_JBNAGB010000039.1:0-26610 GCF_049800975.1 Sagittula sp. S175
GCTCTGCCCCGGACCCCGAGGGTATTTGGATCAAGATGAAGGAAAAGCAGCCCCCCATGGCACGTTTTGCGCGAGTCTGCCGGGGGCGGAAAAAAGACTTTCGTTACGACGAAAAAATCCGGGATTTCCTGCTTGACGCCGCCCGCGCCTCCCCTTAGACCCCGCGCACGGTCCGGCGCGGTAGCTCAGTTGGTTAGAGCGAACGACTCATAATCGTTAGGTCGGGGGTTCGAGTCCCCCCCACGCCACCACCGTTCTCCCCCTACAGAATGAACAGTCAGACGCCCCCCTGCGTGACGATTCCGCCGCCCTCGGCGCCCGCGCCGCAACCCATCCGTTGACAGCGCGCCGCGCCTTCCGCCTTAGTGAACAAAAAACACCGAGGCCCCCATGAGCATCCCCGAACCGGACTATCCCTACACCATCGCCGCCAACGAATACGGCTTTTACTGCCTGCCCGAGGTCTACAAGTCGCGCGAGGTGCCAAAGATCCTCAGCGGGGGCGGCGTCTATGAACCCGACACCATCCGCCTGATCCGCCGCCTTTGCGGCACGGGCGACGTGATCGCGGGCGGGGCCTTTGTCGGCGATTTCCTTCCCGCGCTGGAGGAAGGCCTGTCCACGAAGGCCCACGTCCACACCTTCGAGCCCAACCCCATCAGCCGCGCCGCCACCGAGATGACCATCGCCCTGAACGGGCTGAAAAAGATCAAGCTGCATCCCTGCGCCGTCGGCTCCGAGGATGCCGCCCTGCCCTTGCAGGTGGCCAAGGCCTCGGGGAACGCCATGGGCGCGCGCGCCAAGATCGCAGAGACCCATGTCGAAGGCGAAACCATCGAGGTCCCGGTAAAACGCCTCGACGACCTCGTCGACCAGACCCGCAAGGTCACCGTCCTGCAACTGGACATCGAAGGCCACGAAGGCCCGGCGCTGGAAGGCGCGACAGGCATCGTGACGAAGCACAAGCCCGTCATTATCCTCGAGGCCCCAAAGGGCTGGCAGCAACGCGGCTACGCCACGAAGCTGGAAGAACTGTTCCCGGACGCGGGCTACCGATTCTGCGGCGCGCTGGAGCGTAACGCCGTCTTCCGCGCGATCTGAGTCATGCCCACGGCGCTGCTGTTCCTGCTCGCGGCACTGGCTGAAATCGCCGGATGCTTTGCGTTCTGGGCATGGTTGAGGCTGGGGAAATCCGCGCTCTGGCTGCTGCCGGGAATGGCCAGCCTCGCGGTCTTTGCACTGGCGCTGGCCTACGTGCCATCGACCGCCGCAGGCCGCACCTTTGCGGCCTATGGCGGCATCTACATCGCCGCCTCGCTGGCATGGCTCTGGCTGGTCGAAGGCGCCCGCCCCGACCGCTGGGACCTGCTGGGCGGCGCGATCTGCGTGATGGGCGCGGCGGTCATCCTGCTCGGACCACGCACGGCATAACCGTGGCGTCGCAGTACCAATTTCCGGATAGTCAGGGAGGAAGTGGCAGCCCGTAGGGGAATCGAACCCCTCTTTCCAGGTTGAAAACCTGGCGTCCTAACCGATAGACGAACGGGCCACTCTGTCGCTGTCTTGGCCCCGAAAGGCGCGGCACCAGCAGCCGCTTTCCGCACGCCCTCCCCTGCGCGAGGAAGGGAAAAGTGGCAGCCCGTAGGGGAATCGAACCCCTCTTTCCAGGTTGAAAACCTGGCGTCCTAACCGATAGACGAACGGGCCACTCTGTCGGTGACGCGTCTAATATGAAAACCCCGCCCCCCGCGCAAGGGCAAAATCGCGCCCCAAGCAGGTATTTTTTCACATGCTTTTGCAACACCTTCCACGGACCGTCCGGCAACCCGCATCACGGGTCCGGACAAGCCCGCGCCGGATCGTCGGTGATGCACAGGCCCTGCGGCACGGTCCAGTCCATGTAGCCCTGAACCACAGCCTCTTCCGCCGCCCCCTGCCAGGCGATGAGAATGGTATAGGCGGCCTCCACGCCGCCGATCACCTTGGCAAAGGTGCTCTCCGTTACCCGCTCGCCGCGCACGTTGACAGGACAGGTGAACGACAGGACCTCTACGTCATAGCCATACTGTGCGCCCTGCCACAGGACCCCGGCCGTGCCGTCCGGGCATTGCGCAGCCATGCCGCCCAACAAAGCCTCTACCATGACCCGTGGCGGCTCGCCGCCCAGCGCGTTGGCCCAGGTGACCGAGGCCATCTGCTGCCAGTCGTCCAGCGTCTGCCCTTCGGGCACGAATTCCACGATGCCGCCCGCCGCGTCTTCGCCCGCGTAGATCTGCACGAATCCCTCCGGCGGTACGAACAGCAGGATCTCCTCCGCCCCAACCGGAGCGGCAAGCGCGCAAAGCAGACAGGTCAGTCGTGACACGGCGCGGCATCCTCCAGCCTCAGCTGGACCGAGTGTCGTCCCTGCCAGGTGTTGATGTCCAGCTTGCCCGCCAGGTGGAATCGCCGCCCCCGGTGATCCTGCAAGGAAGGCCCCAAGGGCCCGTCCATCGCGCCAAAGCAGATGCCGTCCAGCCGCCCGCCCAGACCGTCCTCGCAGGTGAACTTCAGGTGGCCGCCGCTGCCGACGACCTTGGCGAATCCGATCCGCACGTCCGGCACCACGAATCGCGGCCCCGAGGCGCCCTGCCCGTATGGCCCGGCGCGTTCGAGGTCCTTGACCAGCTCCACCTGCGCCGCGCCCGGCATCAGCATCCCGTCGACCCGCAGGTCCGCCGCGCCGCCCGTCCCCGCGCCCTGCTTCTCCAGCAGCGCCGACAGCCGCGCCATGGCGTCCTCCAGCTTGTCGCGCGCGACGGTCAGCCCGGCGGCCATGCGGTGCCCGCCGCCCTTGATCAGCAGCCCCTCCGCCGCCAGCCGCTGCACCGATGCGCCCAGATCCACGCCCGACACCGACCGACCCGAGCCCTTGCCCTCGGCCCCGTCCAGCCCGATCACCACCGCCGGGCGATTGGTCTGCTCCTTGAGGCGCGAGGCCACGATGCCCACCACGCCCGGATGCCAGCCCTCGCCCGCCGCCCAGACCAGGGGCGCGTCCAAACCGCGCGCCTCTGCCTGCGCCAGGGCCGCCGCGCGCACCTCCGCCTCGATCTCGCGCCGTTCGGCGTTCAGTTCCTCCAGCCGCGCTGCGAGGGCCTGCGCCTCGGCGGGGTCCGCCGTCGACAACAGCCGCGCGCCAAGGTCCGCCGCGCCGATCCGCCCGCCCGCATTGACGCGTGGCCCCATGACGAATCCCAAATGATAGGCCTCGGGCGCACGCTCCAGCCGCGCCACGTCGGACAGGGCGACAAGGCCGATGCGCTCGCGCCGCCCCATGACCTTCAGCCCCTGCTGCACCAGCGCCCGGTTCACCCCCTTCAACGGCGCCACATCCGCCACCGTCGCCAGGGCAACGAGGTCCAGCATCCCCATCAGGTCCGGCCCCCGCTGCCCAGCCTCACGCAACTGCCGCCCCGCCTCCACCAGCATCAGGAACACCACCGCCGCCGCGCAGAGATGCGCCAGCGCGCCGTCCTCGTCCTGCCGGTTCGGGTTCACCACCGCCACGCAATCGGGCAGCGTCTCGCCGCCAAGGTGATGGTCCAGCACCACCACATCCGCACCCTTCGCAGCGGCAATGGCGTCATGCGACAGCGTCCCGCAATCGACGCAGACGATCAGGTCGTGCTCGGCGGCCAGCCCCGCCATGGCGGGCGCATTCGGTCCATAGCCCTCGTCGATCCGGTCCGGCACATACAGCGTCGCCCGCTGCCCCATCTGCCGCAGCCAGTCGATCAGCAGCGCCGCCGAAGAGCCCCCATCCACGTCATAATCCGCAAAGACCGCGATCCTCTGACGCCCCTTCACCGCCGCCAGGAACCGCGCCGCCGCCTTCTCCATGTCCTTCAGCGACCGCGGATCGGGCAGCAGGTCGCGCAATTTCGGCTCGAGGTAGCTGGCACACTCCTCCACCGGCACACCCAGCCGCGCCAGCACCGCACACAGGGGCCGCGCCAGCCCGCTCGACTGCGCGATCAATTCGGCCTGCCGCTCCACCTCGATCCCCGGGCCAACCCACTTGCGCCCCGACAGGCTCTCTTCCACGTCCAGATACGCCACGCCCATCCCTTCCCTGATCCCCGACCGGAATACCCAAACCCCCGCCAAAGCAAAAGGCCCACGCATCCGCGCGGGCCCCTGCTTCTTTGGTTTCACAAATACCCTCGGGGGAGTCCCGAAGGGACGGGGGCGGAGCCCCCCCCTCCGGGGGGGGGGGGGGGGGGGGGGGGGGGGGGGGGGGGGGGGCGGGGGGGCCGGGCGGGGGGGGGCCCCGGCGCGCCCCCCCCCCCCCCCCCCCCCGGTCGCCCCGGCGCAGCCGGGGCGAAACCCCTCAGACCTTGTGCTGGAACGGATTGCGATACTGCATCCGCCGCACCGATCCGGTCTTGGATCGCATCAGGATCGTCTCGGTCTCGATCCAGCCCGGAGACCGCTTGATCCCCGACACCACCGACCCATTCGTCACGCCCGTCGCGGCAAAGATGACATGGTCGGTCACCAGCTCATCGCGCGCATAGATCTTGTCCAGATCGGTGATGCCGGCCTTGGCCGCACGGCCCTTCTCGTCATCGTTGCGGAACAGCAGACGGCCCCACATCTGGCCACCCATGCACTTCAGCGCCGCCGCCGCCAGCACACCTTCGGGTGCCCCGCCCGATCCCATGTACATGTCGATCCCGGTCTTCTCGGTCTCGGCGCAATGCATGACCCCGGCCACGTCGCCATCCGTGATCAGACGGATACCGGCCCCGGTCTCGCGCACCTCGGCGATCATGTCGGCATGGCGCGGACGGTCGAGGATGCAGCAGGTGATATCCCGCGTCGAACAGCCCTTCGCCGCGGCCAGGGCCTCCACCCGCTCGCGCGGCGACATGTCCAGCGACACCACATCCTTGGCATAGCCCGGCCCGATGGCCAGCTTGTCCATGTAGACGTCCGGCGCGTGCAGCATCGACCCACGCGGGCCCATGGCGATCACGGTAAGCGCGTTGGGCATGTCCAGCGCGGTCAGCGTCGTGCCCTCCAGCGGGTCCAGCGCGATATCCACACCCGGTCCGCCGCGGCCCACTTCCTCGCCGATATACAGCATCGGCGCCTCGTCGCGCTCGCCCTCACCGATCACCACCACGCCCGAGATATCGAGCTTGTTCAGCTCCTCGCGCATGGCGTTCACCGCCGCCTGGTCGGCCGCCTTCTCGTCGCCGCGCCCGATCAGGTCGGCACTGGCAATCGCCGCCTGCTCCGCCACCCGGGCCAGGCCCAGAGACAGCATGCGGTCGTTGAAATCCTTGGGTTCCGGCATCGGGTCGTCCTCTCGAAAAGCGTTGGTCCCGGCTTATCCCAGCCCCCGCCCCCACGGCAAGACTGCTGGCGCTAACCCTCCCATCCCTGCAACTTTTCCGCGACAAGGCTGTGAAACAAGGCGCAACCGCCCCCCGTTCACCGCACCCTCGCCCCGTCATCAATCAGGATCATCCGATTCCCTGGCCGCTGCTCCAGACGCATCCTCAGCTCCGCATCCAGCATATCCACGGCAAAAGGATACCTGCGCTCCAGCCGTTCGAACCCGAGCGCTTGCAGCGCCGCAACAAATCCCGCCTCATCGGGATGGACCAGCACGTCCCCGGACACCCCATCAATCGCCCCCCGGAACACGCCCGCGCCCTGATCGTCGATATGAAGAACGACCGCCGCCAGGACATCCTCCTTGAACAACAGCTCGACCCCGTGCCCGCGCAGGAGCAGGTATCTCCGCGGCGCGTCCGGCACATCGACGGTCTTGAGGTCAAAACCGTCAAGCTCCGCCGAGACCTCCGCCAACGGTGCGCCAAGGTCGAACACCAGGCGGCGTCCCGCCACGCTCAGCGCGATCCGCCGCATTGCATCCTCCGCACCGAACACCCTCCGCAACAGCGCAAGCGAAAGGGGCGGGGAAATCCCCGCCCTGGCATGCCTCAGACCTCTTCGATCCGCAGGGCCACCGGGGTCTGGACCACAACCGCCAGCGCTTCGATCGCCGCCAGCGCCTCGTCCAGCGCGGCGCGCGTGGTCTTGTGCGTCACGACCAGCACCGGCGCGGTCTCGTTCGTGTGGTCGTACTGCCGCATCCGGTGGATGGACACGCCCGCCTCGCCCAGCGCCGCCGCCACCTTGGCCAGCGCGCCCGGCTTGTCCACCAGACAGGTGCGGATGTAATAGGGCGCAGGCGTCGTCGCCCGTGCGGGCACAGCCGCCACCAGCCCCGAGGCCGCCTGACCAAAGGTCGACACCCGCAGGTCCCGCGCCACGTCCATCACGTCGCCCATCACCGCGCTCGCGGTCGGCCCCTCACCGGCGCCAGCGCCACGCATCACGATCTGGCCCACCTGGTCGCCCTCGATGACCACCATGTTGGTGCCGCCCGTCAGCTGCCCCAGCGGCGATTTCATCGGAACGAGGCAGGGCATCATCGACTGTTCCAGCCCCCGGCCCGTCATGCGCGCAACGCCCAACAGCTTTATGCGATAGCCCATGTCGGCGGCCTGCCGGATGTCCTCGATGGTGATCGCGCCGATGCCTTCCAGCTCGACCCCGTCAAAATTCACCTGCGTGCCAAAGGCAATCGCCGCCAGCAGAGACAGCTTGTGCCCGGCGTCGATCCCGCCCACGTCGAGGTTCGGATCGGCCTCGAGGTAGCCCAGCCCGTCCGCCTCGGCAAAGGCCTCCTCGTACGACAGCCCCGCATCCTCCATCCGCGTCAGGATGTAGTTGCAGGTGCCGTTCATCACGCCCATGACGCGCAGGATGTCGTTGCCCGCCAAACCCTCGGTCAGCGCCTTGATGACCGGGATGCCACCTGCCACCGCCGCCTCGAAACGCAGCACTGCGCCATTGGCCTCCGCCAGTTCCGCCAGGGCCTGACCGTGATGCGCCAGCAACGCCTTGTTCGCGGTCACCACATCCTTGCCCGCCTTCAGCGCCGCCTCGACCGAGGCCTTCGCCGGCCCGTCGCTGCCGCCCATCAGTTCGACATAGACGTCGACATCGTCGCGCGTCGCCAAGACGACCGGATCGTCTTCCCAGGCGTAGTCCTTCAGGTTCACACCGCGATCCTTGTCACGGTTGCGCGCCGACACCGCCGTCACCACGATCCTGCGCCCCGAGCGCGCCTCCAGCAGCGCCGCCTTCTGGCGCACGATCTTGACGACACCGGCACCGACGGTCCCCAGACCGGCAATTCCAAGACGCAGGGGGTCGGACATGGGGATACTCCTTCGGACAATCGGCCTCTTCATCGCCCCCGTTACCGCCAAGCGCGCGCCCCTGCAACAGCCCCTGACGCCGCGCCCCGCGCATGACGCCCCCGCGTCTCGCAACCGCCACGCCAAAGGGCAGCCCACGAACGACCGCCCCCCCTGGACAAGCCAACCCACACCTGCCCCTTCATCTTGATCCAAATACCTCGGGGGAGCTCCGAAGGAGCGCGGGGGCCGCGCCCCCGTCACGCCGAAGGCGTGCAGCCAACCTGCGCCGCAGGCGTGCAACTGACCTGTGCCACAGGCGTGCAACCAACCTGCGCCGAAGCCGATCTCGCAGCGCATCACGGAAGCGTGCCTAGGTACATGCCGCCATCGGCCCGGGCGCATCCAACCGATCCACCGCCACCAGCCGTGCCTACTCCGCGCTGCGCAGGGCCTCCGCCTTCTGTCGCAACAACCGCAACCGTTCCTCGACCGATCGGGTCTGCCCACCCTCGACGCCCTGCAACGCCTCGGCCCGCGCCTCCAGCCCGCCCGCGCGCGCCTCGACCTCGTCGATGACCTCCGGCGTCGCACGCGGCGGCGCCTTGTCCTCCAACAACCCAACCAAGGGCACCAGGGCCGGATAAGGCGCCTCGGCCACGCCGGGCGTCTCGGTCGCGTCCAGTTCCGGGAACTGGGTGCAGGCCGCCATCAGCAGCAAGGGCAAAAGGGTAAACGCAGGCTTCATTCCTCCGTCATGCCCCAACCCGACCATCGTCGCAATCCCCGACGCAGCCCCCCGCTTGATCTGAACAACCGTTCATATAACGTGGCACAATGGCGCGCACCCAAGGTTCCCACTCCGAAATCACCGGCCCCCGCATCCGCGAGGCGGCCCTGCACCTCTTTGCCAAGCACGGTTTCGCCGCCGTCTCCATGCGCCAGATCGCGGGCGAAGTGGGGGTTCAGGTCGGCGCGCTGTACAACTACATCCCCGACAAGCAGGCGCTGCTGTTTTCGCTGCTCGAAGGCCATATGCTTGATCTGCTCGACGCATGGGAGGCGGAGGACCTGCCCGCCGACCCGGAGGCGCGACTGGAGCGCTTCGTGCGCTTTCACATCGCCTTCCACCTCGACCGCCCCGAGGCCGTCTTCATCTCCTACATGGAACTGCGCAACCTCACGCCCGAGAACTTTGCCCTGATCGAAGCCCTGCGCCGCCGCTACGAGGACGCGCTGGAACACATCCTGCGCGACGGGCTGGCGGGCGGTGTCCTCGCCATCACAGACACCAAACTGACGACGCTGGCGATCATCGCCATGCTGACCGGTGTCACCACATGGTATCGCGCCGGTGGGCGTCTTACCCCCGAAGAGGTTCAGGGGCTCTACTGGGACATGGTGCGCAAGACCGTGGCGGCCTGAGAGGTGTTTCGCCTCGCCGCAGGCGAGGCGACCGGCGGGCCCGTTGCCGGCCCCGGGGGGGGGCGTTGGGGTGTTGGCCCGCGCCCGCGGGGGCGGCGACCGGCGCGCCCGTTCCGGGCGCGGTGGAGGCTCCGCCTCCACACCTCCGAGGTATTTTCATCAAGATGAAGGACAAAGCGGAAAGGGTCGGCGGGCGGGCGCTTTTGCCGAAGGCAAACAGTGCCGCGCGCCGACCTTGGCCGTTTATTTGCGTTCCTGCTGGATCGTCTCGAGGTATTCGAGAATTGCGACCAGTTTGCGCGGGGTGGGCGTCAGTTTGCCGTCACCGCTGTCGAAGGGCACGAGGTCGCCTTCCAGCAGCGCCCCCCATTCCGGCATCCATTCCACCGAGCGGTCCATCCGCGCGTAGCCGTCGATGTAGGACATGATCTTGGCGCGCGGGAACGTGTCGCCGTGGCGCAGCTTGATCAGCGTCAGGTCCTTCGGCGCCTTCTCCATCCGGCGCGCGTTCGGGCCGTTGCCGCGCCCGTCCTCGCCGTGACACAGCGCGCAGTTCTCCATGAACAGCGCCTGCCCGTCCTGTGGTCCCGGCATCGTTCCAGACGCGCCGCCCTGCTCTTCGACACAGCCCGCCAGCGCCAGCGCGCCGACCATTGCCATCACGTATGCCCGCATCCCTCGGTCTCCTTCTTTTGCACCGTGATGCCTGCGGGCCTGCGCCTTTGCAAGGGGCCTCACTGCTGCATCGACTGCACATAGCTCAGCATCTCCGCCATCCCCGAGGTCGTCATGTGCGACCGTCCGTCCGGTGCCGCCCATTCCACCATTGGCCCGTCCAGCGCCACCGCCAGGTCCGCCGCGATGCCGCGATGATAGGGCCCCGGCGCCATGGTCAGCCGGTTCATCACCTGCGCCGCCGGGAACCGCCCGCCATTGCCGCGCGCCAAGGCCGTCAGGTCCGAGGGCCGCTCCGTCATCATGCCCGCCACGCGCCCGTTGCCGTCGCCCGTGGCCCCGTGGCAATCCGCGCACCACATGGCGTAACGGCTGCCCCCGGCCCGCGTGCTCAGCGACGGACCGTCCGACAGCACCGTGATTTGCGGTTCCACAAGGTAAATCGCCTCCGAAGACGTCGTCCCGGACACCGTCACGGGCCCAGTGTCCGCCCCGCTCTCTACCATCACCGGCCTGAACAGCGCACAGCCCCCCAGCAGCGCCAGTGCCGCCACGCCCAAGAATATTCGCATCAAAGCCCCTTCCCTTCTGTCCCGCTCGGCCCCTCTCTGTCGCGGTTCGGACCCGCGTCCCGTCATCCGCGGATGACAGACCGCCAGAAGGTCGCCATTGTGACCCGAACCATCGCCCGAACCACCGGAGAAGCTCACCTTGGATATTGCCGCAGCACAGGCCCTGCTGGAAGAGAATTTCGCCCCATGGGTGCAAGCTTTGCAACCCAGAGTGACAGAAATCACGCCCTCCGGGGCCATCCTCGAGATCCCCGTCACCCCCGACATCGCCCGCGTCGGTGGCATCACCTGCGGTCAGGCGCTGGCCACGCTGGCCGACACCGCCATGGTCTTTGCCTGCATCGGCCACCTGGGCAAATTCGTCCCCGTCGCCACCACGAACCTCGAAACCCGCTTCCTCTCGGCGGCGCGCGGGGACACCATCCGCTGCGAGGCGCGCATCATCAAGGGCGGTCGCGCGCTCCTTTTCGCCGAGGCGACGCTCACCGCACTCCCCGATGGCCGACCCGTCGCCGCCGCCTCCGCCACCTTCTTCAAACCCTGACCACCACAAGGCCCCAGATGACCGGAACCGCACAATACGCCTTTGTCATGCTGCTTGCAGGCATCGGCATCCCGATCCTTGCCGCGCTCAATGCCCGGCTGGGCCAGCACCTCGCCAACCCGGTGGCCGCCGCCGTGATCCTGTTCTGCGTGGCGCTGGTGCTGACCACCTCGGTCTGGCTCTTGACCGGCGCACGCGGCATGACCGCCCTGCCCAGCGCCCCGAAACACCTGTTGGCGGGCGGTGCCTTCGTCGCCTTCTACGTGCTGACCGTCACCTTCATTGCGCCCAAATTCGGCGTGGGAAACGCGGTCTTCTTTGTCCTGATCGGGCAGCTCATCAGCGCCGCGCTGATCGACCATTTCGGCCTGTTCGGAGCGCGCGTCTCCCCCCTCACCCTCACCCGCAGCGCCGGGATCACCGTCATGGCACTGGGGGTCTGGATCACCCAGATGGCCCCGCGTACGTGATAGCGCCGGGTAGTGCGCCGGGAAATGCATAAGTCGGGGCTATGCCCCGACTCCCCCCGTCGACACGGGCGTGACGCTGCGTTTCTCGCAGGGTTAACGCGAAAAATTCAGCGCAACGGGGTGTGGACCGCCGAGTCGGGCAAAAAGGTTACCAACCGGCCGGGACTCACCCGGTTTCCGGCCGGTTCGCGCCTTAACACCCGGGCCCGTCGGTCATCTTCCTTTAAATCGTGGTGGTTTTCGCCAACCGCGACCACCACATCCGGTAGCCGCCGCAGCGCGCGGTGCCTTAACCCCCGCGCACGCAACGTTAAAC
Source organism: Sagittula sp. S175 (assembly GCF_049800975.1). NCBI lineage: Bacteria > Pseudomonadati > Pseudomonadota > Alphaproteobacteria > Rhodobacterales > Roseobacteraceae > Sagittula > Sagittula sp. S175. The sequence goes on from NZ_JBNAGB010000039.1 coordinate 11,265, forward strand.
CCTTTCCCACTAGGTAAAGGCACCTTACCGGCGTACGCTACCCCTCGGTCAGGTGCCCGCCGGACAGCCGCACCCGGCGGTCCATGCGCGCCGCCAGTTCCAGATTGTGCGTCGCGATCACCGCCGACAGCCCCGTCTCTTGCACCAGCTGCATCAGCGCCGCGAACACCCGGTCCGAGGTCTCGGGGTCGAGGTTCCCGGTCGGCTCATCCGCCAGCAACAGCTTTGGCCCGTTGGCCATCGCCCGACAGAACGCCACCCGCTGCTGCTCGCCGCCCGACATGGCGGCGGGGCGGTGCGCGGCGCGGTCGCCCACGCCCACCGTCTCCAGCAGCGCCTTGGCCCGCGCCTCCGCCTCGGCCCTTGCCACGCCATTCGCCAGTTGTGGCAGCACGATGTTTTCCAGCGCGGTGAATTCCGGCAGCAGGTGGTGGAACTGGTAGACGAATCCGACCTCCGCCCGCCGCACCTCTGTCCGGCGCTTGTCGGACTTGGCCTGCATCATCTCTCCGGCGATCTCGACGGTCCCGGCGTCGGGCGTGTCCAGCAGCCCCGCGATATGCAGCAGCGTCGATTTCCCCGCACCGGAGGGCGCGACCAAAGCCACCACCTCGCCGCGCCGCACCTCCAGATCGCAACCGCGCAAGACGTGGACTTCGCCCGGTTTTCCCTGGTTGTATCCCTTGCGGATGCCCGTCAGCCTCAGCACCGTGTCACTCATAACGCAGCGCCTCCACCGGATTCAGCCGGGCCGCGCGGCGCGCCGGAAAGATCGTCACGATGAAGGACAGGCCCAGCGACAGCACCACCGCAGACATCACGTCGGCCAGCTGCAATTTCGCGGGCAGGAAGTAGATCCCCCGGATGGACGGATCCCAGGCCCCGCCTCCCGACAGCCAGTTCACCAGACCAAAGACCTGGTCGATATACAGCGCGAAGAGGCAGCCGAACAGCACCCCGAACACCGTGCCGATGATTCCGGTAAACGACCCGCAGATAAAGAAAACACGCATCACGGAGCCCTCGGTCAGCCCCATGGTGCGCAGGATGCCGATATCGCGGCCCTTGTTTTTCACCAGCATGATCAGCCCGGACACGATGTTCATCGTCGCGATCAGCACCAGCACCGACAGGATGACGAACATCACGTTGTCCTCCATGTCCAGCGCCTTCAGGAACCCGCCCGAGGCATCCTGCCACGTCCAGATCAGCGCCCCCGCGCCCGCCGCCTCCGCGATGGGAGAGACATACTGCTCCACCGCCTCCGGCTCGGCCACGATGACCTCCAGCTCATCCGCCACGCCTTCGCGGTCGAAATACAGCTGCGCCTCCTCGAAAGGCATGTAAATCCGTGTCCGGTCAATGTCATAGCGCCCGGCGGTGAAGATGTAGGTGACCTCGTAGCTCTTGACCCGGGGGCTGACGCCAAAGGCCGTCTTCACCCCGTTGGGCGAGATCAGCTTGACCTGGTCGCCCAGCCCCACGCCCAGCGTCATCGCCACGCCAGACCCGATCGCCACGCCCTCGCCAAAGCGGTCCAGCGTGCCGCGCCCGGTCTCGGGGTCCGCCACGCGCGGGATGGCCTTCAGGTCGTCGGCGGCGATGCCGAAGACCTCGACCCCCGCGTTGTTCTGGTTGGCCGAGGCCATGACCTGCCCCTTCACCAGCGGCGCCACGCGCACCACGCCCGGAACGGGACGGACCGCATCGGCCATTGCTTGGTAATCCGGCAGCGTCCGCACCACCTGCCCGCTCTCGTCGGTGTGGCTGACGTGATACACCGTGACGTGTGCGTTCGACCCAAGGATCGTATCGACGAACTCCGCACGGAACCCAGAGCGCACCGCGAGCGTTGCGATCAACGCAAACACCGCCAAGGTGATCCCCACGAGGCTGATCCAGGTCATGACAGACACGCCCCCTTCGGCCCTTTTCGCCCTGAGGTATCGCCAGGCGATCATCCATTCGAACGGCGCAAAAGGCGGCGGTGCACGCATTTGGGGAAACTTTCTTATCTCTGCTCTTGGCGGAAACTGGCCTTTTGCCAGCATCAGGTCAAGGTAACCGGGTGGCTTGCGCGGTATACTGCGCGCGGGAGCGACTCAAGCGGGGACAAAAACAACGACACGCGGAGGACAACACCATGACTGACCACAGGACCATTCTCGTCATAGGCGCGAGCCGGGGCATCGGCGCGGCCGTCGTCGCAGAGGCTTTGAAAGCGGGGCACCACGTCCGCGCCATGGCCCGCCACACCGACAAGATCCCCGACCATCCGCACTGTGAACCCGTCACCGGTGACGCCACCAAGGCCGACGATCTGGTCGCCGCCCTGCGCGGGGTCGACGCCGTGGTCATGGCCCTTGGCATCAACGAAAGCGTCTCGATGCTCTGGCGGCGCGTGACGCTGTTCTCCGACGCCACCCGCGCCCTGATCCCCCTGATGGAGGCCAAGGGCATCAAGCGCCTCATCGCCGTCACCGGCATCGGCGCGGGCGACAGCGTCACGGCGCTGTCGACCCCCGAACGCATCGGGCAGAAATTCTTCCTCTCAGAGCCCTACAAGGACAAGACGCGGCAGGAGGACCTGATAAAGGCCTCCTCCCTCGACTGGACCCTCGTCCGGCCCACGCTCCTGACCCACAACCGGGCGTCCCGTGACTACGCCGTCATGGTCCACCCCGGCGAATGGCGCATGGGTGTCATCAGCCGCGCCGACGTGGCCGATTACGTGGTGAAGGCACTGGACGATCCCGGCAGCCACGGCACCGCCCCCGTCCTCGCCCGCCGCATGGCGCGCCCCGCGATGAACCCCTTGCATCGGGAAACCGCCGCGCCATAGTGCGCGGCATGACCGGACCCAGATACACCGCCCTCGTCGCCTCCCTCCCCGCCACCGTGCCCTTCGTCGGGCCGGAGGAATTGCAACGCAAGCGTGGCACGCCCTTCCGCGCCCGCCTCGGTGCGAACGAAAGCGTCTTTGGCCCTTCGCCCTTTGCCGTGGCCGCCATGCAGGACGAGGCCGCCGAGATCTGGAAATACGCCGACGCCAGCCACGAGGACCTGAAATCCGCGCTGGCCGAAAAGACCGGCCTGACCCCCGCCAACATCGTCCTTGGCGAGGGCATCGACGGCCTCCTGGGCTATGCCGTCCGGCTGATGGTCGAACCGGGCGACGCGGTCATCACCTCCGACGGCGCCTACCCGACCTTCAACTACCACGTCGCGGGCTTTGGCGGCGTGCTGCACAAGGTCCCCTACAAGGACGACCGCGAGGATCTGACCACCCTCATCGCCCGCGCCGCGCAGGAAAACGCCAAGATCGTCTACCTGTCGAACCCCGACAACCCCATGGGCACATGGCTGAAAGGGGCCGAGATCGAGACCGCGCTGAACGACCTCCCTGAGGGCTGCACGCTGTTCCTCGACGAGGCCTACATCGAATTCGCCCCCGCCGAGGCCATTGCCGATATCGCCCCCGACGACCCGCGCGTGATCCGCTTCCGCACGTTCTCAAAGGGCTACGGCATGGCGGGCGCCCGCGTGGGTTACGCCATGGGCGCGGCGGAGGTCATCAAATCCTTCGACAAGATCCGCAACCATTTCGGCATGAACCGCGCCGCGCTGGCCGGGGCGCTGGCCGGCTTGCAGGACGACGAATGGCTCGAAGAGGTCATCCGCCTCGTGGGCGACTCCAAGGACCAGATCGCCCGCATCGCAAAGGACAATGGCCTGAGCACCCTGCTCTCGGCCACCAACTTCGTCGCGGTGGACTGCGGTCAGGGCGGCGATTTCGCCCGCCGCGTGCTGGCCGCACTGGCCGAGGACGGCGTTTTCGTCCGCATGCCCTTCGTCGCGCCGCAGGACCGCTGCATCCGCATCAGCGCGGGCAAGCCCGAGGACATGGAGATCCTCGCCGACGCCCTGCCAAAGGCCCTCGCCCGCGCCCGCGACGCCTGAGACCCGTCCCGGGCCTGCCCCGGGACCTCGCACCTGAAACCCCTTGACCGCAGACCGCCCCGGCCCCCGTGCCGGGGCCTCTGGCGGACGTCGAAAAGCCCCAAAACTCGTGCATCCCCCCGTGGCCGACGCGTTAACGGTCTGTTCAGCAATTCAAGAGTAACCTGAGCGGGAACGGATCGCCCTGTTGCATGTTAACCCGTAGGCGCCCGCGATTGCGCCGCTGTTCACAGGAGCACGGTCCATGGAACATTACCCGCAACCGGTCGAGGATTACATGACCGCCAACATGATCCTGCTGTTCGTCAACCTGCTGTGGATCTTCGTCGCCGTCTGGTCGGCATGGGGCCTGCTGCCGATCCTCGTGATCGCCGCTGTCCTGAACCACCTTATCTCGCGGCTAGACCACTACCGCCGCGAACGCGACAGCACGCTGGGGACACCCGCCGACAACGTCTGAAACCTCACACCGATCTTCATGGCCCGCGCCCCGTTCTCTCTTGGATCGGGCAACTCCCGATCAGGGGAGCGCGCCATGGGGACGAGTTCAGCGCACCGCCAGCGCCTGTGCCGCAGCCGCTACACCGCCCGGCTTGTGCGGGATGTCCAGCGCGCTCAAACCCGCCTCCATCACGCCCAGCAGACCCAGCACCATATGGGCATTCACATGCCCCATGTGACCGATGCGGAAATAGCCAGAGGCCGTGGGATCCTCCGGGTCCTCGACCCCCAGACCGATGCCCAGCGTCACCCCCGCCACGTCGCGACACCACGCGCGCAGCCGGTCCCCCTGCCCCTTGCCCAGCGACAGGGCCGTCACCGCATGCGAGCGCTGCGACCGCTCGGCGATGTTCAGCCGCATCGGACCATCCTCGCCCCAATGCTCCACCGCCGTCCAGATCGCGCCCGCCAGCCGCTCGTGGCGCGCCCAGATGGCGTCCATCCCCTCGGCCCGGATCATGTCCAGCGCAGCGCGCAGGCCGTACAGGTGATGCGTCGGCGCGGTGCCGCCAAAGTACTGGTAGAACCACTCCGGGTTCGCCCGCCCCTGCCAGTCCCAGTAGCGCGACACACGCGGCATCGCCCGCTGCACCTCGGCGGCGCGCTCGTTGAAGAACACGAACCCCAGCCCCGGCGGCGTCATCAGCCCCTTCTGGCTGGCGGTCACGGTCACATCCGCGCCCCAGGCATCCATCCGGTAGACGTCACAGCCCATGGACGCCACGCAATCCGCCATCAACAGAGCCGGGTGCCCGGTCTCCTCCAGCACGCGCCGCAGCGCCATGATGTCCGAGCGGACCGAGGACGACGTGTCCACATGCACCGCCAGAATCGCCTTGATTTCCAGCCCCTTGTCCGCCAGCAACGCCTGCCGCACCCGCTCGGGGTCGATCGGCGTCTGCCGACCGTGTTCGAGGATCTCGACCTTCGCCCCCAGCCCGCGCGCGATATCCGCCCAGCCATGACCGAACCGCCCGCAGGTCGGCACCAGCACCGTCTCGCCCGGGGCGACCACGTTGGACAACGACGCCTCCCACGTCCCGTGCCCATTGCAGATGTAGATCGCCACGTGATGCTCGGTCTGCGCGACGTAGCGCAGGTCGGGGATGATCCCCTCCACCATGGTCAGCAACTCCGGGTCGTAGATATCCGGCGCGGGGCGATGCATCGCCTGCAACACCGCATCCGGCATCACCGAGGGCCCGGGAATGGCGATATGGGAACGACCGCTGGCCAGCGTCATGGGGGCACCTCTCTGATTATTGCCGGGCGACCGAACACCCGTCGCGACGCGCCGTCAATAGCTGTCGCGGCGCCCTTTGCTGGACACCGGCCCCTTTGCCGCGTAAACCGCGCGCCTGAGGCAAGGGACCGCGCGCATGCTGGCAAAACTACGTGACAAGCTGACCGAAACCGAGCGCCGCATCCGGCATTCCTTCGGCACCGACATCACGGACCCGGTGGAACGCCGCTGGTCCCGCTTTCACTACCACATCTTCGACCACGCGTTTTTGCGCGTGCTCTGGACGAACTTCTGGCAGATCGCGCCGGGGGTCTACCGCTCGAACCAGCCGACCCACGCCCGGTTCGAGAAATACGCGAAGATGGGCATCAAGACCGTCATCAACCTCCGCGGGGAGGACGTGCGGGCGCATTACCTCTTTGAAGAGGAAAGCGTGAATGCCCTCGGCATGACACTGGTCAACGCGAAACTGTGGGCGCGAAACGCCGCTCCCCGCGACAAGCTGATCGGCGTCATCGACGCCCTGCGGGCCGCCGAGAAGCCCATGATGTTCCACTGCAAATCCGGCGCCGACCGGGCGGGCATGGTGGCGGCCATGTACCTGCTGATCTTCGAAGACGCGCCGCTTGAGGTCGCGCAAAAGCAGTTGGGCCTCAAGTACATCCACCTCGACTTCACCAAGACCGGCATCCAGGATTACATCCTCCGCGTCTACGGCGAACGGCTGAAGCTTGGGCACATCGGGTTCGAGGACTGGGTGCGCAGCGAATACCGCGCCAACGATCTGCAAGATGGCTGGGACAACCGCCGCCCCGAGTCAGAGGTCGCCCGCACCCTGCACGACGCCCGCGACGCCTGACGCGTGACACCTGGCGCCTAGCGCCGGTAATCCCGCGCCAGCCGCTCCGGGTCCACGCCTGCCATGTAGCGCGCCAGCGTCCACAGGTTGCGTCCTCCGCGCCGCAGCCAGCCCTGACGGCGATACTTCTCTGCCGAGGTCTCGGCCACCGCATCCAGCCCCGCCAGACGCCCGCGCAGCGCCCGCGCCATGGCCACGTCCTCCATCAGCGGCATATCGGCGAACCCGCCCACCGCCTCATAGACCTCACGCCGCAAGAGCAGGCCCTGATCGCCATAGGGCAGGCCCAGCCGCGACCGGGCATTCGCCCAGCCCGACACCACCCGCGCCGCCATGCCGCCGCCGTCAAAGCGCTGCGTGAACCAATACGCGCGATCCGTGCCCAGCACGCCCGCCACCGCACCTGCCCAGCCCGGCAGCAGCACCGTATCCGCGTGCAGCACCAGCAGCCAGTCGCCCGACGCTGCCGCACATCCGCGCCGCAGTTGACCGCCCCGGGACGCGGGGCCTTGGACTACCTCCGCCCCCGCCGCCTCTGCGATCTGCAAGGTGACGTCCGTCGATCCTCCGTCGCTGACGATCAGCTCGCGGATCAACCCCTCGTTCAGCCCTTCCCCCAATGCCGCAAGGCAGGCGGGCAAGCCGCTCGCCGCGTTCAGCGTTGGAACCACCACCGAGATCGGTGCGCGCATGGCCTGTCATCTCCCTGTGTTCGCGCCTATATGTCACCGCAAACAGACAGGGGAAAGACATGTCCGACAACGCGCGCAAGGTGCTCCGGGTCAGCGGCTCCGACGCCCGCCACTTCCTGCAGGGCCTCGTCACCAATGACGTGGACAAGCTGGACCAGGGCCTCGTCTACTCTGCAATCCTGACGCCGCAGGGCAAGTATCGCGCCGACTTCTTCCTTGTGCCGGACGGCGACGACATCCTGATCGACGCCGAAGCCGGTCAGGCCACGCAACTCCTGCCGCTTCTGACCATGTACAAACTCCGCTCGGACGTGCAGATCACGCCGACCGACCTGACCGTGACCCGTGGCCTTGGCCTCCCGCCCGAAGGTGCCTTTGCCGACCCGCGCAACGCGGCGCTGGGGTGGCGCGGCTATCACGGTCAGCCGGGCGAAGACGTGGACTGGAACGCCCTGCGTGTCGCCGCCTGCGTGCCGGAAACCGGCGTGGAGCTGACCCCCGACACCTTCATCCTCGAAGCCGGGTTCGAACGCCTGAACGGCGTCGACTTCAAGAAGGGCTGTTACGTCGGGCAGGAGGTCACCGCCCGGATGAAGCACAAGACCGAACTGCGCAAGGGCCTCGCCCGCGTGGCGGTCGACGGGGCGGCGCCCCTTGGCACCGAGATCACGGCAGAGGGCAAAAGCGTCGGAACCCTCTACACGCAGGCGAACGGCGCGGGCATCGCCTACCTGCGCTTCGACCGCGCCACGGGGCCGATGCAGGCCGCTGGTGCGACGGTGACTTACCCTGCCACCGACTTGGCATAGGCCTGCACCGCCAGCACCGCGCCATGCCGCTGCATCAGCGCGGCAGAGGCGCGGTTGAAGGCATGTACGCGCACCACCCAGCCGTCGAAGTCAGCGGCGATCTCGGCCTCGAACCGCGCAATCAGACGCGAGGCAAGGCCCCGCCTGCGCCAGATCGGTTCGACGTAGATGTGATCCAGAACCGCCTGCCGTGTCGGGTGCTCCAGCGCGGCGACCCCGGCGGGCATGGGTTGCCACTTCAGGTAGCCCCGCGCCACGCCTTCCGTCCGGTAGACAAGGAACCGCGCCCCCTGCGCCCGAGCGCCACGCAGCACCTCCAGCAGCGCCGCATCGCTGGCCTGATCGTGAAAGCGATCCGGGACGTGGGTCACATGCAGCGCGTTCAACGCCCGCAGCAGCGGCACGAGGTCCGGCAGGTCGTCGTCTGTGGCTTGGGTAATCATGAAAAAGGCCTCCTGGCTGGGATGCCGGAGGCCTCTCTGTCTGATATATCGCCCCCGGCGGTTGCACGGGGAACGAAGTTGGCCGCACGCGTTATGCGCGTTCGGAATATTCCATCGTTTCGGTGTTCACGACGATCTTCTCGCCCTGTGCGATGAACGGTGGAACCGTCACGCGCACGCCATTGTCCAGCACGGCGGGCTTGAAGCTGTTGGCCGCCGTCTGGCCTTTCACGACCGGCTCGGTCTCGACGATTTCGCAGATGACCTTCTGCGGCAGGGTCGCGTTCAGCGCCTCGGCCTCGTGGAATTCCACGACGATGGTCATGCCGTCCTGAAGGAACGGGCGACGCTCGCCGAGGATGTCGGCGTCCAGTTCGACCTGCTCGTAGGTTTCCGCGTCCATGAAGGTCAGGCGGCCGTCGGCTTCGTAGAGGAACTGCATGTCCTTCTGTTCGAGGCGCACGCGCTCGACCTTGTCAGCCGACCGAAAGCGTTCGTTAAGTTTCGATCCGTTACGAAGGTTCTTGAGCTCGACCTGCGCAAAGGCGCCGCCCTTGCCGGGCTTCACATGGTCGACCTTGACCGCGGCCCAAAGATGGCCGTCGTGCTCCAGAACGTTTCCCGGACGGATCTCGTTTCCGTTGATCTTGGGCATTGTGGCTTTTCCGTGGCAAAAGGTTGATGGTAGTCAGGCACGCCCTATATCTGGCCAGTCGCCGGCTGGCAAGACAACGATATGTCGTGTGCAATTGCAGAAAGATATGTGCAAAATGCATGGGAGCTATGCAGCAACGGGGTATCCGAATCGCTGCGAATGCGCCATAACCCGCCTCACGCCGGAAAAGACAAGAGCAATAATCAAAGGTCGCAAGATGAGAGATTTCGTTGACGGTACCGCATTCAACGCCGAGCAAGGCAACCGCGCGCGCAAGCTGTTCGCCGCCGTGGTCTTGGCTGCTCTGGACGATGCGATTGCCGATGACAAGAAGTACGGAAATGGCCCCGAGCAGATCGCCCGCTGGGCGCGCTCGCGTGATGGCCGTGAAGTACTTTCCTGTGCTGGAATTGACCCGAACGAGCGTGTCGTGTCGGGCCTGATGGAATTCGTGTCGAAGGGCATCCGCACCTCCGTCGCGCTGTCGCGCGAAGAGAGTGAGCGCCGCAATGCCGCTCAGCAGGCCGAAGCCGCCTGACACCCGACCAAAACGACCCAACTCGAGAAAACCCGCTCGCTGCCAGAGCGGGTTTTTCTTTTGGTGCCGCCTAGATTCCGTGTGACACAGCAGCAACCCATACAAAAAAGGCCCGCATTCAGCGGGCCTTTCGTTTTAATGAACCTGTCCGGACCTCAGTCGAAATCCTGCGTCATCATCACGCGATGGATCTCGCGACGCACCAACTTGCGCACGTTGCGCGTGATGCGTTCGCCCAGAACGCCCTGCAATTCCTGACGCACGATGTCCGACACCATCTCGCGCAGCATAGCCTCGTCGATCATCGGCACGTCGTCGCGTGTCTGGGACGCCATGACCTCGGCATCGGCATCGGCCTGGGCCGGCTGCCAGGGATCCTCTTCGACCTCGACCACCTGCGGGACCTGCGACGCATCTTCCGGCGCCGGGGCGACATCCTCCCATTCGATCAGGCTTTCGACCGACTGGGCGACCTCAGGCGCTTGCTGCACAAGCTTCAGCGTGACCCGCGCCTCCTCATCCCGTGCCTCGATTTCCGCGTCGGATACCAGAGTTTCCGCAGCTTCGGCAAAGACCTCTTCGCTTACATCGTCCTCGCCTTCGGCGGCGTCCTCGTCGACGGCCTCCTCGTCGTGGATCGCGTCTTCGGTCGTTTCTTCCGTGATTTGCTCAACCGCTTCGATCAGCTTGTCCAGGTCGAGCGCCCCGGCGTCGTGTTCTGCCGCAACGTCATCTTCCGAGACGTCGTCGGCGATTTCCGGTTGCGGCGCCTCGCTACGCCCCCGCACCAGCGCTTCCAGCGCGGCGATCTTGCGTTCAAGCGCCTCATCGACAGCAAACGATGGCTCCGGCGTCTCCGTTTCCTCCGCCAATGCTGCCGTCAGATCGATTTCGGTTTCAACGGCACCAGCCTCATCATCCAGCATCGCTTCGAGAGAAATGTCGTCGACATCCTCATCGACCGCTGCGGCAAGCGGTTCTGCGTCCAAAATCTCTGCATCGAAATCGCCAAGGTCCTCTGACACATCTACGGAAACGTCCTGAACGTCCCGCTTCGCCAAGTCTTCGGACGAACGCAAACTCACCGACCCCAAGTCCAAGGGTTCCGACAGTCGCAGAGTCTCTGGCCTGGCGGTCGTGGATTGCACGACCTCCGCGGCCAATCCAAACGGATCCTCGTTTCGGTCCGTCATGGCGCGCGCCACTTCTTCCTGCACCAGTTGTGCCAACAGAGACGGCCCCTTCGCTGCCGCATCCTCCCGCGCGCGGGTCGCACGCGACAGAATGATCGGCGGCATGGGTGCCGCCTTCAGCTCGGGCTGGTCTTTCACACGCAGGGACGGCGTCAGCACCAGCCGGTCCACGCGCTTCGCTTCTCGGGTAGGAACGGGTCGCGGCACGTCATCCTCGGAAACGAGTCGCCGGATCGAGGATAGAATATCCTCTATTTCAACGTTGGTGACGGGGTCTGACATTATTATACCACTCTGGCCTCGACGATCAGCTTAACCTCTCGGTCAGAGTCGCACAACAGAAGTGGAAAAAACTAATCTTTTCCGAGGGCACGAAGGACACGATCCAGCTCCTGCCCCTGCTTGCTGCGCGCCATTGGCGCAGTTTTCACCAGATTGTAATACGCCGACGGGTCGAACTGCGGCACGTCCAGACGCAGCGCATCCGCCGTCATCAAGCCAATCGCGGCCAAGACCTGATAGGCCGCCTGGAATTCAGCCACTTCGGCGGCGATCAGATTCGCCCGCGCGTCCAGAAGTTCCTGTTCAGCGTCCAGCACGTCCAAGGTCGTCCGCGCACCCAGCTTCGCCTCTTCGCGCACGCCTTGGAAGGCCGTCTGCGCGGCGCGCACCTGCTCCTGGAAAGACGACTTGTTGGCACGAGCGACGCGCAGTTGCGCATAGGCGTTGCCGACGCCCTGTTCGATCGACAATCGAACCACGTGCAGGCCAGCGCGCGCCTGATCCCGGCGGGCCAGAGCCTGACGCACCAGCGACGAAAGCTCTCCGCCGCGATAGATCGGCCCGGATCCCTGAAGGGCGACGGTCCCCCCGCGCGAAAAATCGCCGTTGTCGAATTCGTTCGTGACGCCGTAGCTGCCGGTCACCGAAAGTGTCGGCTTCATCGCGCCCTCGGCAATCAGCACGTTCAATTCCGCCACTGCCACGCTGTGCTGGGCGGCGATCATATCAGGATGACGGCGCACGGCCTGTGTTTTTGCGTCTTCGACGCTCGACGGCAGGCTCGGCAGTTTCGACGGGGTCACAAGCTTGCCGGGATCGCGGCCCACCGCCGCATGGAACTCCTCCCCGGCGACGATCAGGTTCCCTTCGGCAGCTGCCAGAGCAGCCACGGCTGCGGCCAGCCGCGCCTCGGCCAAGGCCACGTCAGTGCGGGTCACCTCGCCCACGTCGAACCGATCGTTCGCCGCGCGCACTTCCTGACGGATCACGCGCACGTTGTTCTGACGCAGGCCAAGCGTTTCCGCCGCCTCGCGGATCGACAGGAAGGCCACTGCGGCCCGCAACAAAACCGTCTGCTCCGCCGACAGCAGATCGCCACGGGCCGAAAGAACGGCCTCCTTCGCGGCGTCGATGCCCAGCTTGCGACGGTTGCCCTGATAGAGGACCAGTTCCGCCGACAGGCCCACCGTGGCATCCCAGGTGCTGGTCCGTTGCGTGATGGTGGACGTTCCGGCGGTGCCATACTGACGGCGGACTTGCCCGGTCCAGTTCAGGATCGGGCGCATCGAGGCCAGCGCCTGTGCGACATCTTCATCCGCCGCCCGCAAGAGCGCGCGGTTCTGATCCACCACGCCGCTATGCATGTAGGTGTAGGTCAGCGTTTCGGCCAGGGTCTCTGCCCAGGCGGCGGTCCAGACCGTGCTGGCCACAGTCATCGAGATGGCCGCAACTGCGACCTTCTTCACGCATCCTGCGCGAATCCTGTCCAACACCATCTTGCCCTACCCCTCGATGTGCGCGCCGTCGTTCAGACGGTCAGAACGCGAATTCTTCGACTGTCTCGAAACCGGGCAGCACGGGTGCCGTCCCGTTGAAAGCGTACCGCCAGTTGATCACGCCGTCGATCTTGTGGCCGACCTTGACGGTGCCCAGCGCGCCTTCCATGAAGATCACCGCCATTCGGCCACCTTCCTTGAGCTGCGCCTCGATCGCGGCAGGAAGCACTTCGACCCCGCCTTCGATGATGATGACATCGTAGGGACCGTGTTCGGCGGCACCCTCTGTCAGCGGCGCGTTGTGCAGGATGACGTTGTCGGCATGGTGCTCGGTCAACAGCGCCTGTGCTTCGTCGTGACGGGTCTCATCATCTTCAACGGCGACAACCGCCTCCGCGATGCGTGCGATCACCGCGGACGAATAGCCGTAGCCAGCGCCCAGATCGAGAACCAGGTCGTTGTTCGAAACGTCCAGCGCATCGAGCATCTTCGCAAAAACGCGCGGATCCAGCAGGACGCGACCCTTCCCCAGTTCCACATGTTCGCTGACATAGGCAGCCTCGATTCGATCACGCGGCACAAAGGCCTCGCGCGGGACCGTCAGCATCGCGTCGATGATCGGGAATTCTGTGACATCAGACGGGCGAACCTGGGTATCGACCATCATGCGGCGTCGTGTGGCAAAGTCGCTCATGCACTAAACTCTTTCGTTCAGAGACCTTGGCAAGCGTTCTGCCACAAGTGTCCCTTGGCGGCAATGTCCCAGCCGATCAAACTTGCATCGTGATCGTCGCACCCGGCAGCTCACGCAAGAAAACCACCACGGAGGGTGCGAAATCCGACTTGCGAACCGCGACGCGTCGCTTTAGAAGCCCCCTACCCCAGCCCGGAAGAACCTCACCGGGCCGGCAGCGGGGCGAGTTGGCGGAGAGGTTACGCAGCGGATTGCAAATCCGTGTAGACCGGTTCGATTCCGGTACTCGCCTCCATATCTTTCTAAATCAGACAGTTAGCGGCTTGATGGTCGAGTGTGACACAAAGTGGGACACACCCAATGCTGCTGTCATCCTACCTCAGCCAGTCACGCCATGGCATCTTCTACTTCCGGTGGCCCCTACCCGGCCAAGACTGCGAAGGGCGAAGAACCTTGCGCCTGTCTCTTAGAACCAAGTGCCCAGACAAAGCTGGTGATCTCGCCAGATATATCGCATCCTGCGGGCGACTGATCAGGGATCATGAAGCATTGGCCAGACTTCGACATGACGAGATAAGGTCAAAGATGAAGGACTACTTCGCCGCCCAGCGGGACAGGTATCTTGAGACCCTAAACGACAAGGGACTATCGCCCGCTTTCTTGGAAGCCGCGAAGGAAGAGATAGCGATATATCAAGACGCGACCAAACACGGCTTCACAGACCTTTCCGACGAGTACCTGTCTACAACCGTCCAGCGGTTCCGCAGCGATGTTGGCTTGAGCGAGGCGGTTTGGTCCGATAACGCGGACAGGCTTCAATCGGAAGTCCGCCACTGGCGCGAGGCCGCGCTGAGAGCCGTTCTGGAGGCCGCTGAGCGCTTCGAGACCTTCTCCCTATCCGACACCCCGAAAATCGCTAGCCGCCCTCCTGCACCCGCCCTAGCGGCCTCCACGCCCCTCGGTGCTGCGCTGGACGATTTCCTCCTAGAGCATTCCCGCCAATGGGCCGAAAAGACGACCAAGCAAAACGCCGCGTACCTTAACATTTTGGTCGAGCACTTCGGGCGCGAGCGGCTACTCGCCACGATCAGCAAGCAGGATGCGAGCGAGGTGAAGAAGGTGCTGCAACAGCTACCGTCCAGCCGGAATACCCAGCCCGCCTTGAAGGATCTGCCTCTCAGCGAAGTCATCAAAGTCCTGGGGCAGAAGAAGATTTCTCCAAAGACGATCAACAGTCACATCCAGATGTTCAAGATGTTCTTCGACTGGGCAGAGCGACACGGGCACTCACCCAATACGCTCTTTGAAGGGATGAAGGTGAAAAAGGAGAAAGACAGCGCGAGCGAGCGCAAGCCCTTCACACCGGACCAACTGCGCCTGATCTACACCGAATTGACGGAAAACCCGTCCGGGCTGGTCCGCAAAGACAGCCACAAGTGGGGAATGCTCTTGGGCATGTTCACCGGGTCGCGTCTGAACGAGATTTGCCAACTCGACATTGCCGATGTGAAGCAGGACGGTGACACATGGTTCCTGAACATCACCGACGAAGGCGACGACACCAAGAGCGTCAAGTCGAAGGCGGGACGGCGCAAGGTGCCGCTGCATACGGAGTTGATCCGCCTTGGCTTTCTTGACTTCGTGGAAAGTCGCAGAAGCGGCACACGCCTTTTCCGAGACTTCAGCTACAGCGCCAATGGCGGCTATGGCCGCAACCTGGGCCGCTGGTGTAACGAGAGTTTCTTGCCCAAGCTGGGGATCAAGCAGCCGGGCCTGGCTCTGTTGCACAAATCCTGTGAGGGATTCATGTCGTGAATCCAGCGTGGTAGCTGGACGACATGAGCAGACCCACACCCCCGACCTACAAGACCAGGAACTGGCCAGCCTATAATGAAGCGCTCAAGCGTCGAGGCTCGCTGACAATCTGGTTCGATCCCGAGATGATCTGGGATGCTGCGCCGACCGGCAAACGCGGCCGACA
>NZ_JBNAGB010000040.1:0-25371 GCF_049800975.1 Sagittula sp. S175
CGGAGGCGCTGCCTCCGGACCTCCGAGGTATTTTCATCAAGATGAAGGCAGGGGAGGCGCGGCGCTGCCGCCAGGAGGTCATTCGGCGGGTTGAAAGCCGACGATGAGCTGGCGCAGGCCGAGGGCCGCTCCGGCGAAGATGGCGGCGAAGGTGACCGGTGCGGACAGCGCCAGCACCGAGAAGGCCGACAGACCCTGCCCGATGGAACAGCCGAGGGCGATCACGGCACCGCCACCCATCAGGGCCGCGCCGAGGATCTGGCGGCGCAGTTCGCGCGGATCTTCGCAGGCTTCCCAACGGAAGTGACCCTTGATGAGCGATCCGATGAAGGCCCCGGCCCAGACACCGGCCACCGAGCCCACCGCGAAGGACAGTGGTCTTGCGGAGCCGGTCATCCACCACAGGATGGTATCCCCCAGCGGGGCGGCGAAACTGTGCGAGACCACCGGCAATGCTTCGAACCCGTCGCGGGCCACCCAGCTTGTGCCGGCCCAGGCCAGAACCACGGACGCGCCGACGGCGGCTGCCCAGGCGACCCGCGCGGGCTTCGCCCAGAGCGGTCTGGATGCGGCCGAACCCGCAAGGATCAGTGCGCCGATCGCCATGCCGATCGCGTTGACTGAAAGGCCCGACATGGCCGACAGCTGATGGGCGATGCCCGGGGCGACCTCGGTGGTGACCGGCGTTTGCGGAAAGACCATGTCGCGCAGGGGGGCGAGTGGGCCGGACAGGACGACGAAGGTCGACACGCCCATCACCAGGACGATCACGAAGCTGCGCAGATCGCCGCCACCCAAGCGGGCAATCGCTCCGTAGCCGCAGTTTCCGGCCAGTGCCATGCCGTAGCCGAAGATCAGTCCGCCCAGGATGGAGGCCAGCGGCATCCATCGGATCGAGAGGTAGTAGGTCTGGGAGTCGACAAGACGTCCGGTGGCCATCAGGGCAAAGCTGCCGAGGATGGCGAGACCGATGGCCACGCCCCACATCCGCATGCGCACAGTCGAACCGCCGTACAGTGCATCTTCGATGGCACCGAGTGTACAGAACCGGCCAAGGCGGGCGGCGAGGCCCAGAAGCACCCCGCTGCCAAGGCCGATCAAGGCCACGACGTTGTGCTCACCAATGATGTCCAGCATGCCAGAGCCCTCCTCCCGACCTGACGTGGTTGGTCGAATATGCGGAAAACGGCAGATGAATTCAAGGAAATGCTTCGGCGGGCAGCGCCCTTTGCGTCACTTGTCCTCGGCGCCGCAGAAAAGCTCGTATACCGTTTCCAGCATCTTGCGCGGGCGGTCGTCGGCGAGGCTGTAATAGATCGCCTTGCCGTCGCGACGGGGAATGACGAGCCCCTCGAGGCGCAGACGGGAGAGTTGCTGGCTGACGGCGGCCTGCCGGGCGGACAGCAGTTCTTCGAGTTCCGTGACGGATTTCTCGCCGGTGACGAGGTGGCACAGGATCATCAGGCGGCCCTCGTGGCTGATCGCCTTCAGGAA
Organism: Sagittula sp. S175; assembly: GCF_049800975.1. Taxonomy (NCBI): domain Bacteria; kingdom Pseudomonadati; phylum Pseudomonadota; class Alphaproteobacteria; order Rhodobacterales; family Roseobacteraceae; genus Sagittula; species Sagittula sp. S175. The sequence continues at coordinate 1,495 of NZ_JBNAGB010000040.1, forward strand.
GGACGATGCGGTCGTCGCCTGATCCACGATCTCTTCGAGTTCGTCCTCTGTCAGATCGCTGCGCAATACCGGTAATGGCATCTCTGTCCCTGCCGCTCTTATTGGTCGTTCGGTGTCGGTTCGAAATCCGTATGGGTTTCCAGAAGTCGGGAGAACACGGGCCAGAAGAAATCTTGGCCGACGTATCCTTCCATGCGGGCGATCTCCTGGCCATCCTCCATAAGTATGAATGTTGGCGTAAAGGTCACGCTGCGGGCATAGCTCATGCCATCGGGCGGCGCTTGACGCAAGTCCGCGCGCAGCAGCGGGGCATAGCGGCCCTCGGCGGTGTTGGGATAGGCCGGGGCGATTTCGTCGTTCCAGGCGGCGCAATAGGCGCACCCCCTTTGTTCGACCATGACGAGGGAGACATCGCTGGCAAGGGCAGGCGACCCCGATGTCGCCATTGTCAGGGCGAGCCCGGCAGAAAGAAAGCGTATGCCCATGTATGCACCAATTGACGAATGCTTTTCGCACAACGTAATATGAATATGTGAATTGTTCAAGGAAGGGCATCCGGGATGCTTGATATTTCGTTTGCGGGCGCGGCTCTCGCCGGGCTTTTGAGCTTTTTCACGCCGTGCATCCTTCCGATGGTGCCGTTTTACCTGTGCTACATGGCCGGGATTTCCATGAACGAGTTGCGCGATGATGCCGGAATCACTCCTGGCGCTCAACGCCGCCTGATCCTGTCAGCCGTGTTCTTTGCTGCCGGGGTCACCACGATCTTTGTTCTGCTGGGCATGGGCGCTACGGCCGTCGGGCAGGCCTTTGCCGACTGGAAGCAGCCGTTGTCCTACGTCGCAGCGGCGATCCTCTTCGTGTTCGGCCTGCATTTCCTGGGCGTCATCAAGATCGGGCTGCTGTATCGGGAGGCGCGCCTGGAGAGCAAGGCAGAGCCGACCTCGGTGATGGGGGCCTACGTGATGGGGCTGGCGTTCGGCTTTGGCTGGACGCCCTGTGTCGGTCCTGCGCTTGCCTCGATCCTGATGATCGCCTCGGGCATGGGGGACATCGCACGCGGCGGTCTGCTGCTCTTTGTCTACGGCGTCGGCATGACCGCGCCCTTCGTGATCGCCGCGCTGTTCTCGGGGCCGTTCCTGAAGTGGACCGCGCGGCACCGCAGCAAACTTCAATATGTCGAGAAGGTGATGGGGGCGATGCTGATCCTCTTTGCTATTCTCATCGCGACGGATAGCGTGAACCTGATCGCTCAGTGGATGATCGAGACATTCCCGAGCTGGACATCGCTCAGCTGACCGTCTGTGGATTACGGCCCGTTGGCCATCAAGGGAGGACTTTGTGATGAAGGCATGGATCGGTGCGGCGGTGATGGCCGCCATGGCGTTGCCCGTCTCGTTGCCCGTCTGGGCGGCAGAGAAGGGCGATGACGGGCTCTACAAGGAACCCTTCATGCATGACACCTTCAAGGATCTGCGCGAGGACCTTGGAGAAGCCAACGCGGCAGGCAAACGCTTTGTCCTGATGTTCGAGCAGAACGGCTGCATCTACTGCCACCAGATGCACGAGGAGGTCTATTCCGATCCCGAGCTGTCGCAGTTCATCGACGAGAATTTCTTTGTCGTGCAGTTGAACCTGCATGGTGACACCGAGGTGACGGACCTGGATGGCGAGGTGCTGTCCGAGAAACAGATGGCGCGGAAATGGCGGGTGCTGTTCACGCCGAGCGTGGTCTTCCTGCCGGAGGAGGTCGCCGAGGGCACGTCTGCGGTCGATGCCGCTGTCGCGATCATGCCGGGCGCGTTCGGCAAGGGGACGACGCGCGACATGTACACCTGGGTTCTGGAGAAGCGCTACGACATGGAAGCAGAGACCGGCGAGGATTTCCAGCGTTACCACGCGCGGCGAATCCAGGAGCGTTCGAACGGTTCGACGGACTGAACGCGCCGAATCGTTCGGCTGATTCCATCGGCGAATTCCGCCCGTTCAGCAGGTGCTGCGCGGGATGTGCGGAACGTTCCCGGCAACGGTCCCGTGGCGGGTCGAATTTCTTTCTGTCCGGGGAGGGGAGGGCCAAGGTTTGCGGTTTTGGGCGTTCTGGAACCGGCGGGTTGCCGGAGGATTCTTCAGCTTGGGCGTGTTTCAAATTCTTCAAGGTCATCGTTTCAATATTTTGATTTTGTTAATTTTTGGCGGTGAACGTGCCGCCAAGGTCATGTGTATCCTTCGAGGAAAGATCACCCTTGGCGCGTGTGTTTGCACAGCATTAATTCACAACTGTGAATTTGTTGTTGCGTGACGGGCCTCCGGTGGCCTACGGTATACACCAGCCGGTATGAGGTTGAGCCCTTGTATGGGCTCGCAAGCCTAGGGAGGGAAAATGAGGCTTACTACGATTACAGCGGTCGCGGTGCTTATGGCAGGCGCGGCCTTCGCAGAGGACGTGACCCCCGACACCGTGCAGTTCGGCGAGGACGGCCAGATCGAAGCATCACTGACCGGGACTGCAGGCGATGCGGAAAATGGCGCAAAGGTCATGACCAACCGTGGTCTCGGCAACTGTGTGGCCTGCCACGCGGTGACTGCGCTGAGCAGCGCACCGTTCCACGGCACGGTCGGCCCGACCCTTGATGGCGTCGGTGGATACCGTTCCGAGGCAGAGCTGCGCGGGCTCGTGGTGAACCCGAAAATGATGTTCGAAGGCACGGTGATGCCCGCCTTCTACAAGACCAGTGGCTTCAACCGCCCGGGTCAGGATTACACCGGCAAGGCCGTGGAGGGCGATATCAAGCCGATCCTCTCGGCTCAGGAAGTGGAAGACGTGGTCGCGTTCCTGATGACCCTTCAGGACAGCTGATCGCATAGTTTCAAGGAGAAAACGCATGGACTTCACGCGTCGTGAGACGTTGGCACTGGGTGCCGGCGCAGCACTGCTGACCATCCTGCCGTTCCGCGCACATGCGGCGGCAGAGGACGTCATCAACGAATTCACCGGCGGTGCCGCACTGGCCGACGCCGGTGTGGAGCTGGACGCTCCGGAAATCGCCGAGAACGGCAACACCGTTCCGGTCTCCGTCTCGGCAGAAGGCGCTTCGGCGATCCTGCTGATCGCGGCCGGCAACCCGACACCGGGTGTCGCGACCTTCAACTTCGGCCCGCTGGCCGCATCGCAGGCTGCGTCCACACGTATCCGCCTTGCCGGTACGCAGGACGTGATCGCCGTGGCCAAGCTGGCCGACGGCTCCTTTGCAAAGGCGTCGAAGACCGTGAAGGTCACCATCGGCGGCTGCGGCGGCTAACTCAGACATCTCAGGAGACAAGAACATGGCAGACGGCGTCAAACCCCGCGTCAAGGCCCCGAAGTCGGCAGCAGCTGGCGAAGCCGTGACGCTGAAGACCCTGATCTCGCACCCGATGGAATCGGGCCAGCGCAAGGACAGCTCGGGCAACGTGATCCCGCGGTCGATCATCAACCGCTTCACCTGTGAGTACAACGGTCAGAGCGTGATCGACATCACGCTGGAACCGGCGATCTCGACCAACCCTTACTTCGAATTCGAAGCGACCATCCCGGAAGCCGGCGAATTCAAGTTCACCTGGTACGATGATGACGGCTCTGTCTACGAGGACAGCAAGCCCGTGACCATCGGCTGAATGATCTTCCCTGTCCCGCGTCGCGCGGGGCAGGGAGTGCCAATTGGGAGGGAATAACATGAAATTCACGGCACTGACGGCGATTGCCGCACTGCTGATTGCTCCGGCAGCCTTTGCCGAAGCCGATGACGACACCCTCGTCATCAACGGTGACCTCGAAATCACCACCAAGACCGACGCCCCGGCACATCTCGAAGGCGCGCTGGACACGATCTATTCGGGCTGGCACTTCCGCGATGACGAAACCCAGGCCATGGAAATGGACGATTTCGACAATCCGGGCATGATCTACGTCGATCAGGCGCGCGACATCTGGAACACCGCCGATGGCTCCGAAGGCAAGTCCTGCGCGGACTGCCACGGCGCTCCGGAAGACATGGCCGAAGTGCGCACCGTCTATCCGAAGTGGAACGAAGCCGCTGGCGAGGTCCGCAACCTTCAGATGCAGTTCAACGACTGCCGCACCAACCGCATGGGTGCAGAAGCGTGGAAGTACGACGCGGAACCGGCCGTCTGGACGGAAACGCTGCTGTCTTCGGTGGCGCGTGGCAAGCCGATGAACGTGGCCATCGACGGTCCCGTCGCGGACATGTGGGCCCAGGGCAAGGAACTGTACTACACCCGTACCGGTATCCTCGACCTGTCCTGCGCGTCCTGCCACGAGCAGAACTACGGCAACTACATCCGTTCGGACCATCTTTCGCAGGGCCAGACCAACGGTTTCCCGGTGTATCGTCTGAAAGACACGAAGATGACCTCCACCCATGGTCGCTTCAAGGGATGCGTGCGTGACACCCGCGCCGAAACCTACAAGCCCGGTTCGCCGGAATTCCTGGCACTGGAGCTGTACGTGGCATCGCGCGGCAACGGCCTGTCGGTCGAATCTCCGTCCGTCCGCAACTGATCCAAACTCGCCCCGCGCGTTCGGTTGACGCGCGGGGTTTCCCGTTCATAACTTATTCACACATGCGCATGTGTGTCATGAGAGAAAGACCCTCCCCATGATCTCAAGACGCGATTTCCTGCAGGTGTCCATGGCGGCTTCGGCGATGGTCGGGGCCTCGGGCTTTGGCAACTGGGCGCGGCTGGCCGCACAGCAAAGCCTGACCCAAGACCAGCTGCTGCAATTCGACACCTTTGGCAACGTCAGCCTGATCCACGTCACCGACATCCATGCGCAGCTGATGCCCATCTATTTCCGCGAACCGTCGGTCAACATCGGTGTTGGCGACAATCGCGGCCAGGTGCCGCACGTGACCGGTGCCGACTTCCGCAGGCTTTACGGCATCGACGATGGCTCCCCCTCCCATTACGCCCTCTCGTCCGGTGACTTCTCTGCGCTGGCAAAGGCTTACGGAAAGGTCGGTGGCCTCGACCGCGTGGCGACGGTTGTGAACGCGATCCGGGCCGACCGCCCCGACGCGCTGCTGCTGGACGGCGGCGACACCTGGCATGGGTCCTACACCTGCTACCAGACCGAAGGTCAGGACATGGTCAACGTCATGAACGGGCTGAAGCCCGATGCGATGACCTTCCACTGGGAATTCACCCTCGGTTCCGAGCGTGTGACCGAGCTGGTGCAGGGCCTGCCGTTTGCCGCACTGGGTCAGAATATCTTTGACGCCGAATGGGACGAGCCGCTGCCCGACCTGTTCCCGCCGTACAAGTTCTTTGAACGTGGCGGGGTGAAGATCGCCGTTATCGGTCAGGCCTTCCCCTACATGCCCATCGCGAACCCGCGCTGGATGTTCCCGGAGTTCTCCTTTGGCATCCGCGACGAGAACATGCAGGCGATGGTCGACGAGGTCCGCGCCCAGGGCGCCGAGCTGGTCGTTGCCCTGTCGCACAACGGTTTCGACGTGGACAAGAAGATGGCGTCGATCGTCAAGGGCATCGACGTGATCCTGTCGGGGCACACTCATGACGCGCTGCCGGAACCGGTTCTGGTGGGCGAGACGATCATCATCGCCTCCGGGTCGAATGGCAAGTTCGTGTCCCGCGTCGACCTCGACGTGCGCGACGGGCGCATGATGGGCTTCCGCCACAAGCTGATCCCGATCTTCTCGGACGTCATCACGCCCGACGCCAACATGACTGCTCTCATCGAAGAGCAGCGCGCCCCCTACAAGGCCGAGCTGGAAGAGGTCATCGGCACCACCGACGAGCTTCTGTACCGCCGCGGCAACTTCAACGGCACTTGGGATGACCTGATCTGCAACGCGCTCATGTCCGAGCGCGAGGCCGACATCGCCATGAGCCCCGGCGTGCGCTGGGGGCCGTCGCTGAACCCGGGCGACAACATCACCCGCGAGGACATCTGGAACGTCACCTCGATGACCTATGGCGAGGCGTATCGCTCTGAAATGACGGGCGAATTCATCAAGGTGATCCTCGAGGACGTGGCCGACAACATCTTCAACCCCGATCCCTACTACCAGCAGGGCGGGGACATGGTCCGCATCGGTGGCATGGGCTACCGCATCGACGTGACCAAGCCGCAGGGCGAGCGCATCAGCGACATGACCCTGCTGAAGACGGGCGAAGCCATTGATCCGTCCAAGACCTACATCGTCGCCGGTTGGGCGTCGGTGAACGAGGGCACCGAGGGCCCGCAGATCTGGGACGTCGTCGAAAGCCACATCAAGAAGCTGGGCACGGTCACTCTCGAGCCCAACAACAGCGTCGAAGTGGTCGGCGCGTAAGCCTGGTCACAGGAATCCTTCATGGAGGAGAACAACATGAGCACAGAGAACAAGGGCACCTCGCGCCGCCAGTTCCTGACCAGCGCCGCCGCGCTGGGGGCAGGGGCGGTGGCAGCGACCGCCGCGCGCGCTGCGGATCCCGATCCGCTGATCACCGAGGTCCAGTCCTGGGCCTCGTCCTTCGGCGATGGTGTTGACGCCACGCCCTACGGCCTGCCGATCAAGTTCGAGGACGACGTGATCCGTCGCAACGTGGAATGGCTGACCGCCGACACGATCTCTTCGATCAACTTCACGCCGATCCACGCGCTGGACGGCACGATCACCCCGGCAGGCTGCGCCTTTGAACGCCACCACTCCGGCGCGATCGAACTGGCGAAGGAAGACTATCGCCTGATGATCAACGGTCTGGTCGACAAGCCGCTGGTCTTTACCTACGAGGATCTCGAGCGGTTCCCGCGCGAGCAGCATGTCTACTTCTGCGAATGCGCCGCGAACACGGGCATGGAATGGGCGGGCGCGCAGCTGAACGGCGCGCAGTTCACCCACGGCATGATCCACAACATGGAATACACCGGCGTGCCCCTGCGCACCCTGCTGGCCGAGGCCGGTCTGGATGCTGCGGGCGACCTCAAGGACAAGTGGGTCTACGTCGAGGGCGCGGATGCGTCCTCCAACGGGCGGTCCATGCCGATGGAAAAGGCGATGGACGACGTGCTGGTGGCCTTCAAGGCCAATGGCGAAGCCCTTCGCAAGGAGCATGGCTACCCGGTCCGCCTTGTCGTTCCCGGTTGGGAAGGCAACATGTGGGTCAAATGGTTGCGCCGCGTCGAAGTGACGAATGCCGCCGTTGAATCCCGCGAAGAGACGTCGAAGTACACCGACACGCTGGCCGACGGCACCTCGCGCAAGTGGACTTGGGTCATGGATGCGAAATCCGTGGTCACCTCGCCCAGCCCGCAGGCTCCGATCAAGCACGGTCACGGCCCGGTGGTCATCACCGGCATGGCGTGGTCCGGCCATGGCAAGATCACCCGCGTCGACGTGTCGAAGGATGGCGGCATGACTTGGGAAACCGCACGTCTGGCACAGGACGGCGCGAACAAGGCGCTGGCCCGCTTCTACCTCGACACCACCTGGAACGGCGAGGAGTGGCTGCTGCAATCGCGCGCCATCGACGAAACCGGGTACGTCCAGCCGACCAAGGCGCAGCTGCGCGAAGTGCGCGGCGAAAACTCGATCTACCACAACAACTGTATCCAGACCTGGCACCTGAAAGCCAATGGGGAGGCGGAAAATGTCGAAGTCTCTTAATCTTTACGCTGGTTCCGCCATCGGCGTCGGCCTCATACTCGTGGCGGCGTACAACTTTGCCGACCGAAATGTGACGCCGATGCCCAAGAACCCGCCGGTTCTGGGCGCTCTGCCCGCGCCGATCCCCGAACCGGAAGCCCCGGTTCAGCAGGCCGCGGCAGAGCCCGCTGCCGAAAGCGACGGTGGGTTGCTGGTCGCGGCGGCCAACGCCGAGTCGCATTCTGGCGGGACGCGGTTCGGTCTGGGCCGCGAAGCCTTGCCCGAAGAAGTCGCCGCATGGGACGTGAACATCATGCCCGACGGCACCGGCCTGCCGGATGGGTCGGGCAATGCCGCAGATGGCGAAGCGATCTTTGAAGAGAACTGCGCGGTCTGCCACGGCTCCTTTGCCGAGGGTGTCGACAACTGGCCGAAGCTGGCTGGCGGCGACGGCACGCTGGCCAACAAGGACCCGCTGAAGACCGTCGGCTCCTACTGGCCCTACCTGTCCACCGTCTGGGATTACGTCCATCGCTCGATGCCCTTCGGCAATGCGCAGACGCTGTCGCCCGACGAGGTTTACGCCATCACGGCCTACATCCTCTATTCGAACGACATCATCGACGACGAGTTCGAGCTGTCGCGCGACACCTGGAATGAGGTCGCGATGCCGAACGCCGAGGGCTTCATCGTCGATGATCGGGCCGAGGCGGAATACACCATGTGGCGGACTGAGCCTTGCATGGAAAACTGCAAGGATGCGCCGGTCGAGATCACCATGCGCGCGACCGTTCTGGACGTGACTCCCGATCAGGCTGGCGACGAGGCGCCTGCGGCGACCGAGGAGATGAACACCTCCAACGACGCGGCGACGGTGCAGCCCGAACCCGCCGCCGAAGAGCCCGCAGCAGAGGAAGTGACCCCGGCCGCTGCCGAGGAAGCTCCCGCTGCCGAAGCCCCGGCCGAAGAGGCGTCCGCCGAAACCGGCGCGCCCGATCCGGAACTTGTCGCCGCTGGCGAGAAGGTCTTCAAGAAGTGCAAGGCCTGCCATCAGGTGGGTGAAGGCGCCCAGAACAAGACTGGCCCGCAGCTGAATGGCGTCGTTGGCCGTGACATCGGTTCGGTGGACGGTTTCAAGTACTCCGGCAGCATGGAGGAGATGGACGGTGCATGGACGCATGACGCGCTTGCGGCCTTCCTGGCCAAGCCGAAGGACTACGTGAAGGGCACCAAGATGGCCTTTGCCGGTCTGAAGAAGGACGACGAGATCGCAGCCGTCATCGCTTACCTGCAAGCGCAGCAGTAACGCACCATGATGAAGAGACTGCTTGCCACAGTCCTTCTTGTGCTGGCCCCGGTGACGGGGCCAGCCATCGCAGAGGAGGAGGCCCAGTTGATCGGCGATGCCGAAAACGGGGCAAAGATTTTCAGGAAGTGCACGGGCTGCCACCAGATTGGCCCGGGTGCAGAGAACCGCGCAGGACCACATCTGAACGGCATCTTTGGCCGGCGTGCCGGGGCGATCGAGGGGTTCGACTATTCCGCCTCGATGGAGCGGGCGCATGATGACGGTCTTACCTGGGACCGCGAGCGGCTGGACGCTTATATCCAGAATCCCCGCGCGCTCATTTCCGGGACGCGCATGTCCTTTCGCGGGATCAAGGACGCGCAGGACCGCCACGATGTCCTCGCCTATCTGCGCAGTTTCACCGCAAGCCCGCAGGACATTCCCGAATCGGCCCCCACGGGTATCGCACGCGAAGTGGAGTTACCGCCCGAGATCCTCGCCATTGTCGGTGACCGCGATTACGGCGAATACCTCGCGTCCGAGTGCCTGACCTGCCATCAGCGCAACGGCACGGACGAGGGCATTCCCTCGATCATCAAATGGCATCCAGACGACTTTGTCGTTGCCATGCACGCCTACAAGCGAAAGTTGCGACCTCATCCCGTGATGCAGATGATGGCAGGTCGTCTCACGGACGAGGAAATCGCGGCGCTTGCTGCGTATTTCGCGACGATCGACTGAGCGAACCCGCGTCACTGGCGCGGGTTCGCCATTATTTTCTGGAAAAACTTGCAATGCATAGAAACATGCGCAAGTGTTTATCTATCAGCAATATAATTGCCCGAGCCAACGGGCGCTTGCCGTTAGGATCGCCTTCTGGGCGAACGTTTACCTATGTCTGATGGAGGAGGAGACACCATGACATTCAACAGAAGGACTTTTCTGGGAACCGCCGCCGCGGCGGCTTCGCTGTCTGCGCCGATGGTCCATGCGGCGAGCCATGGCAAACCAAAGGTGGTCGTTGTCGGCGGCGGGGCAGGGGGCGCGACCGCTGCCCGCTACATTGCCAAGGACTCGAAGGGCGAGATCGACGTCACGCTGATCGAACCCTCGCGCACCTATTACACCTGTTTCTTTTCGAACCTCTACATCGGCGGCTTTCGCGACCTGCAAAGCATCGCGCATGACTACGGCACGCTCGCCAGTGAGTATGGCATCAACGTCGTACACGACTGGGTCATCGGCGTGGACCGCGACGCCAAGACCGTCAGCCTCGCCGGTGGGGGAAAGGTGCCCTACGACAGCCTGATCCTGTCGCCGGGGATCGACTTCATCGAAGGCTCCGTGCCCGGTTGGGATCTGTCCGCACAGGACGTCATGCCCCACGCCTATAAGGCCGGCACCCAGACCACCCTGTTGAAGTCGCAGATCGCGGCCATGCCGGAGGGCGGCACCTACGTCATGGTTGCGCCGCCGAACCCCTATCGCTGCCCACCCGGTCCGTACGAGCGCATCTCGATGGTGGCGCACGTCCTGTCGCAGACCAATCCCACGGCCAAGATCATCATAGCGGACCCGAAGGAAAAGTTTTCGAAACAGGCGCTGTTCGAAGAGGGCTGGAACAAGCACTATTCCGGCATGATCGAACGTCTGGGGCCGGATTTCGGGGGCGGCAACGTCTCGGTCAACCCCGACACGATGGAAGTCGACGTGGACGGCGAGGTCATCAAGGCGGACGTGGTCAACGTTATCCCGGCGCAGAAGGCGGGGCTGGTCTGCGCAGCGGCCAACCTCACCGACGGCAACTGGGCCCCCGTCGATGGCCACACCATGCAAAGCCGCATGGACGAGAACGTCTACATCCTCGGCGATGCCACGAACCAGGGCGATATGCCGAAATCGGGTTTCTCGGCCAATTCGCAGGCGAAGGTTGCCGCCATGGCGGTGCGCGGTGCCTTGACCGGGTCCAAGGTCTTCCCGGCGAAATTCTCCAATACCTGCTGGTCGCTGATTGCTCCGGATGACGGCATCAAGGTCGGGGCCGCTTACGAGGCCACGCCGGAAAAGATCGCCAGCGTCTCCAGCTTCATCAGCCAGACGGGGGAGGACGCGGCGCTGCGCAAGACCACCTACGAGGAAAGCCTCGGCTGGTACGAGGGGATCACGACCGACATGTTCGGCTGATCCCTGTCGGAAAACCGCAAAGGCGGCGTGACCATGCGCCGCCTTTCGCGTGCAGGACAGGTCTTGACCTTTCCTGCCGGAGGTCGCCCTCTACCGGCATGCCCCACGGACACCATCATCACCACGAGATCAGCGCAGAAACCGGCGACCGGCGCATGGCACTGGCCGTCGCGGTGAACGTTTTGCTGACATTTGCTCAGATTGTCGGCGGTATTCTGTCTGGCAGTCTCGCGATGATCGCCGATGCGCTGCACAACTTTTCGGACGCGGCCAGCCTTGTGATCGCTGTCTGGGCGCGCAAGATCGCACGCCGCCCCGCAGATGCCGACATGACCTTTGGCTATGCCCGCGCCGAGGTCGTGGCCGCCCTGATCAACCTGACCACACTGATCGTCATCGGCCTGTACCTCATCTACGAGGCCGTTCTGCGCTTCATTGATCCGCAGCCCGTCGAAGGCTGGCTTGTCGTCATCATCGCCGGTGTCGCCCTCGTGATCGACCTGGCCACCGCAGGCCTCACATGGGCCATGGCGAAGGACAGCGTAAACATTCGCGCGGCGTTCCTGCACAACCTTGCGGACGCGCTTGGCTCGGTGGCGGTGATCCTCGCGGGCACCGTGATCCTGCTGTATGGCTGGACCTGGGTGGACCCGGCGGTGACGCTGGGCATCGCTCTTTACATCCTCTGGATGGCCTTATCCGAGATCGGCGGCGTTGTGCGCATCCTCATGCTCGGCACGCCTCCGCGTATGGTTGCCGAGGATGTTCTGCAAACCGCCGAAGGGGTTAGGGGGGTCGAAGGCATCCATCGCGCGCACATCTGGCAGTTGGACGAGCACCGCCCGGCCTTGCTGGCACACCTGGTGATCGCGCCCGGTGACTGGGGCAAGGCGGACGCGATCAAGGCCGAGGTCAAGGCGCGGCTGCATGCCGATCACGGTTTGGAGCATGTGACGCTTGAACTGGAGTGTTCAACGCATAGCTGTTCAGCGCCGGTCAGAATCGGCGGATGATGCCACCCCGCTCGGCACTCAACGAACACTGGCGCGAATTGCAGCAGATTCCCGCCGCCCCTTGCAGCCCTTTAACCCCGATACTAAGACTCAGGTAACACCTAGACGATACTTAGGCTTCCAGAAGCAGCAGCAGGCAGGACCGTGATGAGAGACCCGATTGAAACCTACATGAACCTCGTCCCGATGGTGGTCGAGCAGACCTCGCGTGGCGAACGTGCCTACGACATCTTTTCCCGCCTGCTGAAAGAGCGGATCATTTTCCTGAACGGCCCCGTGCATGACGGCATGTCCTCGCTGGTGGTGGCGCAGCTGCTGCACCTCGAAGCCGAGAACCCGTCCAAGGAAATCTCGATGTACATCAACTCGCCGGGCGGTGTCGTGACCTCCGGCCTGTCGATCTATGACACGATGCAATACATCAAGCCGAAGGTCTCGACGCTGGTGATCGGTCAGGCGGCCTCCATGGGCTCGCTGCTGCTGACCGCCGGTGCGCCGGGCATGCGCTTCTCGCTGCCGAACTCGCGCATCATGGTGCACCAGCCCTCCGGCGGCTATCAGGGTCAGGCGACCGACATCATGATCCACGCCGAGGAAACGCTGAAGCTGAAGCGCCGCCTGAACGAGATCTACGTGAAGCACACGGGCCAGACCTACGAGGCGGTCGAAAACGCGCTGGAGCGTGACAATTTCATGGATGCCGAGCGCGCAAAGGAATGGGGCCTGATCGACGAGATCGTGACCAGCCGCAATGCCGACGGTGAAGAAACAAAGAGTTGATTAAGCTGGCCCCATCGCTGTTAGGGATGGGGCCAACTTTCGGATTGTCGCGCCCGGATGGCTGGCCTAAGCTGTCTGGATACTGGCGCAAGGCCTCTGGCGGGCGTCGATTGCGACCCCGACAGACGATGAAAACCGGGGAATCCGGGAAAGGTGCTGAGCATGGCAACGAATACAGGTGGTGACAGCAAGAACACGCTCTACTGCAGCTTCTGCGGCAAGAGCCAGCACGAGGTGCGCAAGCTTATCGCTGGCCCCACGGTGTTCATCTGTGACGAATGCGTAGAGCTGTGCATGGACATCATCCGCGAGGAGACGAAGGGCGCAGGCCTGAAGTCCGCCGACGGTGTGCCCACTCCGCGCGAGATCTGCGATGTGCTGGACGATTACGTCATTGGCCAGATGAAGGCGAAGCGCGTTCTCTCCGTCGCGGTGCACAACCATTACAAGCGCCTCAACCACTCGCAGAAATCCTCGGATATCGAGCTGGCGAAATCGAACATCCTGCTGATCGGCCCGACCGGCTGCGGCAAGACGCTGCTTGCGCAGACGCTTGCGCGTATCCTCGACGTGCCGTTTACCATGGCGGACGCAACCACGCTGACCGAAGCCGGTTACGTCGGTGAGGACGTGGAAAACATCATCCTCAAACTGTTGCAGGCGTCGGAATACAATGTCGAACGCGCGCAGCGTGGCATCGTCTACATCGACGAAGTCGACAAGATCACCCGCAAGTCCGAGAACCCATCGATCACCCGCGACGTGTCGGGCGAGGGCGTGCAGCAGGCGTTGCTGAAGCTGATGGAAGGCACTGTTGCTTCCGTGCCGCCGCAGGGCGGGCGCAAGCATCCGCAGCAGGAATTCCTGCAAGTGGACACGACCAATATCCTCTTCATCTGTGGCGGTGCTTTTGCCGGTCTCGACCGCATCATCAAGCAGCGCGGCAAAGGCTCTGCCATGGGATTTGGTGCCGACGTTCGCGACGAAAGCGAGAAGGGCATCGGCGAAACCTTCAAGGAACTCGAACCCGAGGACCTGCTGAAGTTCGGCCTCATCCCGGAATTCGTTGGCCGTCTGCCCGTTGTGGCGACGCTCGAGGACCTCGACGAGGACGCGCTTGTCACCATCCTGACGCAGCCGAAGAACGCCTTGGTCAAGCAGTACCAGCGCCTGTTCGAGATGGAAGACACCGACCTGACCTTCACCGACGATGCTTTGAAGGCGATCGCCAAGAAGGCGATCGAGCGCAAGACCGGCGCACGTGGCCTGCGCTCCATCCTCGAAGGCATCCTGCTCGACACGATGTTCGAACTGCCGGGCATGGATGATGTGACCGAGGTCGTGGTCAACGAAGAGGCGGTCGGAACCGACGCCAAGCCTCTGATGATCTACGCCGATCAAAAGAAAGAGGGCGCGTCGGCCTCGGCCTGAGAGCGCATTTTCTGAACGATTGAAGGCGGTGTCGCAAGGCACCGCCTTTTTCCATTCTGGAGCGGGCCTAAAGAGATTACCGTTTGGGAGTCCGCAGTTTGCAATGGACGTCAAACGCATCTGCGCAGACGCGTTCTGGCGCCGTAGGACCCCGCCGTTATTCTTAGGCGCAGGACAAAAGTACCCGGACATGGAAGTTATTCGGGGCGCATTTCTGGCACCGCATCGCCCGCGCGCGTGATCGGCCCGACTGGCAACCCACGTCCTTGCCGGCAGACGCCCTCGATCCCTTCCTGTAGTGCCTTGGTGATCCACTGGCGCTGTTTTCCATCACCGTCATCGGCGGCAAACGGTTGCCGCGACTCGAGGCGGCTTTGGCGCGACCCGGTGGCTGGTGGCTTGCCGATGGCCGCGTCGCGGTTCTATACGCGCCGTCAGACCGACTCGTTGTGATAATGCGGCGGGTCGGGTGGCTTTACTTCTAGAGGCAAGGAAGCACTCAGATGACCATCAAGCGTATTCACACCGGCAGCCCCTTCGAAGCGAAGATCGGCTACTGCCGCGCCGTCGTGGCGGGCGGCTTTGTCCATGTCGCTGGCACCGTGGGGCAGGGCGATACCGTTCAGGAACAGTGCCGCGCGGCGCTGGACGTGATCGGCAAGGCACTGGCCGAGGCAGGCTCCTCCTTCGACAAGGCCGTGCGCGTAAACTACTACCTGCCCGACGCCGCGGAGTTCGAACCCTGCTGGCCGATCCTGACCGAAGTCTTCGGCGCGAACCCGCCTGCGGCCACCATGGTGGAATGCAACCTGATCGACCCGAAGTACCGGATCGAGATCGAATTGACCTGCCTCGCCTGAGGCCTCAGGCGGCGGTGTCCACCAGCTTGTACTCCGCCCCCAGCAACGACTGCATCTCGGCCTCTTCGGGCTGCGCCCAGGCCGCCCCGGCCGAGATGAACCCACCCGCCACCAGCGCCTTCTGCATGGCGGCAAAGTCCGGCTCTCCGATCCACAGGCGTTTGCGCGGTGTGTCCACCCGGCGCCACATGCGGCGCAGGTGCTCGACCCAGCGCGGCTTGACCCCGGTAAAGCTCTCGATATGCGTCGAGATATGCTGCGTGGCCTTGGATTTGCGCCGCAGGATCATGGCGACTTCAGTCTCCGGCCCTCCGGCGAAGGCATACAGGTGCAACGACGATCCCTCGGCTGCGATCACCTTCTTCGCGGCGCGATAACGGGCGATCTGCACGTCCAGGGAATGCTCCTGCGGGTGGAAGATCTCGTAACCTTCGGCCTCCAGATACGTCTCCAGCGCGGTCTCACCCAGAACGGCGCCCCGGGCGGGGCCAAGCCGCGAGCGGCTGATGTACAGCTTCTCTGGCCCCTCGGGGGCGATGTCCGGCGCGAACCGCGATTTGACGGCTGCACGGAACGCTTCCGTTCCCTGGCTGATGTCCCCCAGTCCGAAACCCTGACCCGGCACAACCAATTCATCGACGCGCAGGGCAGACCGCGCCTCGCGGATCGGCAGAGTGCACCCCACCAGGTCCAGAAAGCCCTTCTGGAATCCCGGCGGCGGGTCGTCATTGGTTGGGTTCTTTGGGATGAAGAGGATACCGTCGAACCCCGACTGGTCCAGTTGCTCAAGCGCCCAAAGGCGCGTGATGCTTTCCGTGATGAAATGCGGGAAATACCGCCACAGGGTGCCGCCCCACAGCCATTTCCCGGGCAGGTGTTCGACCTCACCAACGGGCATCGCGGGCGGCTGAGTCAACAGCCGCTTACCCCGCCACAGCGCCGCATGCGGCACCGGCAGGCCCTTCTTGTCCAATACGCCCGCCTCCTGCACATGGGCGCGCGTTGCGGGCGGGATCACGTAGGGCTTTTCGACCGTGACGATCTCGCCCGACCAGCCCTGATCCGGGCGGGGCGCCGTGAGGAAAACAGCCGGCCGGGTACAGGTCCAGACAAAGCGGGTCGATACCTCCGGCACCTTCGTAAACCCTGCGGCGCGCAGGAAATCCTTGCAGCGCGCAGCGCCCTCGGTGCCATACAGACCGGGATGAAATTCGATCACCACGGCGCGGATACCGTCGAGTTTTGCGTGTTCCAGGAAATCCAACTCGCCCCCTTCGATGTCGATGATCAGGATATCGGGCGCGAACTCCTCCATGACCTCGGCAAAACTGGCCGTGGGGACCTCGACCGGGGTGGTCGGCCGCTTGTCGTTTTCCAGCAGCGAAGATCCAAGGAACGAACTGCGCACATGAAAGGTCATGCTCTCGGGGCGGTCCTCTGCCGAGATCAGCACCTGATTGCGCACTTCCATCCGGTCTTCGAGACCGTTCAGGCGGTGCAACTCCCTGATATGCGGGATCAGGTCGGGGTTCGCTTCGAAGGACAGCACGGCCTCTGGCTTGGCGTTCAGGGCGGTCACCGCACCGACGATGCCCAGTCCCGCCCCCATTTCCAGCACCCGGTCACCGTCACGCACCACCGCGAGCGCCCCGGCGATCTCCTCGCCCTCATAGCGCGCGGCTTCGATCCGCTGGATGCGCATCTCGTTCAGAAAGGGCGTAGGCGGAACCTTCACGCCCTTGCAGGTGACGACATGGGCGTCGGTGGGATGGGTCAATTCGGACATGTCTGCTCGCCTTCCGGGGCCATTCTGCCCCTTTTTCGCGGAACCTTGCCATAGCCGGTCGATCATATCAGCGGATTTTTCCCCATTTGGTGAAGAACCTGCGCGAAATGCGTCACCTCTGCCACTGGACGTTGCTCGCAGCATTCGCCATACAGACAGGGAATTTCGAAGGAGTCGTCCATGGGCATTCTCAACACCCTTCTCCGCGCCGTCACCTGGTGGAACGGCGCCACGCTCAACACGCTTCTCTATACGAAGCGCAAGGGCAAGAAAGTGGGCGAGGACGAGCAGGGCAACACCTATTACGAAAGCAGCGAAGGACGCCGCTGGGTGATCTTCAACGGCGAGGCAGAGGCGTCGCGCGTATCCCCGGACTGGCACGGCTGGCTGCATTACACCTTCGACGAAAAGCCCTCCGAGCGTCCGCTGAAGCACAAGGCGTGGGAAAAGCCGCATCAGGAGAACCTGACCGGCACCGCGCTGGCCTATGCGCCCGCCGGGTCGATCCGTGCCGTGCGCCCGGTTGAGCGTTCCGATTACGAGGCGTGGTCGCCGGAATGACCCATTCTGCGGGCGAGGTCGCCCTGGGTGGGGTGGTTCTGGTCGGCGCGCTGGCGTTCGGCCTTTACACGATTCAAAGCACAGGCTTTTCGGTCGGCAGTGCGGGCTACCCGTTGAAGGCCTCCTTCCGTTCGATCGAAGGGGTGAGCGTCGGCACCGATGTGCGTCTGGCGGGTGTCAAGGTGGGCACCGTGACGGGTATTGCCCTGAACGATCAGACCTACCGTGTAGATACCGAGGTGACCATCGCGGATGGCATCCAGATCCCCGACGACAGTGCGATCATCATCGCCTCCGAAGGGCTTCTGGGCGGCAACTTTGTCGAGATTTCGCCGGGCGGTTCGCCATTCTACTTCGCGTCCGGGGACGAGATTCTCGATACGCAAGGCTCGGTAAGCCTGCTGACATTGCTCCTGAAATACGTTGGCGGAGGGAGTGAGGAATGAAATCCCTTCTGTTGGCCGCGGCCCTCTTGCTGCCCGCGGCCGTAAGCGCCCAGGAAGCCGTCAATTCCGGGTCCGGCGCGGTGCTGCGGGCGCTGGACAAGCTGAACGCCAAGGTCGGGGACTTCACGCTGGCCAATGGTCAGTCCGAAGCCATGGGCCTGATCGAGGTGTCGCTGCGCGAATGCCGCTATCCGGTGGACGATCCCACCGGCAACGCCTACGCCTTTCTCACCATCCGAGAGGCGGGTGTTGCGCAGCCCGTTTTCCAGGGATGGATGGTGGCCTCGTCACCCGCTCTGAACCCGCTGGATCACCCGCGCTACGACGTCTGGGTGCTGCGCTGCACGACCGAATAAGGGCGCATTAACGCGCTTGGTCCAGCCTCCGAAGCCGCGCCGCGACCTCTGATCCATGCGCGGCCAACGGTTTCGACAGGATGTCGGCTGTCCCTTCCAGTGCTTCGGCAAGTCTCAGGCGATAGTCGGCGCGCGTGATCTCCCGTGCGCCGAGGGTGGCCAGATGCGGCGTCAGGAACTGTGTGTCAAACAGGATGAATCCCGACCGGCGCAGCAGGTCCACCAGCCACGCCAGCGCCATTTTCGACGCGTCCGTGATCCGTGAAAACATGCTTTCACCGCAAAAGGCCCGCCCGACGGTCACACCATAGACGCCCCCGACCAGCGCGCCATCCTGCCAGATTTCCAGAGAATGCGCCTGTTCCAGCTCGAACAGGGCGCCGTACAGCGCGCGGATCTCGTCGTTGATCCAGGTTTCCTGCCGATCGGCGCAACCGTCGATCACGCCCTCGAAGTCACGGTTCAGCGTGACCTCGTAATTCATCCGGCCCAACCGTTTTGCCAGGCTGCGGGACACATGGAACCCGTCCAAAGGCAGAATGCCCCGACGCCGGGGATCAACCCAGAAGATCTCGGGATCGTCGCGACGCTCGGCCATCGGGAAGATGCCGGACCGATAGGCGTGCAACAAAAGCTCGGGGGTAACGTCCATGATCCGCGAAAATTGGCGCAGAGGCGCGGTTTACCCGATCAGCCTAACGGATCGGGGAAGGGGGGGCAAATGCTGCTTGCCGGATCAAGACAAAGGCCGCCCGAAGGCGGCCTTTGATCGGTGTCCTGATTACTTCAGGTTGCCAGCGTCCAACCACTTTTCCAGCCAGTGAATGTTGTATTCGCCGGTGTGGATGTCCTTCTCTTGCAGAAGGGCGTGGAACAGCGGGACAGTCGTGTCGATGCCATCCACGATCAGCTCCCCCAGCGCGCGGTTCAGACGCGCCAGCGCCTCGGGACGGTCGCGTCCATGCACGATCAGCTTGGCGATCAGGCTGTCGTAATAGGGCGGGATGCGGTAGCCGTCATAAAGCGCGGAATCCATCCGGACGCCCAGACCACCCGGCGCATGAAAATGCGAGATCGTCCCCGGAGAGGGCCGGAATTCCGGCAGTTTCTCGGCGTTGATCCGCACCTCGATGGCGTGACCATTGATGACCAGATCATCCTGCGTAAAGGACAGCGGCAGGCCAGCGGCCACGCGGATCTGTTCGCGCACCAGATCGACGCCAAAGATCCCCTCGGTCACCGGGTGTTCCACCTGCAAACGGGTGTTCATCTCGATGAAGTAGAACTCGCCGTCCTCGTAAAGGAACTCGATGGTGCCGGCACCGCGATAGCCCATCTTGGCAATCGCATCGGCACAGATGCCACCGATCCGGGCGCGCTCCTCGGGGGTGATGCAGGGGCCGGGGGCCTCTTCAAACACCTTCTGGTGACGGCGCTGCAACGAACAATCGCGCTCGCCCAGATGCACACCGCCGCCCTGACCGTCGCCAAAGACCTGGATCTCGATGTGGCGGGGCTTCTGGAGGTATTTCTCGATGTAGACTTCGTCGTTGCCAAAGGCGGCCTTGGCCTCGGCCCGCGCGGTGCGATAGGCCTTCTCCATGTCGGCCTCGGAGGCTGCGACCTTCATGCCGCGCCCACCGCCACCGGCGGTCGCCTTGATGATGACGGGATAGCCGAACTCGGCGCCGATCATCTTGGCATCTTCCAGCGTCGGAACGCCGCCCGCAGACCCCGGCACGCAGGGAATCCCCAGCGTCTTCGCGGTCTCCTTCGCGGTGATCTTGTCACCCATCATCGAGATATGCTCGGCGGAGGGGCCAATGAACGTGATGTCGTGATCTTCGACGATCTGCACGAAGCGCGCGTTCTCGGAAAGGAAACCGTAACCCGGGTGAATCGCCGTGGCGCCGGTGACTTCACAGGCCGAGATGATCGCCGGGATCGACAGATAGCTGTCCGTCGACGGCGCCGGGCCGATGCAGATGGTTTCGTCGGCCATGCGCACATGCATGGCATCGCTGTCGGCGGTGGAATGCACCGCGACCGAGGGGATGCCCATCTCGCGGCAGGCCCGGATCACGCGCAGCGCGATCTCGCCCCGGTTGGCAATGAGGATCTTGTCGAACATGGGTTATTCCAGGATCACCAGCGGGGCACCGTATTCGACCGGAGCACCATCCTCGACGAGGATGCGCTTGATGGTGCCGGCGCGCGGTGCGGGGATGTGGTTCATGGTCTTCATGGCTTCGACGATCAGCAGCGTGTCGCCCTCGGCCACGGTCGCACCGACCGAGATGAAGGCCGGGGCACCCGGTTCCGCTTGCATGTAGACCGTGCCGACCATGGGCGAGGTCACCGCGCCGGGGTGCGCTGCCGGGTCTTCGGGCATGGTGGGCGCTGCCGCAGCGGCGGTCGGCGCGGCAGCCGCAACGGGGGCCGCAGCCACGGCGGCCGGAGCAGGGGCCGCGTAGGTCACCTGAGTCGGAGCGGCGCGCGACACGCGCACGTTCAGGCTGTCATCCTCGCCGTACTCGCGGCTGACCTCGAGTTCGGTCAGGTCGTTCTCGTTCAGAAGTTCCGCCAGCGCCTTGATGAAGGCGACATCCGCCTCGTGGGTGTTCTTGCTCATACCGTCCTCGTGCCTAGACTTGGGCCATATCCGGAGGCCACATTGCGGCCTTTAGCGCCAACGCGCTGCCTGCGGGCCTTATAGGTGAGGTTTTGCGCGGTGAAAAGCGACCCCGATGCGGGTTTTCGCTTATGCGGCCGGGGAAAATGCGTCTGCCAGTCCCGGAAACGACACAAGCGCGGCAGGCTGGACACCGCCGCGCTGTGTATCGTTCGTGGCCACGAGGCCGTCAGTTCTGGACGCTGAGCAGGTCCTTGCGCGAAATGCTGGCCGCTTCTTCGTAGGCCGCCGGGGCATTGGCCACACTCGCGGGGGCCTGCTCCTTGGGCGTCTCGGCCTTGATCGGCATCGACATGGGGGCACGTTCCGGAACGGGTTCCGCGCGGGTCGGCGTCGCGGGCTTGCTTGCAGCTTCGGCCTTGATCTCTTCCAGGGCAGGAGAGGTTTCGTCTGCCGGGGTCATGGCGTCGCCGTCCTCCTCCGCTGTTATGGTGGCAGCGCGCGCGGAGCCGTCCGTATTGGCCACCTTCTCCGGTGCGGGGACCTTTTCATCGGACCCGGTGCCAAGCGCCTGGTCCTGCAACATCTGGCTGATCTTGATCTGCATGATCGACGGTGGCGGATTATGTTTGACCGGATCCACTTCGCCCTGGACGGCGTAATAGAAGGTTCTTGGCGACCCACTGCCCAATTGTGTTTCCGGTCTACGAGAGTCGAGAATGGGTTGAACCTCGGGGATCGAGGGTTTCTTGACCGGCGCGCCCGGCAGGCCCAGGGGATGGCCCGTGACCTGTGGCGCACTCAAGTATGAGAGGCCTGCGAGTTGCATCTTACTGCTCCGTCCAGCGTGCCCCCACCAGACAGTTCTAACATATCCTGAACAGCTTCGCAGCGGGGCCCGTCAATTTGAAAGCAAAATCGGAGGCGCTGATTAACGGGACCTAAGAGCGCGTTTATCTGGGAAACAAAAAGGCGGGGAGAACCCCGCCTTTTCACGTTTTGTAAATCGCGTGATCCGAGTCAGCGGTTCATCCGGTTTTCAATCAGGTCGTCGACGACGGCGGGTTCTGCGAGTGTGGAGGTGTCGCCGAGGGCGCCGTAGTCGTTTTCGGCGATCTTGCGCAGGATGCGGCGCATGATCTTGCCCGAGCGGGTCTTGGGCAGGCCGGGGGCCCATTGGATCAGGTCGGGGGACGCGATCGGGCCGATTTCCGTGCGGACCCAGGTGCGTAGCTCCTTCTTCAGATCCTCCGAAGGCTCCACGCCGTTCATCAAGGTGACGTAGCAGTAAATGCCCTGGCCCTTGATCTCGTGCGGGTAGCCGACCACTGCGGCCTCGGCGACCTTCTCATGCGCCACGAGGGCCGATTCGACCTCTGCGGTGCCCATGCGGTGGCCCGAGACGTTGATGACGTCATCGACGCGCCCGGTGATCCAGTAGTCGCCGTCCGCGTCGCGGCGGCAGCCGTCGCCCGAGAAGTAATAGCCTTTGTAATCAGCAAAGTAGGTCTTCTCGAACCGCTCGTGATCGCCCCAGACGGTGCGCATCTGGCCGGGCCAGCTGTCCTTGATCGCCAGTACGCCCTCGGTCGGCAAGGCGTCGATTTCCTGGCCCGACTGCGGGTCCAGAACCACCGGCTGCACGCCAAAGAACGGCTTCATCGCGGCACCCGGTTTGGTTGCATGGGCGCCCGGCAGCGGGGTCAGCAGGTGGCCGCCGGTCTCGGTCTGCCACCAAGTGTCGACGATCGGGCATTTACCTTTGCCGACGATGTCGTTGTACCAGTTCCAGGCCTCGGGGTTGATCGGTTCGCCCACAGTGCCGAGGATGCGCAGGGAGCTGAGGTCGCATTTCTCGACGAACTCCGGACCCTGGCCCATCAGCGCGCGGATCGCCGTCGGCGCGGTGTAGAACTGGTTCACCTTGTGCTTTTCGCAGACCTGCCAGAAACGGCTGGCATCCGGGTAGGTCGGCACGCCCTCGAACATCAGCGTGGTCGCGCCGTTCGCCAGCGGACCGTACACGATATACGAGTGTCCGGTGACCCAACCCACGTCTGCCGTGCACCAGTAAACGTCGCCTTCATGATAATCGAAGACAACTTCCTGCGTCAGCGACGCGTAAAGGAGATATCCACCCGTCGTGTGTACAACGCCCTTCGGCTGGCCCGTCGAGCCGGAGGTGTAAAGGATGAACAGCGGGTCTTCGGCATTCATTTCAACGGGCTGGCAGTAGTCGGACGCTTCCAGAGCCATCTCGTTGTAGTCATAATCGCGGCCGTCCACCCAGGTGGTCTGGCCACCGGTGCGCTTGACCACGAGGCACTTCACGCTGTCCTTGCAGTGCAAGAGCGCCTTGTCGGCATTGGTCTTCAGCGGGGTCTTGCGGCCTCCGCGCGGGGCTTCGTCGGCGGTGATGACGACCTTGGCGTCGCAGCCGTTCACACGGGCGGCGAGGGCGTCGGGCGAGAAGCCGGCGAAGACGATGGAATGGATCGCGCCGATGCGGGCGCAGGCGAGCATGGCATAGGCGGCCTCGGGGATCATCGGGAGGTAGATGATGACCCGGTCGCCCTTCTTGACGCCCATGGTTTCCAGCACGTTTGCCATGCGGCAGACGCGGCGGTGCAGGTCGTTGTAGGAAATCGACTGCGCCTGCTCGTTGGGATCATCGGGTTCAAAGATGATGGCTGTCTGGTTGCCGCGCTTTTCCAGATGGCGGTCGATGCAGTTCGCGGCCACGTTCAGCGTGCCGTCGCGGAACCACTCGATCTTGACCTGGCCGAGGGTGAAATCGGTGTTCTTGATCTCGGTCGGCTGTTTCATCCAGTCGAGCCGCTTCGCCTGCTCGCCCCAGAAAGCCGCCGGATCAGCAACCGACGCCGCATACA
>NZ_JBNAGB010000041.1:0-21007 GCF_049800975.1 Sagittula sp. S175
TGTCGGCCGCGTTTGCCGGTCGGCGCAGCATCCCAGATCATCTCGGGATCGAACCAGATTGTCAGCGAGCCTCGACGCTTGAGCGCTTCATTATAGGCTGGCCAGTTCCTGGTCTTGTAGGTCGGGGGTGTGGGTCTGCTCATGTCGTCCAGCTACCACGCTGGATTCACGACATGAATCCCTCACAGGATTTGTGCAACAGAGCCCCGCCCCGCTGCAACCCTTTCGCGGCCAGCGGGATTGCGCCAAGAGCGGCCTTGACGCCATTGGCTGACGTGCAAGAACGGGGGGACATGTCGCTGGCCCTCCGAAGGAGAGACCCATGAAGTTCCGCTTTCCCATCATCATCATCGACGAGGACTTTCGGTCCGAGAACACCTCGGGTCTGGGCATCCGCGCGCTGGCGGAGGCCATCGAGAAGGAAGGCTTTGAGGTGCTGGGCGTGACCAGCTACGGCGACCTGTCGCAATTCGCGCAGCAGCAGTCGCGAGCCTCGGCCTTTGTGCTGTCCATCGACGACGAGGAATTCACGCCGGGGCCGGACCTCGACCCGGCCGTCGTGAATCTGCGCCAGTTCATCGAGGAGGTGCGCTGGAAGAACGCCGATGTGCCGATCTTCCTGCATGGCGAGACCAAGACGAGCCGCCACCTGCCCAACGACATCTTGCGCGAGTTGCACGGCTTCATCCACATGTTCGAGGACACGCCGGAATTCATCGCCAAGCACGTCATCCGCGAAGCGAAAAGCTATATCGAGTACATCCAGCCGCCGTTCTTCAAGGCGCTTCTGGATTACGCCGAGGACGGGTCGTATTCGTGGCACTGCCCGGGGCATTCCGGCGGCGTGGCGTTCCTGAAAAGCCCTGTGGGTCAGATGTACCACCAGTTCTACGGCGAGAACATGCTGCGCGCCGACGTTTGCAACGCGGTGGAGGAGCTGGGTCAGCTTCTGGATCACAACGGCGCGATCGGCGAGTCGGAGAAGAACGCGGCGCGGATCTTCAACGCGGATCACTGTTTCTTTGTCACCAATGGCACGAGCACGTCGAACAAGATGGTCTGGCACCACACCGTCGCCCCCGGTGACGTGGTGGTTGTGGACCGCAACTGCCATAAGTCGATTCTGCATTCGATCATCATGACCGGCGCGATCCCGGTCTTCCTGAAACCGACCCGCAACCACTGGGGCATCATCGGCCCGATCCAACGGTCCGAGTTCGAGCCCGAGGCGATCAAGGCCAAGATCCGCGAGAACCCGCTGCTGGAGGGTATCGACCCGGAAACGGTACAGCCGCGCATCATGACGGTGACGCAGTCGACCTATGACGGGGTTCTGTATAACACCGAGGCCATCAAGGGCGCGCTGGACGGCTGGATCGAGAACCTGCATTTCGACGAGGCCTGGCTGCCGCACGCGGCCTTCCACCCGTTCTATGGCACTTACCACGCCATCGGCCACAAGCGGGAACGGTCCGAGAAGTCGGTGACCTATGTCACCCAATCCGTGCACAAGCTGCTGGCGGGGATCAGCCAGGCCTCTCATGTACTGGTGAAGGACGCCAAGCAGACGAAGCTGGACCGCCACCTGTTCAACGAGGCGTACCTGATGCACACCTCGACCAGCCCGCAGTATTCGATCATCGCGTCATGTGACGTGGCGGCGGCGATGATGGAGCCTCCGGGCGGGACGGCGCTGGTGGAGGAGAGCATCGTCGAGAGCCTCGAATTCCGCCGCGCGATGAAGAAGGTCAGCAAGGAATACGGCAACCAGTGGTGGTTCAAGGTCTGGGGTCCGGAGGACTTTGACGAGAACGAGGACGGCATGGGCCGCGCCAAGGACTGGCAGCTGAAGCGCACCGACTCTGATGGGGTCGAGACCGGCGGCAAGGACAGCTGGCATGGCTTTGGCGACATGGCGCGCGATTTCAACATGCTGGACCCGATCAAGGCGACGATCATCACGCCGGGCCTGGATATCGAGGGACATTTCGACGACACGGGCATCCCGGCGTCCATCGTGTCGAAGTACCTCAGCGAACACGGCGTGGTCGTCGAAAAGACGGGGCTCTACTCGTTCTTCATCATGTTCACCATCGGCATCACCAAGGGCCGGTGGAACACGCTTCTGGCGGCGTTGCAGCAGTTCAAGGACGACTACGACCGCAACAACCCGCTGTGGAGGGTCATGCCGGAGTTCTGCGCCGCGCAGCCGCGCTATGAAAAGATGGGGTTGAAGGACCTCTGCCAGCACGTGCACGCGATGTATGCGAAGTACGACGTGGCGCGCCTGTCGACCGAGATCTACCTGTCGGATCACCACCCGGCGATGACGCCCTCGGACGCCTATGCCCATATCGCGCGGCGCAAGACCGAGCGCGTGGCCATCGACGATCTGGAAGGGCGGATCACCACCTCGCTGGTGACGCCTTACCCGCCGGGCATTCCGCTGCTGATCCCGGGCGAGGTGTTCAACGGCAAGATCGTGGAATATCTGCGCTTCAACCGTGAATTCGCCCGCGAATGCCCGGGGTTCGAGACCGATATCCACGGTCTGGTGCAGGAGGTCGACGAGACCGGGCAGAAGGTGTTCTACGCCGACTGCGTGGCGGAGTGATCCGGCGGGCGGTTTCTTGAAAAGAAACCGCTTCGGAAACTTTTCAAGTTTCCGGCGGGGCGCCCTCGACGTGGTGATCTGACGGCACGTTCGAGGGCAGCTTGCCCGCCTGTATCACCGAATGATGGATGCGGGACCCCGCCGGGATGGTGCGCTTCTCGCGGGCGGGGATGATCCAGCCGTTCAGGTCCTTGCGGGTGGACAGCGAGGGCTTGCGGCGGGGCAGGTATTCTACCAGCTTCCACGCCCATTTCATCGAGTCATGCGGCGCGGCGGTCGGGTCGGGGGCGGTGTATTTCGAGTCCCCCTCCGCCAGCACCAGTTCGTTTATCGTGCGGGTCTTGTAGGCGATTCCCAAGGCGCGGGTTTCCTCGATCAGCCAGGCCAGCGGCAGCTTGGCCAAGGCCGATTCATCCTCCGGGTAGCCGCCGCCGATGTCGCCGTGGACGCCGCGGAACCAGACTTCCTTGCTGTCCTGCGGGATGCCTTCGCCCTTGTCGAAGCGGTTTGCGTGGAAGCGTTGACCTTCGGGCCAGAGCAGCGGGCGGAACATGGTGCGGCGCTCGTGGATGGCCACGGCGTGACGCACGGCGCGTACCGAGGGGTTTCGGGCCACGTGGGCGTGGTTGCGCAAGCGGGGCAGGACACGGCCGCTTTCGATCACCGAGGCCACCGTGTCGAACAGGCCCAACAGGTGGATCACCGGGCGGTCGGGGCGGATGATACGTTCGAACAGGCGCATCTCGGCAAAGGCGTTCTCGTCGCCGTCATCGCCGATGCGTTTGTAAGCGCGGTAGGCGTAGTCGAGCAGGTTGAGGTTGCGCGGCTCCATCAGGCCAAAGCTGTGCAGGAAGCCCGCCAGAACCCGCGCCGAATAGGCGCCACGGGAAAAGCCGAAGATGCAGATGTTGTCCGGTTCCTCGGCGTTCGGATCGACGGTTTCCACGAGAAAGCGGTAGGCTTCCTTTACGTTGCGGTCGAGACCCCAGCCGGTCGCCATGCCCCAGACCTCTGAAATCTTGCGCGGCCATTGCAGCCAGCTGTCCTCGGCCCCGAAGGTGCCGACGCCGGGGTCGTAATAGACGATCTGGTCGGCGGATTTCGTCAGGGTGCCGTAGAGGCGCAGGATGTTCGTCCGGTCGGCGCAGATCTCGTTCGAGGTGCCATCGAGGAGGATGACGATGTTGCGTGCCATGGGGACCTGCCGGGAGTTGCTTCAACCAAGGCAAGAGTAGACCGCGTGCGAGGGAATGTGAATTCCGTGCCGGGGGGCGCGCGATTTCTCGACGAGACATCGTGGTCCCGCGCGTGAAAAAGGCCCCACGCGGGGGCCTTTGACGGTGTGCCGAAATCGGGAACAGCTCAGATCGAGTCGTCGATCCAGGACTTCAGCGCGGCCTTGGGTGCGGCGCCTGCGCGGTTCGACACCGGCGCGCCGTCCTTGAAGATGAACAGCGCCGGGATGCCGCGCACGCCCATGGCGGCGGCGGAGTTCGGGTTGCTGTCCACGTCGACCTTGGCGATCTTCACCTTGTCGCCGTATTCGGCGGCGAGCTCTTCCAGAGCCGGGCCGATCTGCTTGCAGGGGCCACACCATTCTGCCCAGAAGTCGACGACGACGGGGACTTCGGATTTCACCACTTCGGCGTCGAAGGTGGCGTCGGTAACGGCGACGGTGGCCATGGGAATTCTCCTCTGGGTTGGGAGTCCTGCGTGAGCAGCGGTCAATAGGGGTATCCGTTCAGGTCCGGGAAGGTATGCCTCGACTCGCGCACCGTCAAGGTGTGGCGGCACGGGCAAGAGCTTGGGTCACGAGGTCGTGCGGTAACGGCATATAGTGGGCCGTGGCGGTCCAGAGCAGGCCGGTTTCGATGGTCTTGCCGGGGTAAAGTTGGGCCAAAGCAGCGTGGTAGGCCCCCATCTGGCGCAGCAGGCCGTCGGGGGTTTGCTGCGTATCGGCGGGCACGGTGCGGTTGGTCTTGAAGTCGATGACGGTGATTTTTTCCGGTGTGATCCTCAGCACGTCGATGATGCCATGGATGCGCCCGATGCCGGGCAGGTCGGCGGTGATCGGGGTTTCCAGAAGTGCGTTCTCGAACAGCGGTTGCAGAGCGGGGGTGTCGAGGACGCGGGTGACCTCCTCAAGGATATGCGGCAGCTGAAGGGCGATGGGCTCCATCTCCGGCTCCTGCGCCCATTGGGCGAGCAGGCTTTCCCCGGCGGCGGGGCGCAGGTCGGCGGGCAGGGGTGCCAGCGTCTCGATCAGGCGGTGAAGCGCGGTGCCGCGCGCCAAGGCGACCTCCTCGGTGTCGCCATCGGCCCCGGCCAGCGCCTTTGCCCCGCCAAGGTCAGAGGGGCTGCGGGTCTTCAGTGGCTGTTTCGGCTCGGGCAGCGGCGCGTCAAGCTGGGCCGGGTAGGTGAGGGTTTCGGGCTCCGCGACCTCGGGGGCCTCGGACGGCGAGGTGGTCCAGTCGCCGTGCTGCACGCGGAGGCCTTCGACCTGCGCGTCGCCGAAATCGAAGGTCTGCGGCAGCGCGCCGGAGCGCTCCATGCCGCGCGAAACCTTGTCGTGCCAGGCGTCGCCATCCTTGCCCAAATCGCCCGCCGCCGCGACGATCAGCCATTTCTCGGCCCGGGTCAGGGCGACGTAGAGCAGGCGGTCACGTTCCTGAGCCTCGCGCATCTTGGCGCGGTCGATGGCCTCGGCGTGGCGGCTGGGTTGCTGCGCGGAAGGCTGTTTCCACAGCACCCCGTCGGGGTCGCGCAGGAGGTCGGCCTTGATCGTGGTGTCGGGCTTGGCACAGTCGGGCAGGATGACGATGGGCGCCTCGAGCCCCTTCGATCCGTGCACCGTCATGACGCGCAGGGTCTCGCCCTTTGAGTCGGGCGCGCGCTTGATTTCGAGGTTGTCGGCCTGCGCCCATTCGAGGAAGCCGGTGAGCGTCGGCACCTCGGTCTGTTCGTAGCTGAGTGCCTGTTGCAGGAGCGCGTTGATGCCATCCTCGGCCTCGGCGCCCAGTCGCCCGATCAGCAGGCGGCGGCCCTTGTGATGGGTCAGGATGCGGTCCACCAGGTCGTAGGGGCGCAGGAAGTCGGTGTTTCTCAGCAGGTCCTTCAGCACGGTGACATGGGCCGCGTCGGTGTCGCGGATCGCCTCCCACAGGTATTTCCGGGGGCGGTTGTGGGCGAGGGTGAAGAGGTCCTGTTCACTCAACCCTAACAAGGGGGACCGCAGCGCCGTGGCGAGGCTGAGCGAATCCTCGGGCGTTTCGAGGAACTTCAGCACGGCGATGATGTCGCGCACGGCGAGTTCGGCCATGACCTTCAGCCGGTCGGCCCCGGCGATGGGTAGGCCCTCCTGTTTGCAGGCGCGGATGATCTCCTTGAACAGCTGCGCACGGCGGCGGACGAGGATCAGGAAATCGCCTGCGTGCACGGCGCGGGGTTTGTACTGGCCGGAATGGCCGATTTCCTCCGGGATCGGGTGGCCCGCGTCGATGGTCTGGCGGATGAAGCGCGCGATGCGTTTCGCGAGGATCACCGTGTGATGGGTCGAGGCCTGCCGGTCGAGCGGTTCGTGCCACGGGCCGTCGTCGTCATCCTTGACCTTCTCCACCACGGGCCAGAGGTCCACGCGCCCCGGCATGTCGGACTTGAACGCGCGGTGCAGCGCGCCGTCGAAGCCGCTTTCCGCCGCGTCGGTAAAGGTATTGTCCACCACCCGCAGGATCGGCTCTGCCGAGCGGAAGCTGAACGCCAGTTCGGAGTTCACCAGCGGCGCGTCGGTGTCCTTCAGCCTTTCGCGGAAGTCCTCCCTCATGCGGTCGAATTCGCGCGGATCGGCGCCCTGGAAGGAGTAGATCGACTGCTTTTTATCGCCCACGACAAAGATCGTGCGCCGGGTGTCGCGCGCCCCCTCGCCCGAGGTGAATTCATGCGCCAGCCGTTCGATGACCTGCCATTGTACCGGCGAGGTGTCCTGCGCCTCGTCCACGAGGATGTGGTCGATGCCGCCGTCGAGTTTGTACAGCACCCAATCGGCGACCTTTTCGTTCGACAACAGATCGCGGGCGCGGGTGATGAGGTCGTCGAAATCCAGCCAGCCGCGCAGCAGTTTCGCGTGTTCATAGGCGGGGACGAATTGCGCGCCAAAGGCGGTCAGGGCTATGTCGCGGGTCGCGGCGTTCAGGGCCTTTTCGACCTCCAGCGCGGATTCGATGCGGGCGGCGAGTTGGTCGTAGGCCTCGCAGAGGTCTGGAAAATCCTTGCGGGTGCCCTTGGTCGGGAAGTTCTTGCGGACGGTGCCGCCCTGCGTGAGGCAGACCTGTTTGAGGGTGCCTAGACCCTCGGCGTCGGGGTTCTGGAATGCCTTCAGCGTATCCACCAGACCCTGTTCGGTCTTGCCGCCCTGCTGGAAGGCGGGGATGAGGTCGGCGACCAGCTGGCTCTCGGAGCCAAGGAAGATCGAGGCCAGCAACGCGTCCTCGGTCATGTCCGGTTTCAGGCCGTAATGGTCTCTGATCTGATCGGGCGTGGCTGGGTTGAGGTAGGTTTCGCGGTGGGCGGTCAGGGCGCGCAGCAGCGGCTCCATGTCGTCGCCGGAGAGGTAGGGCGCGATGTTTTCCAGCAGGACGCGGTTCGGCCCTTGCGCCATCTCGTCCAGCAGGTCGGCGCGCAGGAGTTCGGCGGCGCGGTCCTCCATCTCCTTGAACTGGGGGGAAACCTGCGCCTCCAGGGGAAACCGCCGCAGGAGCGAGGCGCAGAAGGAGTGAATCGTCTGGATGCGCAGCCCGCCGGGGGTTTCGATCGCGCGGGCGAAGAGCGTGCGGGCGTCTTGCAGGAAGTCCGGCGTGGGCTGGGTTTCCACGCCCAGCTGGTCGAGTTCATCGCGCAGGGCGGGTTCCGCCAGCATGGCCCAGCCGCCAAGCCGCTTGAACAGGCGGTTCTGCATCTCGGTCGCGGCGGCCTTCGTGTAGGTCAGGCAGAGGATATGCGAGGGGTCTACGCCTTCCAGCAACAGCCGCGCCACGCGGTCGGTCAGCACGCGGGTCTTGCCGCTGCCTGCGTTGGCGGCGAGCCATGTCGAATGGCCGGGGGCGGCGGCGCGAACCTGGGCCTCGGTGGCGTCGTCTCTGGTGCGGGCGGTCATTCCAGCGTCTCCGTCACGGCGGCGTCGGTCACGTCCCATTCGCCGAAGCGCGAGAGATGGTCGTAATCGGCAAGGTCGGTGTCCTTCATCAGCGCGCGGCGGGCGGTGAAGCCCTTTTCGGGGTCCATGTAGGCGGCGATGAGGGCGGTGAATTCGGCCCATGTCTGGTCTGGCGGGCAGTCCTCCAAAGGCGCGGGGATCTCCTTGGGGTCGCCGGGTTTGAGCTGGATGTAGGTGGCCGCCGCGATGTGGCGGGGCGCAAGGCCCGGAAAGGCGCCCTGCAGGAGCATTGCGGATTCCAGCAGCAGTTGCTTGTCGAAGGTCTTTTGCTGCGACTCGGTCGGCGCGGTCCCGGTCTTGTAGTCGTAGACATGCGCGCCCGCGCGGTCGTCCATGTCGATGCGATCGGCTGTGCCGGTGAGGGTGAAGCCCAGCAGCGGCAGGTCCGCCTTGCCCTCGATTTCGAAATTCGCGGCCTGCGGGGTGGCGCGCTGGCGGCGCTCGGCCTCCGACGCGGTGAACCACGGGGCAAAGCGATTCACCCGCGCCTGCCAGAGAGTGCGGACGGTCGGAAAGGGGATCTGTTCCAGCAGGTCGGCGGCGATCTCCTGCAGGCGCTCGGGGCGCAGTTGGGCGGGGTTCGAGACTGTTTCCTTGATGAATTCCTCGATCACCGAATGGGTGAGGATGCCGCGCATCAGGGCGTCGGGGGCCTGCATCAATGGGTCCAGCGGCTTCAGGCCAAGGACGTTTTTCGCGTAGATCGCGTAGGGGTCGCGCACGAGGCGCTTGATCGCTGTCACCGACAGTTGCCGGGGCCGCGCATGGGCAGGCGGCGCGGGCGAGGGGCGCGGCGCGGGGTCGGCGTGGATGGGCGATTCAGACGCGCGGGCGAGGTCGAGCCACGGCTTCGCGCGGGCCTTCATCTGTTTCAGGGCGTCTTCGCCGCCCTTGGCGGGCAGGCCGGTCATCAGGTTCACAAGACGGTTGATCCAGCGCGACGGCACGGTCTCGGCCTCGTCGGATTTCAGCGCGCGGGTGAGCCAGACCTCGGGCGCGGCGGCGGCCTGCTGGAAGTCATGCGCCGACAGGCCGATGCGGCGTTCGGGCAAGAGCAGACCCGCATCGGCGCGCATCCGGCGGTTCAGCCACGGATCGGCAGAGGGCGACTGCGGCCAGGACCCCTCGTTCAGCCCGGCGAGGATCATCAGGGAGGGGCCGCCGACGCGCGCCTCGAGCGTGCCCCAGATGCGGATATGGGGGTGCGGCTCGTCGGGATTGCGGACCTCTTCGCGTGAGAGCAGCGCCATGAAGAGGTCGGCGTAGTCGCGGGCGGACATGGGCGCGCCGTGGGGGGCCTCGTCCATGAGGGTCTGGGTGATGGCGCGCAGGCGGCGACCCGCGACCTCGTTCCACAGCGGATCGGGGGTGCCGTCGGGACCGGCGGAGAGGGTTTCCGCAAGGGCGATGTGGCGCGTGACCCAGTCCGACAGGGCATGTTTGCCGGGGGTGTGCTGGGTCGACAGCTGCGCGATCCAGCCCGCCCAAGCGGGTTTCTCGGCCGTCACGCCCCATTCCGCAAGCGTCTCGGGCGTGGGGTAGGGCATCCCGTGCTTGCGGATGTGCAGCTCCAGATCGCGCGTGTTCAGCAGGTGCTGGCCGCGATCCTTGCCCGCGTGGCACAGCGGGTGTTTCAGGATCGACAGCATGAGGTCGGCGGAGAGCGGCTTGGCAAAGGTTTCCGCGACAAGGCGCAGGAAGCGGCCCGGGGGCGTCAGTTGCGCTGGCGTGCCTGCGGAGTCGTCCGGGATGATGCCCCAGTGGTTCAGCGCCGACGTGACCTGACGGGTCAGCATCCGGTCGGGGGTGATGAGCGCCGCGTCGGTGCCGTCCTGCGCGGCTTGGCGCAGGCGGAGCGCGATGGCGAGGGCTTCCTCGCGTAAGGACGGGGCCTCGAGCAGGGTGACGGTCTGCATGGCTTGCGGCAGGTCGGGCAGCTTTGGCCCCTCGGACAGCCATTGGTGGGTGACGGGCGCGGGACGCAGGGCCAGCGACAGGGTGCGGTTGCGGTCCGGCGCAGGGGCCGGGGTGTCGTGCCATGTCGTCACGCGGGACGGGCGGAGGTCGAGTTCGCGCAGGAGCTTGGCGAAACGGTACTGCGGGTGGTCCTCTCCGGTCAGGGGGTCATCGAGCATGTCCCAGACGGAGTCGGGCATGTCAGGGTCGAATCCGGGCAGGATCACCGCGCCCTGGGGCAGTTGCGCGACGGCCTTCATGAAGGCGTGGGTGGTGCCGCGCGAGCCGGTGGAGCCCGCGACGATGATCGGATGCGTTGGCGGGGTGTCCTGCCAGCGGGCGATGCGCAGGGCCAGCGCGCGGCGGGTGAAGGCCTGCGTGTCGGGGGCGTCCGTGTCCTCGAAGAACGGCTGGACGATGCTGAAGAAGGTCAGCGCGCGCTGCCAGTGGCCGGACTGGTCGGTGACGTCGAGGTTGGCGATGTCCTCCGGCGGGACGTTTTCGCCGTGCATCTCTTCCATCAGGGTGGCGAGGCTGTCGGACAGGTCAAAAAGCGCGGCGCGGGGCGCGAGGTCGGGTGCGCGGTCAAGCAGAGCCGAGACGAGGCCGGTCAGCTCCAGACGGCGGCGCAGCGGCGGCACGGGGGCGGGCAGTTGCGCGCGGGTCAGGGGATCGGCGAGGTCGGTCACCAGCTTGATCTTGGGCAGCAGCGAGGCGGGGCCTGTGTCAAACAGCGCACGCAGGCGGCGGGCCATGCGGTCGGTGTTCACATAAAGCTCGACGCGGGCTATGGCCTCGGGCGGCTGGCCGGACAGGCGGGCGCGCAGGCCGTCGATCAGCGCGGCGGGGAAATCGGCGCCGGGGGGCAGGGCGAAGAGGCGCGGGCCATCATCAGAAAAGAGTTGTGTTTCAGACATTTGACCCCTCGCCACCCGCTTGTGTCCCGGCGTGGTGCCGGGGCGCCAGAATGGACCGGGACGCGGGGCGGGGCAACCGGGGGATTGATGCCATGGTGACAGGTTTTGTCAGGTGCGGGCGAGCATGTCCTCGGCCAAGCGGATGCCTTCGGGGTGGCCCACGTCGCACCATGTCCCGGGGTAGGGAATCCCGCAGAAGCGGCCTGCGTCGAGGGCAGCGTTCCACAGGCGATGCAGCGAGAAGGCGGGATCGTCGATTGTCGACAGCCGGTCGGTTTTCACGATCTGCGCCCCGGTGTAGACGAAATCACCCTGCCACGAAAGGTGCCGATTTTTCAGCGAAAAATCACCACCCCCCTTGCGGCCGATAGCGTTCTGCAACGGCACGCAAAGCAGCAGCGCGTCCATGGTCGCGGGGTTCCATGCCTCGCGCAGCAGGTGCAAGGGATTGGGGCCGGACCAGACGGCATCGGTGTTGAGAGTAAACACCGGGTCGGGGCCGAGGAGCGGCAGGGCGTGCTTCAACCCGCCGCCGGTGTCGAGGATCGTGGGGTGTTCAACGCTGACCTGCACGTCGGTTCCGGCGAGGTGGCTGACCACCTGATCGGCGAGGTAATGCGCGTTGACGACGCGGGTTGGCACGCCATCGGTCAGCGCAAGTGCGTGATCCAGCAGCGGGCGGCCCGCGACGGGGATCAGCGGTTTCGGCGTGTTGGCGGTCAGCGCGCCCATGCGGGTGCCGAACCCGGCGGCAAAGAGCATCACGGCGCTGGGCGGGTTCGATCCGGGCATCAATGTTTCGGGCATCTGGAAAGCAGATCCTGGATAAAGGCGGCGTCGGGCGGCGGCAGACGGGAGATGATCGGGCGCATGGGTTCGAGCGCCGGATGGATCATTTGCGCCTGAATGTGCGACCAGGTGCGGGGCAGGAAATCGAGGTAGCGCGTCTTGCCCTGCGTCAGTGCAAGTCGGGCGAAGACCCCGAGGATGCGCAGGTTGCGCTGCACGCCAAGGACTGCGTAGGCCGCGCGGAAGGCTTCGGCGTCAGTGTCCGTCCCGGTGATGTAGGCATGCAGGCAAGCCTGTTCCGTCTCTGGGTGCACGTCACGGCGCACGTCCCGGCAGAGCGAGACGAGGTCATAGGCGGAGTGGCCGCTGAGGGCATCCTGAAAGTCGAGCAGGCCGGCGCGGGCGGCCCCGGTGCGGCCTTTTAGCAGCAGGATGTTCTCGGCGTGGAAATCACGCAGGACCATGACACCCTCCGGCGCGGCATATTGCGCGAGGATGGGCTGCAGGGTCTCTGTCGCCGTATCCAGAAGGTCGGGCATCTGCGCGTAAAAGGTGAAGGCAAGGTCGATGGCTTGTGCGAGGTATTCGGGCGTGGCCACGGGCAGGGAGGCCGGTGCCGGGTGGGCGTGCAGCGCAACAAGGGCCGAGACGGCGGTTAGATAGAGCCGCGTTTCAATCTCGGGCGTGATGGCGAGGCCGGCGAGCAAGCCGTCTCCCAGGTCCTCGATCAACAGGATCCCCGTGGTTTCGGCGTAGATATGCGGAGCAGACAGACCAAGGCCGGTCAGATGACGTGCCAGTCTGGCAAAAAGCGCCGCATCGCCATTGGGGTCCTGCATGAGGATCGCGGTTTCCGATTTGCGCTGCAGACGCGTGTACGAGCGGCTGGATGCGTCGCCGGTCATCGGCGTGGCCTCGGCATCGTGCCAGCGGGTCCTGCGCAGAAAGGCGGCGACTTCGCTCTCGCGCACCGGGGTCGGAGTCACTTCCATCGTCGAGGCGATACGGTCTGTCCATGCCGGGTCTGTCCAGCGCAACACCAGCCGGCGCTGTTCCTCGGCGTCCATGGTCGAGAATGACATGTGCAGGGCGCTTTCGGGCGCGAGGTCGCCAAGACGATCGGGCCATTCCACGATGCAGATCGCATCGGAGAAGGCATCCACCAGACCGAGTTCGATGATCTCGTCCGTATTGCCGAGGCGATAAAGGTCGGCGTGCCAGAGCGGACCCTTGTCGGTTTCGTATTCCTGCACCAGCGTGAAGGTGGGCGAGGGCACGTCCTCGGGTTCCGACAGCAGGGACTGGATCAATGCGCGGGCGAAGTGGGTCTTGCCGGCGCCGATGCTGCCGGAGAGCAGCAAGACATCCCCCGGCTTCAGTTGCGCGCCGAGTGCGCGGGCGAAGTCTGTGGTGGCCTCGGGCGAGGTCAGGGTCAGCGCGGGCATTTGGTGCATGTTATCCATGCGCAGTAGATACTGCGGTTCGCCGCGAAGATGTATCCGTTTTGATGACGAATTGCCCCGGATCAGGAATTTTTCAACGCGGCTGCCTTCCTGGCTATCGGTGCGTCCGCCTGCGCCTGGGGTATTCTGCGTGTGAAGCGGACCATGGTGGCCCCGGCGGCCACGGGTTCGATGATGCAGGACAGTTCTTCGCCCTGACGTGTGACGAGATCGGCATCCCAGGTCGAACGGTCGCGCAGGGTCAGGACGAACTCGCGCAATTCGGCCCAGATGGGGCTTGGTTCACAGCCGTCGCGCCAGTCCTTTGTTGCATCGACGATGGTGACCTCGGCAAAGGCGCTGTCGGGATCGCACTTCCAGCGCTCGCGGTAGGCAGCGTTGGAGAAGGTCAGGACACCCAGGCGGGAGAATACGGCCACTGCATCGTCGAGGCAGTCCAGTACGGATTGTGTCAGTTCCAGTTCCGAACGGAAGCGGCGCGTCAGGCTGATCTCGGCCGAGATGTCCTCGATCAGGAAGGCGACGGCGCCATCGGGATGCGGGCGGCCGGTGATCTTGTAGGTCAGGCCGGAGGGCAGGTTCCAGGTTTCGGCGTAACGGTCCTCGCGTGCGGCGGAGACCACGTCGTAGAGCTTGTCGCGCCAGTTGGCGTAGTTCTTCGGCTCGGGCATCATGCGGTTCTCGCGCATGTGGTCGAAGAAGCTGAGCAGGTTCGGTTTGGCGCTGAGGAAGTCCACGGGCAGGTGCGTGAGGTCCACCAGCGCGGGGTTGAAGAGAACCAGCTGCCGTGACTTGTCAAAGACAGCGAGCCCGATGGGCAGATGGGCAAAGGTCTTTGTCAGCGTCTGGACGAAGTTGCGCTGGGCCATCTCGGCGTTGACGAGGTTGTCGATGGAGGATGCGAAATGCACCCACCCGTCGCCCATGGGGCTCGAGGTGATTTCGAACCAGCGGGGGGGGGCATCGGCGATCTGCATGCTCACGCGGCTGACGTTGGATGATCGGCCGAGGGCAGCGGGCAGGTCGAAGGGATTGTCCATGAGGTCGGCGTGCCGGGCATCCCGGCACAGGTCCTCGTAGGCGTCGTTGTGCCAGATCACCCGCCCCTCGGCGTCGGTCTGGAACACCGGGTCCGGCGTGTTGTCGCAAATCGCGTCCAGCCGCTCGTATTCCTCCTCGACGCTTGCGGACCGGTACACAAGCGCGGCCCCCATGGGAGGAACATGCATCGCGAGCCTCAGACTGCGCCCGGTTGGCTGTGCGTCCAGTCGCGCTTCGGGGATCAGGACGCAGGGCCAGCTGCTGGTCTCTGTCGGAGGGTCTTCGGGCAGGTCGGGGAAGCCTGAGGCGAGTTCCGTCCGGATCTCCGTCCAGGAGAGGCCATTGATGTCGCTTCGGGAAAACAGGTGAACCACGTCTTCGGTGTGGTCGATGACGGTGCCATCGCGCAGGAGAATGACCGTATCGGGCGGCCCGTGCTCGAGCATGACGGCGGTTCGCGGCTTGCGCCGCGTGACCTGAAGCAACAGCAAAGCGACCAGCACAGCGGCACCGGCACCTGCTCCGATAGCCAAAACGTATATATCCTGCACACCCAGCCCCTTCAGTTGCCGCAATACCCGCGAAGCCTGTCCCACCGGGGTCATCTTACCTTCACGATGGTTAACGCGTCGTTAAACCTAAAGCCGAGCGACAATCGCAGCTGTGCACTCAGCCATCTATCAGCTGGTTCTCGCCCAAGGGTGTACCGGGCGTCTTGGGCGCAACGATCTTGCCGCGCGGCCAGACGACCTCGACGATGGCACCGCCGGGCGTGCCGGGCTTGGCGAGCGGGCTGTAGGGGTCGGTGCCATTGGCAAAGCTGAGTTCTGCGCCGGAGCGTTCCAGCAGGGTCTTGGCGATGAAGAGACCCAGGCCCATGCCCTCGTATTCGGGGCGCTGCCTGCGGTCCGCGTCGGAGCGGCGGCGGCGCATGAAGGGGTCGCCGATGCGCCCGATCAGCTGCGGAGGATAGCCGCGCCCGTCGTCGAGAATGCGGATCGAGATGATGTCATCGGTCCACATCGCCTCGATCCAGACGGTGGTGCGGGCGAAGTCGACAGCGTTCTGGACGAGGTTGCGCAGCCCGTGGATGACCTCGGGGCGGCGGAAGATCTGCGGGGCGTTGTATTCGCCGCCGGGGCCGGGTCCGTCTTCGATGAGGATTTCCTTGCCCCGCTCTTGGTGCGGTTCGGCGGCCTCGCGGATGACCTCGAGCAGCGGCGCGGTGCGCATGTGCAGGTCGTCCTTGCCGGCGCGGCCCATGCTGCGGAGGATGTCGCGGCAGCGATCCGCCTGAGACCGGATCAGCAGGGCGTCTTCCTTCAGCTCGGGGTAGTCGTCCAGTTCCTCGGCCAGCTCTGCGGAGGTGAGTTTTATGGTCGCCAGCGGCGTGCCGAGCTCGTGTGCCGCAGCGGCGACGACGCCTCCGAGGTCATTCAGTTTTTGCGCGCGGGCCAGCGCCATCTGGGTGGCGGCGAGGGCGTCGGACATGGACGTCATCTCGCGCGTGATGCGGCGGGAATAGGCGGACAGGAACGCCAGCGCGATCATCAGGCCGACCCATTGCCCGTACACGAAGATGTCAGGGATGCGCAGGACAAAGCCCTGTGCGGTCCGAAGCGGCAGGTGATAGAAGACCATCGCGGACACCAGCACCATGGCGGTCAGCATCAGCGTGATGGTCGAGCGCAGCGATAGGACAGAGGCCGAGATCGTTACCGGACCGATGACCAGCAACGAAAAGGGGTTGTTCAGCCCGCCCGTGAGGAACAGAAGGAAGCACAGTTGCAACAGGTCGAACATCACCATCATGAAGTTCTCTGTTTCGGACAGGCGCTTGCTTTCGGGGTAGACGAACATCGCGACGAGGTTGCCGACGACAGATGTGCCCACGGCCAGGTAACACAGGCCGAGTTCGAGTTGGAGATTGTAGAGATGCTGCGCAACGACGATGGCGGCGAGTTGGCCAAAGATGGCAACCCAGCGCAGCAGGATCATGGTCCGCAGGCGGATCCAGTTGCCACGTTTGTGTTCGCGAAAGAGGCCGAGTTCGCTTGTGTCCATGAAAGCTGTTTCGTCCCTTGCGTCCCGCAAGGCAAGTGTTAGGTAAACATTCTAATTTTTGTATGTGAAAGAAATAGGTGCGAAGGTCCGAAACCGCGCCGGGATGATGGAGGAACCAATGATCAGAGCCTTTACCTATTCGGCGGTGGCCGCAGTCGGGGTGCTGCTGGGAGGGACCTACGCGGCCTCTGCCGGATGGCTGGATGGCCTGTTTGGCGGCAAGTCCGACGACAAATACGCCCAGTGCCGCGAGGGCGCGGTGGCTGGCGACATTGGCGGGCCCTTCACACTTGTGAACAAGGACGGTCAGACGGTCACGGACACGGATGTCATCACCGAGCCGACGCTGCTGTATTTCGGATACACCTTCTGCCCGGACGTCTGCCCCTATGACAACGCCCGCAACGTCGAGGCGGTGGACCTGCTGGCTGAGCGCGGGATGAGTGTCACGCCGGTGTTTGTCTCGATCGACCCGCAGCGGGACACACCCGAGGTGGTGGGCGATTTTGCCGAGAACTTTCATGAAAAGATGATCGGCCTCACCGGGTCACCCGAGCAGGTGGATGCGGCGTCCAAGGCGTACCGCACCTATTACAAGGCGCAGATCGGCGACGATAAGGAATATTACCTCGTTGATCACTCGACCTTCACCTATCTGGTGATGCCGGGCGAAGGGTTCATGGATTACTTCCGCCGCGAGGTCACTCCGCAGGAAATGGCCGACCGGGTCGCCTGCTTCATCGAGGCGTCTTGACCTGTACGTCAGTGGCATTTGACCGCACCGAAAGCCGTGGTTAATAGTGTTGTCCACAGGACCACAACGGGAGGTAGGCCCTTGGCTGAGCGCGATATCGACGATTTGGGCGAGGACAAGTCGCTGCTTCTGGTGGATGACGACGAACCTTTCCTGAAGCGTCTGGCCAAGGCCATGGAAAAGCGCGGGTTCGACGTCGAGACTGCCGGGTCTGTTGCCGCAGGGACTGCCGTCGCAACCGCGCGTCCTCCGGCCTATGCGGTCGTGGACCTGCGTCTGGAAGACGGCAACGGGCTGGACGTGGTCGAAGTGCTGCGCGAACGGCGCCCGGACAGCCGGATCGTGGTCCTGACGGGCTACGGTGCCATCGCCACGGCCGTGGCGGCGGTGAAGATCGGAGCGACCGACTACCTCTCGAAGCCCGCTGATGCCACGGACATCACCAACGCCTTGCTGTCCAAGACAGACGAATTGCCGCCGCCGCCGGAGAACCCGATGAGCGCGGATCGCGTGCGCTGGGAGCATATCCAACGGGTCTATGAACTGTGCGACCGCAACGTGTCCGAGACGGCACGGCGGCTGAACATGCACAGAAGGACGCTACAGCGCATTCTGGCGAAACGTTCGCCGCGCTGAGGAACCCGAGGTTTTGAAACGACGAAGGGCGACCCACAGGGCCGCCCTTGATGGATATACCAGAGGCATCAGAGCAGCGATATGCGGGCGCGGGCAGACGTTGCCTCGTCTTCCAGCGTGTCGATCTGCAGGATGTGCCAGTCCAGTCCCGACTGTCCCTTTGCGCTGGCGTCCTTCAGTGCGGTCTTTGCCGCGTGGGCCTGCTCGGCAGAGAGTGTAAGGGCCTCGGCCACCTCGGCGCGGGTTGCTCGGATCTCCGCCAGCCGCGCATCGTAATCATCCTTCGAAATGGTGCCGTCCGCGCGCTGCATCTTCAACGAAGCCATTTCGTCATTCTGATCCGAGATGAACTGCGCCATGCCGTCATTCATACGGGCCATCTGTTTCTGCGCGTCAGAGATCACGGGCGTCACGCGGGACAGCGAGACGATCTCGAGCCGTTCGTCAGCCTGTTTGTGGCCCATGGCGTTGCCGATCATGGCACCCACGGCACCTCCGGCCACGGCACCG
Source organism: Sagittula sp. S175 (assembly GCF_049800975.1). NCBI lineage: Bacteria > Pseudomonadati > Pseudomonadota > Alphaproteobacteria > Rhodobacterales > Roseobacteraceae > Sagittula > Sagittula sp. S175. Next base: position 17,954 of record NZ_JBNAGB010000041.1, read on the forward strand.
GCCAGGCACTTTGCGCTTTCCGAAGTGGAGACGATGGCGAGACCACAGCCGGCGGCGGCTCCGGCCGCTGCGCCCTTCATGGTGGCCTTGCGGACGAGATCCCGGGTGATCTCGTCCAGCGCCTGCGCCTGCTCAAGCATCCGGGCATCGCCGGGCAGCACGTGCGGCGCGGCAAAGCTGAGCGAGTTGGCATTTCGGGACACCATCGGCATCTGACCGCAGCCCGCAGTGGTCAAAACGCAAAGGGACAGGATGAGGATTTTTGCGCGCAACACGGTGAAGGCTCCTTCGAATAGAAAACAATTTGGCGGACAAAGCCGCCGTTGTTTCCTGAATCGCGGAGGAATGGGGCGATTTTGGGGCGAATTGTTTCTAATTTCGCGATGTGTTGAGTCCGAGCCTACAAGGGAAACCGCTTCACCACGCGATCGACTGTCTTGCCGTTCCGGCGCGTCACGTCCTTCGGGATGATGTAATCGTCCGCGAACCCCATGGCGCTGTAATAGGCCAACCCAGAGGCATTGTCGGACGTGATCCGCGCGAGTATCGCGACCCCGCCCCGGGCGCGGCAGGCTTCGAGTGTTGCGGCAAACATGGCGCGTCCCGCGCCTTTGACGGGCCTTTGCTGATCGGTGAAGCTGCCGATGGAATACAGTCCGTCGCCGTAGTCGTAGGCATTCTGAAAGCCGACGATGCGACCTTCATGCTCGACCACCACGCCGATGGGCGGCTTGTGCAGGAACTCGGCTTCGAAGCTATCGCGTGTGTGCTCGTCCTCGTAGGCGGTGGTGCCGCCCTTGCGGATCGTGTGGTTGAGAATCTCGAGGCACTCCGGGATGTCGGCGGAGGTCATCGGGCGGGTTTCGAACATCACATCTGTCCCAGAAGTTCGGCATGGCGTGCGGTATAGGCGCGTCGACAGTCCACCGGCGGCCGCAGATGGATGTCCAGACCGGAAATCAGCGCATTCTCGGGCCTGCCAAAGAGCTTGTCTGCCTCGGCTTCGGTAAAGCCTGCGATCTGCACGGCCTCCATCCAGGCGCTGACGTTGTCGGCTTTCTTGATCTGTTTCTTCAGGCGAGGGGGCGTCACGGCTGGCAACCCAAAGCGTATGTGAATGGCGGCGGTCAACCGTTTGTCCAATTCGCCATACTGAGGGCCCACGGCGGCTTTGACGGGCGATATCATGTCGCCGATGACGTATTCCGGAGCGTCATGCAGCAGGGCGGTCAGGCGCTGGGCAGGTGTCGCCTTTGGATGCATGCGGGTGAACAGATCCTCGACAAGAAGGGAATGCTCGGCGACCGAATAGGCGTAATCGCCCTGCGTTTGCCCGTTCCAGCGTGCCACGAATGCAAGTCCATGAGCGATGTCCTCGATCTCGATATCCACCGGGGTGGGGTCGAGCAGGTCGAGCCTGCGGCCCGAAAGCATGCGCTGCCATGCGCGGGGAGGTTTCGCCATGTGGTGTCGTCCTGTGCTGCCCTGCGACGTCTAACCTGACTGTCTCGCGATAGAAAAGGACCTTCGGCAGGCAGCGTGCATGCGTTGTCATTGTCTCTTTACCTCTACAGTGGTAACTCCGCGCCAACCAAGATTGCAACGGAGGCACCAAGGGTGACCCAGGATTACGTCGTTAAGGACATTGCACTGGCTGATTTTGGCCGGAAGGAACTGGACATTGCCGAGACCGAGATGCCGGGGCTGATGGCTTGCCGGGCGGAATATGGCGAGAGCAAGCCTCTGAAGGGCGCGCGCATTGTTGGTTCGCTGCACATGACCATCCAGACCGCCGTGCTGATCGAAACACTGGTGGCGCTGGGCGCGGACGTGCGCTGGGCCTCGTGCAACATCTTCTCGACCCAGGACCACGCAGCGGCGGCGATTGCGGCGGGTGGCACGCCGGTGTTTGCGGTCAAGGGCCAGAGCCTCGAAGAGCATTGGGATTACCTCGACCGCTCGTTCATGTTCCCCGAGGGCGCGAACATGATCCTCGACGATGGCGGCGACGCGACGCTTTACGTGCTTCTGGGCGCCCGCGCCGAGGCCGGTGAGGACATCCTGCCCGTGCCCCAGTCCGAGGAAGAGGCCGTCATCAAGGCGCAGATCAAGAAGCGCATGGCTGCCAGCCCGGGCTGGTTCACCAAGACCAAGGCCGACATCCAGGGCGTGTCCGAAGAGACCACCACCGGCGTGCACCGCCTGTACGACCTGCACAAGAACGGCCAGCTGCCCTTCCCGGCGATCAACGTGAACGACTCGGTCACCAAGTCGAAGTTCGACAACAAGTACGGCTGCAAGGAATCGCTGGTCGACGGCATCCGCCGCGCCACCGACGTGATGATGGCCGGCAAGGTCGCCGTGGTCTGCGGCTACGGCGACGTGGGCAAGGGCTCGGCCGCCTCGCTGCGCGGTGCGGGTGCCCGCGTAAAGGTCACCGAGGCCGACCCGATCTGCGCGCTTCAGGCGGCGATGGACGGCTTCGAGGTGGTGCTGCTGGAGGACGTGGTGGCGGATGCCGACATCTTCATCACCACCACCGGCAACAAGGACGTGATCCGCATCGAGCACATGCGCGAGATGAAGGACATGGCCATCGTCGGCAACATCGGCCACTTCGACAACGAGATCCAGGTCGCGGCGCTGAAGAACCACAAGTGGACCAACATCAAGGACCAGGTGGACATGATCGAGATGCCCTCGGGCGCGCGGATCATCCTGCTGTCCGAAGGCCGCCTGCTGAACCTCGGCAACGCCACCGGTCACCCGTCGTTCGTCATGTCGGCGTCGTTCACCAACCAGGTGCTGGCGCAGATCGAGCTGTGGACGAAGGGTTCCGAGTACCAGCCGGGCGTCTACATCCTGCCGAAGCACCTGGACGAGAAAGTCGCCCGCCTGCACCTGGGCCGCATCGGCGTGAAGCTGACGCAACTGTCGCCGGAACAGGCCGCCTACATCGGCGTCGCCCCGGAAGGCCCGTTCAAGCCGGAACACTACCGCTACTGAGCCGGGCGGGGCAGGGGCCCTGACCAGCAAGGATACAAAGGCCGGGCG
>NZ_JBNAGB010000042.1:0-4177 GCF_049800975.1 Sagittula sp. S175
CGCCGGCTGCCGCGGGGGCCCCCGGCCGGGGGGCTTTGCCCCCCGGACCCCCAAGGTATTTGGAAAACCAAAGAAGCAGGGGCGCATTGGTGCCCCAGCGTTGGACTTTTGCGTCTGGTGGCGCGGGACTGAAAGGCAGGCGGATGGCACTGAGAGACGAGCGGGTGACGCTGGCCCATGGCGGCGGCGGCAAGGCGATGCGGGATCTGATCGAGGAGGTCTTTACCTGTGTGTTCGCGCCGCCGGGGATGGAGGATCAGGCGCGGCTGACCTCTGACGCGCTGTGCGAACCCGGCGCGCGGCTGGCGTTTACCACCGATGGCTTCGTGGTGCATCCGCTGGAGTTTCCGGGCGGCGACATCGGCAAGATCGCCGTCTGCGGCACGGTGAACGATCTGGCGGTGGGCGGCGCGCGCCCCCTGTGGCTGTCGGCGTCGTTCATCATCGAAGAGGGGACCGAGATCGCGCTGCTGCGCCGCATCGTGGCCTCGATGCAGGCCGAGGCCGAGAAGGCGGGCGTGCGCATCGTCACCGGCGACACCAAGGTCGTCGGGCGTGGGTCGGCGGACAAGGTGTTCGTCACCACCTCCGGTGTGGGGGTGATCCCGCCGGGGCGTGACATGGCGGCGGGCAAGGTGCGGCCCGGCGACGTGGCCATCGTGAACGGGGTCTTGGGTGACCACGGCGCTGCCATCATGGCGGCGCGCGGCGACATGGCGCTCTCGGCAGAAATCCCGTCGGATTGCGCGGGACTCGGTCACCTGATGGAGGCGGTTCTTGCGGCGGCCCCCAACGCGCGGGTGGCGCGGGATGCGACACGCGGCGGGTTGGCTTCTGCCCTGAACGAGATCGCCGAGGCGGCGGGCTGCGCCATCGAGATCGAGGAGACCGCCCTGCCGATCCGCACCGAGGTCAAGGGCGTCTGCGAGATCCTCGGTCTGGATCCATTGTATCTGGCGAACGAGGGGCGGCTTGTGGTTTTTGTGCCTGCTGACGAGGCCGAAGCGGCGCTGGCGGCGATGAAGTCGGTGCCCGAAGGCGCGGGCGCGGTCGTCATTGGGCGCGCGCTGGAGGGCACGCCGGGGCGGGTGACTATGCGGACGCTTTTTGGAGGGGCGCGCATCGTCGACATGCTGGTGGGCGAGCAGTTGCCACGTATCTGCTGAGGCGTTTCAACAACACTTCGGGAAAGCGTCCAAGGCAAGGCGGGCTTTTTCCTCGGCGCTGAGAGGCGGGCGCGCGGGGCCGCGCAGCCAGTCATGCAGTCGTTTCATGGACGTCCTCCTGCGGGCGGGCGTCGCGGGCGCGCCATTGGATGATTTCGGCGAGGACCGACACGGCGATCTCGTGCGGATCAATGCCTCCGAGGTCGAGGCCTGCGGGGGATTTCAGTCTGGCGATGACTTGTTGCGGCAAGTCGAGTTTCGCCGTGAGCGCATGCGCCTTTTTCGCCGAAGCGATCATGGAGACCCGACGTGCGGGGCTGGCCAGCGCGGTCTTCAGCGCCGCGAGGTCACCAGCGCCTTGGGTGGCGATGACGACGAAGTCCTGAGGTCGCAGGTCTGCGAGGTCTTCCAGCGACTGCATGCCCATGAGGTCCAATTCCGGATCGCAGGCGACGCGGAAACCCGCCAGATTCGCGTGCAGCGCTATGGCGCGGGCGATCGGGGTGGTCCCGAAAAGCGCCAGCATTGCGGGCAGTTCGTAGGGTTCGATGAGGATATCGACGGTGCCTCCCGAGGGGCATCCGGAGCGGAAAACCTGCGCGCCGTCCGCATCGGTGAGGGCCAGCACATTGGCCGATGGTTTGACCCGGATCATGGCGGTCTCGTTGCTGGTCAGGGCGGTGGTGGCGGCCTCGCGCACGGCGCGAGTCACGCAACCGCCCCCCAGATGGCCGAGGATTTCCCCTGTCTCGGTGATGGCAGCCTTGGCCCCGGCCTTGGCCGAGGTGACGTCGGCGGTACGCACCACTGTGGCGACACAGAAGGGACGGCCCCGGCTGCGCAACGTGGCGATGGTGTCGAAGATGTCGAACTTGCTCATGTCGGGGCCTTTCAGAGACGGGCGAATTCGGGTTCGAGACGTGCCAGCGCGTCCAGCGTGTTGGCCGGTAGATGGGCGTCGAGATAGGGCAGGGCCGCAGTCATGGCGGCGCTGACAGGGGCATAGTCGCGCCACCCCAGCAGCGGGTTCAGCCAGACGATGCGGCGGGTCTTGCGGCGCAGGCGATGCAGGGCGCTGGCCAGTTGATCCGGTGTGCCGGTGCAGTAACCGTCCGACAGGATCAGCACGATGGTGCGCCCGTTCAGGGCGTGGCGGTACTGCTCGTTGAGGGTTGTGAGGGCGGCACCAATATCGGTGCCGCCGCCAAAGCCTTCGGCCATGAGGCTGAGGCGCGTGGCGGCACGCAGGCTGTCGTGGTCCTTGAGCGCGCTTGTGACCCGCATAAGGCGGGTGTGGAAAAGAAAGGCTTCGGCGCTGGTGTCGGCATCCAGCAGTCCCTTGAGAAAGGCCAGGAAGACGCGGGCGTAGACGGTCATGCTGCCGGACACGTCACAGAGCGCCACGATACGCAGGGGGCGCGGCGGACGGGAGCGTTTGTAAAGATCGAAGGGCTCCCCCTTTTGCAGCGAGGCGCGCAGGGTGCGGCGGAGGTCGAGCGCTTGCCCGCGTGCCGCCTGCTTGCGACGGCGCGAGCGGCGGTCGCGCATCGCCCGAGCCAGCCTTTGCGCGGCCTTTTCGGCGGCGCGCAGCGATCCCTCGTCCATCAATTCCCGCAAATCGCGTCTCGACAGATTTTCGGTGCGCGTGGCGATCAGGCGGCCATCAATGCCCTCGGCCGCGCCGTCGCCCGACCCAGGGGCCTGCTCGCCGCCCGTGGCGTCCCCATCACCTGCCGCTTGCGGAGTCCAGAGCGTGGGACGGCTGGATTGGGTGCGAACATGGGCAGAGGCGGTGCCTTGCCGGGTGCGTCCGGCATTGAACCAATAGGCGTCGAAGAGGCCGTCAAAGCCGCGCCACTGGTCGGCATCGCCCGCGAGAAGCACCTTCAGCGCGCGGCGTGCGGTATCCGCGTCCTCCGCCTTCACAAAGGTCAAAGCCTGCAGAGCTGCGTCGGTCTCCGACGGGCCGACCGTCAGCCCGTTCAGCCGCAGATGTGCAATGAAGCCGGCCATTCGACCCGCCGGAGTGTCGCGTGATGGAAACCGCGTCGCCCGCATCACGCCACCTTGCCGACGATCTTCGCCAGCACCTCGGGCGGGCAGGCGTCGCGGTCGGCGGCTGTCTTCAGCAAGCAAACCAACGTCGCCTGCAAAGCTTTGGGGTCATCGGACAAGTCATTGACCCCGAGTCCCGCCAGCGCGGCGGCCCAATCCAGCATTTCGGCGATGCCCGGCAGCTTCTCCAGTTCCTCGCGCCGCAAAGCCTGCACCACGGCAATGATCTGCTCGGCCAGCCGCGCCTCCAGTCCCGGCGCACGGGCCTGCAGGATAGACAATTCCACCGCGCGGTCCGGGAAATCCACGTAGGCGTAAAGGCACCGTCGCCGCAGCGCATCCGACAGGTCGCGCGTGCCATTGGCTGTCAGGATCACCACCGGTCGCTCCGTGGCCTTGATCGTCCCCAGTTCCGGGATGGTCACCTGGAACTCAGACAAGACTTCCAGCAGGTAGGCCTCGAACTCCATGTCCGCCCTGTCGATCTCGTCGATCAGCAGCACCGGCGCCACCTCCTGCATGATCGCCTCCAACAAAGGCCGTTTCAGCAGGTATTTCTCTGAAAACAGCGTGTCCTCGCGGGCCTCCTCGGCGCGAATCGCCAGCAACTGCCGCTGGTAGTTCCATTCGTAAATCGCATGAGAGGCATCCAGCCCCTCGTAACACTGCAAGCGGATCAGCCGTGTCTCCAAGACAGCTGCCAGTGCCCGCGCGACCTCGGTCTTGCCGACGCCCGCTGGCCCCTCCAGCAACAAGGGCCGTCCCAGCGCCAACGCCAGGTGCAGCGCCATGGCCAGCGTCTCGTCCGCCATGTATCCAACGCCCGCAAGCGCGCGCTTCAGCTCCGCCTGGTCCATTATCATCTTCTTCTTGGTGAAAATACTCGGGGGGTGCGGGGGGGCGAGCCCCCCCCCCGGCACCCCCCGGCCGCCCGGGGAGCCCACACGGGAGGACCC
>NZ_JBNAGB010000042.1:4187-19535 GCF_049800975.1 Sagittula sp. S175
CGGTCCCCCCCTCCCGCGGCGCGGGCCGCGCCCCCCCCCCCCCCCCCCCCCCCCCCCCCCCCCCCCCCCCCCCCCAGGTCGCCGCGCGTCAGCGCGGCGAAACCTCAGTGCAGACCCAGCTCTTCGGCGATCTTCCACACGCGCCAGTGGTCATGCGGCATGTGGCTCTGAACCAGCCCGAACGCCCGGAAGGCATCGTGCACCGCGTTCGAAAACGCCGGGACCGAGCCCACGTTCGGGCTTTCGCCCACGCCCTTCGCCCCGATCGGATGGTGCGGAGACGGCGTGACGGTAAAGTCCGTCTGGTACTCCGGTGTTTCCCACGCGGTGGGCACGAAGAAGTCCATCAAGGTCGCCGTCTTGTGGTTGCCCATCTCGTCGTAGGCGATCTCCTGCCCCATCGCGATGGCGTACCCTTCGGTACAGCCGCCATGCACCTGCCCGTCGATGATCATCGGGTTGATGCGGGTGCCGCAGTCGTCCAGCGCGTAGAACTTGCGGATCTCGTGCTCGCCCGTGTCCACGTCCAGGTCCATGACGCAGATATAGGCGCCAAAGGGGTAGGTCATGTTCGGCGGATCATAGTAGCTGACCGCCTCCAGCCCCGGCTCGATGCCCGGGATAGCTTGGTTATAAGAAGCGAACGCGATCTCCTTCATGGTCTTGAACCGCTCCGGCGCGCCCTTCACCACGAAGCGGTCCACGTCCCATTCCACGTCGTCGTCATGCACTTCCAGCAGGTAGGCCGCGATCATCTGCGCCTTGGCGCGGATCTTGCGCGAGGCCATGGCGGTCGCCGCACCGGCCACAGGGGTAGACCGGGACCCGTAGGTGCCCAGGCCATAAGGCGCGGTATCGGTGTCGCCTTCCTCCAGCGTGATGTCATCCGCCGGTATGCCGATCTCGGACGCGATGATCTGCGCAAAGGTCGTGGCATGGCCTTGGCCTTGGCTGATCGTCCCTAGCCGAGCAATCGCCGACCCCGTGGGGTGAATGCGGATTTCGCAGGAATCGAACATGCCCAGCCCGAGGATATCGCAATTCTTTATCGGACCCGCGCCGACGATCTCGGTAAAGAACGTCAGGCCCACGCCCATCAGCTTGCGCGTCTTGCCCGCCTTGAAATCGGCCACCCGCTGCGCCTGCTCAGCCCGCAGGCCCTTGTAATCGACCGCTTCCAGCGCCTTGTCCCAGGCGGTGTGGTAGTCGCCCGAGTCATACTCCCAGCCCAGGGCGGACTGATAGGGGAACTGCTCCTTCTTGATGAAGTTGATGCGCCGCAGCTCTGCCGCGTCCATGTCCAGCTTGATCGCAAGCACTTCGATCATGCGTTCGATGAAATAGGCCGCTTCCGTCACGCGGAAGGAACAGCGGTAGGCCACCCCGCCCGGTGCCTTGTTGGTATAGACCCCGTCCACGGCCAGGTAGGCGGTCGGAATGTCATAAGACCCGGTGCAGATGTTGAAGAAGCCCGCCGGGAATTTCGTCGGATCGGCGCAGGCGTCGAACCCGCCATGGTCGGCGGTGACATGGCACCACAGCCCGGTGATCTTGCCTTCCTTGGTGGCGGAAATCTTGCCCTTCATCCAGTAATCGCGGGCAAAGGCAGTGGACATGAGGTTGTCCATCTTGTCCTCGATCCACTTCACCGGCTTGCCGGTGACGATCGACGCCACGACCGAGCAGACATAGCCCGAATACGCGCCCACCTTGTTGCCGAAGCCGCCGCCGATGTCCGGGGACACGACGCGGATCTTGTGTTCCGGGATCGACGAGATCAGAGACACAACGGTGCGGATCGCGTGCGGCGCCTGGAAGGTGCCATACAGCGTCAGCTTGCCCGTGACCTTGTCCATCGACGCCACGCAACCGCAGGTTTCCAGCGGGTTGGGGTGGGTCCGGTGGTAATAGACCATCTCCTCGGCCACCACCTCGGCGCTGTCCAGCACCTTCTCCGTGTCCTCCTTTGAACCCTGTTCCCAGGTGAAGATGTGGTTGTGATGTTTGCGGGGGCCATGCGCGCCCTCGGTCTGGCCCTCCAGATCCTCGCGCAGAACGGGCGCGTCGGGCTCCAGCGCCTTGAACGGGTCGGTGACGACCGGCAGGTCCTCGTAATCGACCTCCACCGCCTCGACGCCATCGGCGGCGGCGTAGCGGTCGGTGGCGACGACGAAGGCCACTTCCTGCCCTTGGAACAGCACCTTGCCGTCCGCCAGCACCATCTGCTTGTCGCCCGCAAGGGTCGGCATCCAGTGCAGGCCCAGCGGCGCGAGGTCCTCGGCGGTCAGCACCGCGACGACGCCGGGGATCGCCAGCGCGGCGTCCTTGTTGATGCCCTTCACCCGCGCATGGGCGTAGGGCGAGCGGACGAAATCGCCGAACAGCATGCCGTCCATCTTGATGTCGTCGACGTAATTGCCCTTGCCTTGGGTGAACCGAACGTCCTCCACCCGCTTGCGCGAGCAGCCCATGCCCTTGAGGGCGCCCTTGCGGTCCTCTGTCGAAACCTCGTCCTTCATTCCGCGGCCTCCTTCTGCGCATTCAGGACGTCCGCAGACGCCAAAACGGCCTTCACGATGTTCTGGTAACCGGTGCAGCGGCAGATGTTGCCAGCGATGCCAAAGCGCACCTCTTCCTCGGTCGGGTTCGGGTTTTCCTGCAGCAGCCTGTGTGCGCGGGTGATCATGCCCGGCGTGCAGAACCCGCACTGAAGACCGTGGTGTTCGCGGAACATCTCTTGGATCACGCCCAGCGAGCCGTCCGGGTTGGTCAGCCCCTCGATGGTGGTGACATCCGCACCATTGGCCTGAGCGACGAAAACCGTGCAGGATTTCACCGACTTGCCGTTCATGTCGACAGTGCAGGCGCCGCAATGCGAGGTCTCGCAGCCGATATGTGGGCCGGTGACGCGCAGGTTTTCGCGCAGGAAGTGGATCAGCAGGGTGCGCGGTTCCGCCAGCCCTTCGACTTCTTCCCCGTTGAGGGTGAATTTGACGTGCATCTTGCTCATGTCGTTATCCTTTCGCGCGTTCGAGGGCGCGGGTCATGGCGCGGCGGATCACGACGCCCGCGACGTGGCGCTTGAAGGCTACGGGTCCGCGCATGTCTTCCTGGGGGTCGATGGCGGCGAGAGCGGCGGCAACGGCCCCGTCCACGTCCCCGGCGGCCAGCGCCTGACCGGCCTCGGCCGACCAGATCGGCGTATCGGCAAGGTTGGTCATCGCGACCGATGCCGCGCCCCCGCCGACGATCACCGCGCAGGCGGCGGTGGCGTAGTCGCCGATCTTGCGCTTTTGCTTTTCATAGGCGTAGCCGTGGCCCGCGGCGGGCAGCGGGATCGAGATGCCGGTGAGGATCTCTTCATCGCTGCGCGCGGTGAAATAGGCGCTTTCGTAGAAATCGCGCGCCGCGATCTGGCGGGGGCCGTCCGGGCCTTCGACCGTGTAGGTGGCGTTCAGGCATTGCATCAGGCCGGGCATGTCGTTGCCCGGGTCGCCATTGGCGACGTTGCCGCCGACGGTGCCCATGTAGCGCACCTGCGGGTCGGCGATCTGCAAGGCGGCCTCGCGCAGGATCGGCAGTTTCGCCGCGAGATCGGCGTTCGAGATCAGTTCGTACTGCGTCGTCATCGCCCCCAGCGTCACGCTGTCGGAGCCGATGGTGACGCCTTTCAGCGCTTCGATCGCCTGAAGATCGACGAGGTGCCTCACCTCGGCCATGCGCAATTTCATCATCGGTATCAGGCTGTGCCCACCCGCTACGACGCGCGCCTCATCGCCATGCGTCGTCAGCAGTGCAATGGCCGCCTGAAGGTCGGCAGGCCGGTGGTATTCGAACCCGGCTGGAATCATGAAGGAGCCCTCCCATGGTCATCATGACGTTTGCGCCGATGCTATCGGTTGGGGCGGGACCGCCTACGGTTTGGCCATGAAACGCAGGGGTGTGTGCACGAAATGCGATAGGGGTGCACGAGATGCGATGGCGCGCAAACGGTGTTTGACTGCTTGTCAGTGCGCCGGGTGTCTACAGCTGCAGCGGGAATAATGCCGCGCCGCGGCAGAGGCGGTTCATGGAATGCATATGGTCAGAGTCCCAGCGCTTCACGTACCGCGGGCAGGCGTGAACGGCTGACGGGGACCTTGGGCAACGACCCGGTGGTGTCAAAGAAGCAGACACCGGTGTCTTTGGTGCGCTCGAACCCGGTGACATGTAATGGGTTGATGAGGTAGCTGCGGTGCGCCCGTATGAAGTGCGAGGTTTGCAGGCGGCTCTCTGCTTCGGAAATCGACCATGGACAGAACAGCTTGTCCTTGCCGGAGTAGAGTAATGTGTAGTGTCCCTCGGCCCTCACAGCAGCGATGGCAGCGCGGTCCAGGAACTGTGTACGCCCCTCCCTTTCGAACGGGACGGGAAGAATGGCCGGGGCGTCCTGTTCCGGTTGGGGCTCTTCTACTGGAACAGTGTTGGTGGTGACGGTCTCGGTCTGCGGCGGGTCGATGAAGGAGACGCCGGTTAAAAGGAAGGTGCCAGAGATGACAAAAGCGGTGACGGTCACGCCCATCGCCATGATCTCGTTCGAGATTTCCGGTCCGACGGCGTTGGTGTCCCCAAGCGTGAAACCAGTTCCCGCCATTGCGATGTAATGCACGGCGCAGACGGAGACGGCAAAGCATACGGTGCCAAGCAAAATGTTACCCTTGGTCCGCGCGCCATAGGCGACCCAGATCGCAAGGTTCGACAGAACGATTGCGCAGACGAAGGCCACGACAATGCCGAGAGGCTCGAACAGCGGGCGGCACAACTCCATCCCCAACATGCCGACGTAGTGCATGGCGGAGATGCCAAGACCCACGATGCTGCCCGCAGCGGTGAGGGTAATGCGGGTCCTGGGAAGGAAATGCAGGATGAGCAGGGCAAGACCGACCATCAGGATGGCGATCAGTGCCGAGATCAGGGTCATCAGCCCATCGTAGTAATAACGGATCGGCAGTTGCAGCCCCAGCATGGCGACGAAATGCATCGACCAGATGCCGCCGCCCAGCACGATGGCGGCAATGACCACGGTTAACTTGCGATGCGCGGTCGGCAATCGCGACGCGCCGCGCGTGATCGACAAGCCGCTGAACCCCGCCATGAGGGCAATGGCCAACGACGCCAGCACGAGCCACGCGTTATGCGATACGTCCAACACCTGCTTCCCCACCGATCTCCGCAGACCCATGCCTACGCCAAGCTGGTCCTACGGCGCAACTGTTCGGATCATCCGGGTTCGGTTTATCTGGTTAAGGTTGTTTTGCGGCGATGCAGCAGACGGTAGCCGGGTGGTTTGCCCCTCTTGCCGCACGCTTGCACCAGTCTTAGCTAAACGTTCCCGCAGCGCTGCAGACGACAGCCGAAGCTGATGGCGTTGAATGGGCTGTGTCAAGGTAAGGAAACCGTCCTTGATCGGGGTTCGGTCGAAGGCCATGTTGTAAGCGATTGATTTGGCGGGGTGCGTGAAGCGCCCGGTAGCGAGGCGAGCAACAGCATGGTCTTTCGCATCACCACGGACCAGATGCAGGCAGCACCGATTCCGGACGACCGGTTTGCCGAGTGGTTCTGCCACGAATTGCTGATGAACGAACGACCGGATTTTTGGGTCGATCTGGGCCCAGAGATTTGCCTTTCGTACACGATCACAGGTCGGCGATATGCCGAACACTTCGGTATCCGTCGGCCGGATTTGCAGGCGCAATACGTCATGCTGATGTGGCAGCTTGCACCAAATCTCCATGAAACGCCGGGTTTCAAGGAGATTCTCCAGTCCCGCTTGCCGGAAGTGGACAAGGTCGAAGCCCTCTGGTCCGTGGACGAGGCCGTCGCGAACGAGGCTATTGCCCGGGCGGACATGCTGCACTGGACGCCGGAGGAGGTGCCGGGAAACGTGCTTGGTATCGAAGTCGAGGATCTCTCGGAGCTGTATGCGCAGTTCCCGTTCTTGCAACCGCAGGGCCGCGGAGGGAACTGATCCATGGACATACGCGACAATATCTCCGATTCGTCGGTGGCCAGTGACCGGGGGGTCAGGGCCGCTCAGGACGAGGTGACCATGCTGGAAGGTCAGCTGGGGTCACTGGCCACGGAGGCAGGTCTGCTGGCGGCGTCCAACATTCCCGTGGCGGGGACCGTTGTCGATGCCGGGCAGGCGATCTGGAACGCCTGGAACGGGCGTTGGGCAGATGCCGCGCTGGATCTGGCTGGAATGATTCCGGGCGGGGGGGATGCCGCGAAGACGACCATCAAGGGGGGCAAGATCGCAAAGGCGGTCGCCCGCATCGGCAAGCGGCTGGATGCGGCAAAGGCTGCCCTGACGCAGGCGCGTGCACTTGCGCGGTCCCGCGCGGCGGCCACGCGCTACTGGAACGCGGTGAAGCGGCGGCGCGATGCGATCATCGAGAAATACAAGAAGATGGACTGCGCGACATGCGCCAAGAAACGCGATGCCGAGTTGCGCAAGGTCTCGCGTCTGCCAAAGACCGGCGGCAAGTGGGTGGATGCCAAGGGCAACCCGGTCCCGGCGGGCTCCGGCTACTGGAAGCCCGATCCCGGCACATCGCTGGACAAGGCACTGGCAAAGCACCCGAACGGGCATCTGGGTGTACCGTTTCGCGATGGCAAACCTGATTTCTCGGGCTTCCCCGCACCGGGCATCAAGGGCCATGATCCCACCGTGCAGATACATATGTCGGGGGACAGCAACGCCGACATTTCCGCAGCGTCCAAGGCCTTCAAGGAACGCACGGGGATCAGCACCACGGGCCGCAGCGCCGGGCGCGATACCACTGGGACGTGGCACCACGAACCGGATGGGGTCACGATGCGCTACGTCGACAAGGATGTGCACACGGCCTATGAAATGCCAGACGGCACGGCGAATTCCGGCACGCCGCACGCGGGCGGCGATTCAATGACGCGGGATCAGAGTTTCTGACGAACGACGGGCAGGAGAGCAGAGATGGGCTTCATCTACGATGACTATTCGGGCGAGGAGGGTATTCTCCGCTTCGCGGAGATCGCAGGCGATTTCGATTTTGGTCCACACCTGCCCCGTGCTGCCTTTCCGCGCGACTTCGTCGAGGCCTATGTCACCCAGTTTGACGGCGCGAGCGACGACGACGAGTATTTTCTGGCCCGGTTTGACAACGGCGTTCAGGTCATGATGCTCGAAAGCATCGAGGATCCCGCCCACATCCATTCGCAGAATGCCATTCTCGCCGAATCCGCTTACGCCGAGGCGGGCGCCGTGATCCTGCCGCCGGGCTACGTGACTTTCGGCACGGCACTGGAAGACGCGCGTTGGCAACTGATGGTCTGCGTCGATCAGGGCTCGTCCGACTATGGGCGGATCACCGTCTGGAAACGGGCCCACGACGCGCTGGGAGAAGGGGACAACACGCAGGCCATGGGCTTTGTCGCACCGAACCTGCGCAGTTTTCTTGACCAGTTGGGGCCACGCAGCGCGTTCTGAAGGCACGCTGGAAGGACCTCGGGACCGATTGCATGACAAAGACGAATCCGCGCATCTGGGAAACCTCTTTCGAGGCCTATCCGCCCGATTTGCTGGATCTTTTGGGGCCGATGGTTGCCATTCCCCTAGAGTCCGGTGACCTGATCGCCATGGGGCAGGCGACCCCGGGCTTCTTGCGTACGCTGGATATGGATGGACTGCCTGCGCATGGTTTTTCCGACGCCCTGCTGAACAGTATCACCGAAGTGCTGCCGCAACCCAACGGGGCCGCTATGTTCCCACGCTTGGGAATGGCAAGTTTCAAGTGGCGCGGGCCCGTGGTGGCCGTCTGCACGCCGGACGACCTGTTGCGTGTCGTCACGCGGCCAAACCCGCGCATGGCGTCCTTTCTCGTCCCCATGCTCCGCGAGGAACGGCCCGCTACGCTATACCTGCGTCCTTTCCTGAGGTTCCTCCCGTGGGGAGAATTCCGCGTCTTCGTCATGGAGGGACGGGTCAGAGGCGTCAGCCAATACCCGCTTCACCTGCGTCACCCCCAAATTGCGCAGAACGAGGCGGCCATTCGCGATGACCTGCGTCGGCTCTTCCAGCAGGTGCTGCCCGCGCTGCACCTGACGGATGTGGTCCTGGACGTGGGATTGACGCAAGAGGCTGACGGGACGCTTCTGGCGCATCTGATTGAACTGAACCCTGCGATCCGACGAACGGACCCGGCCCTGTTCGACTGGAGGCGACCCGACAGTTTTGACGGAAGCCTGCGCTACCTGTGACCCTGATGGCGCAGAAGGCACCCAAGGACTGACGCTACCGATTTTCGGAGAAAGTGGAGGCGAGTACCGGAATCGCTACCATTTTTCTAAGCCATTGACAGGCTTGAAAGATCAAGTGCGAGGTTCAGTTGTGTGTCGCACTTCGTGTCACACTTATGCTGTCTGGGTTGTGTTTCTGTCAATCGCCGGGTGTCGCTCAAATGGCCTTCCTACCGTCCTATAGGTGGGGCGGATGCGGCCTTCGGCGTCCTTTTCTCCTATAGTGGGGGCGAGTTGCGAAGCGGGCGTGGGAGGTACAGGACCGCCATGGACCGCCATGGCATGGGGGAGAAACGCGCGCCGAGGGTCATAGTTGAGGGCGCGGAAAAATCTGCCACAAAATCTTGCAGTTGCCCTTTGTGGCTGCGCGTTTGCTCAGCTACAACGGGTGGTATCCAGCAGTGGCCACAGAGCCGCCAGTAAGACGAGTGGGCGCCAATGAACAAAGTAACCAATGAGTTTAGCGAGTTCGTTCTTTTCTCAGAGGACGAGAACAAAGCACTCGATAACCGGAGTGAGACACGCGAGGTAAGGGGCACCACGAAGCCTTACGTCAACTGCCTTGTTCGCAATAAAGCCGTGCAGCTAAGCCCGGAGGAAAGGACGCGCCAGCTTTGGCTTGCTCGGCTGATTGACCAATACGGCTATGCACCATCGCGCATTCAAGTCGAGTACCCCATCACATTCGGACGCGACAGTTCAAAGCGTGCCGATATCGTCGTCTTCGATGCTGACCGGCCCACGGTTCCCTACATCATCATTGAAGTGAAAGCTGCCAAGCTACGGGACGGCAAAGAGCAATTGCGCTCATACACCCATGCCACGGGCGCACCTTTGGCCGTATGGAGCAACGGCATTCTGGCCGAAGTCTGGCACCGTAAAAACCCCAACTACTTTGTCCCCATTCACCACCTGCCACGGGCTGCGCAGACGATTGAAGATATCGTCGATCAACCGTGGACAATTCAGACTCTTATCGACAAGGAGAACGAACGGGAACGCGAAGGGTCAAAAGCACGGTCGCTGCGCGAGTTGATCGTGGACATGGAGAACGAAGTGCTGGCCAACGCTGGCGTCGATGTCTTCGAAGAAGTCTTCAAGCTGATCTTCACGAAGCTGTATGACGAGATGGCCACGCATCGCGGCCAGCACCCCTATCTGCGCTTCCGCAACACCAACACTGCCGCGCAACTCAAGCGCGCCATGCAAGACCTGTTCGACGAAGCAAAGCGCAAGTGGCCCGGTGTATTCCTAGACGATGAACGCATCCGCCTGTCACCGGACCACCTGCAAGTCTGTGTCGGGTCACTCGAAGAATGGAAGCTGTTCAACTCCAACCTCGACGTGATCGACGACGCCTTCGAATACCTCGTAAACAAGTCGTCGAAGGGCGAGAAGGGGCAATACTTCACCCCGCGCTGGGTCATCGACATGTGCGTGAAGATGCTCAATCCGCAGGAGCATGAAACCGTGATCGACACTGCTTGCGGTTCGGCGGGCTTCACGGTGCACACCATGTTCCACGTCTGGCGTCAGATCATGGAGGACTTGGGGCTAGAGGAAAGCCACCTGTTCACGATGGACCAGAAGCCGCCACGCTGCGAAGATTATGTGCGCGACAAGGTGTTCGCTATCGACTTCGATGAAAAGTCGGTCCGCGTGTCGCGTTGCCTCAACCTCATTGCGGGCGATGGCGAAACCAACGTGCTTCACCTCAACACGCTGGATTGGACCAAGTGGGACGAGACGGTGAAGCAGGACGAGTGGTCCGACACCTACGGCGACGGGTGGCGACGCTTGCGCAAGCTGCGAGCTAATCCGCGTCAGGCAGACTATCGGTCCTTCGGCTATGACGTGCTGATGGCCAACCCGCCGTTCGCGGGCGACATCAAGCAGTCGGACATGCTGTCGCCCTATGACCTGGCACACAAGAAGAACGGCAAGCTGGAACGCGCAGTGGGTCGCGACTTGTTGTTCATCGAACGCAATCTGGACTTCTTGAAACCGGGCGGGCGCATGGCCGTGGTGCTGCCGCAGGGCCGGTTCAACAACTCGTCCGACCAGCGCGTGCGCGAGTTCATCATGGAACGCTGTCGCATCCTTGCCGTGGTCGGGCTGCACCCCAACACGTTCAAGCCCCACACGGGCACCAAGACCAGCGTGCTGTTCGTTCAGAAGTGGAACGACGATCCCGTCGCAGGGCCGCTTTGTCCGAAGGTGGAGGACTACAGCATCTTCTTCGCCACGCAGCAGGTGGAAAGCGTCAACAACTCGGGCGAGAAGGTTTATGTGCGCCGCGATGACGGAACGCTCATGCGCGACACACACGGGCACTTCATCGTGGCCCATGACCTCCACAATCACGAAGGGCTGACGCAGGTCGGGATAGCCGAAGCCTTCCAAGAGTTCGCTGCGCAGGAGCAGTTCAGTTTTTTTCGCCACGCCCCTTCGACAGTGACCGCCTAAGCGCACTGTTGGAGGGGCTGGAAGCAAGCCTAGTACCGAAGTCCAACCTTGAGTTCTCAGGGCGGATCGACAGCGAGTACTACCAAAAGAAGTTCCTGAAACTTGAAGCTGAGGTCCAAGCAAGAAAGTGCGTCCCTATGGGAGAAGCAGCAGATTTCTTGATTGGCCCGTTTGGGTCTGCATTCACAGTCGATAACTACACCGATGTAGAAGACTTTCGGTATATCCGAGGAAAAGATGTCAAGCCGCTTACCCTGATGGACAATGACAATGTCTTCATGCCCGAAACGGATTACCGGCGCTTGGAGAGATACGCGCTCAGAGAAGATGACGTGATGATTTCGGTGGTAGGCACTATCGGAAACGCTGCCCTTGTGACTGACAAAGACCTTCCGGCTGTATTCAGTTGCAAGAGTTCGGTGGTACGACCTGACACGCTTAACCCTGTTTTCCTCACTGTGTATCTAAACTGTCGGCACGGAAGAAACCTAACGCTTCGCAAAGAGCGCGGAGCAATCCAGAAGGGCCTCAACCTCGACGATCTAAGGGATGTGCTGGTATTCGAACCGTCTCAGGGCTTTCAGCGTGCAGTTGAAAAAGCCTTCCGTGCAGCACTCGCCCTGATAGAGCAGTCAAAAGGACTACAGCAGCGGGCCGAAGACAAGCTACTTGAGGCGCTGGGTTTAGCGGACTGGACACCACCGGAACCGCTCAGCTACTCCGCCCGCGCCAGCGACGCCTTCGCCGCCGGGCGCTTGGATGCCCAGTATTTTATGCCCGCCAAAGAGCAGGTACGTCAGTCGCTCGCCACGCTTCCGGGGCAGGCGCTTGGCGACCGGGTGGACAGCATCCGCGACATGTTTGTGCCCGACCGCGCCCCGCCCGACATGCAGGTGCGCAACTATGACGTGACCGACGCGCTGGTGCCCTTGCTTGACGCCGAGAAGGAGCCGCAGGCGGCAGGCGAGATCGGCAGCATCAAGAAGACCTTCCAAGACGGTGACGTGGCCATATCGCGCCTGCGTGCTTACCTAAAGGAAGTAGCCGTGGTGCGCACGGGCGATGCCATTCCCTCGGTCGGATCGTCTGAGTTCATCGTGCTGCGTCCCAAGGCAGGACAGGCCGATATCTCCCCCGAGACCCTTATGGTGTTCCTGCGTGCGACCCCGGCACAAAGCATTCTAAAGTGGTGCCAGGACGGATCGCAGCACCCACGTTTCAGCGAAGGCGACCTGCTGTCGATCCCGGTGCCTGACGCAGTAGCCGGTGTCTCTGACCAGATAACGACCATCGTGCAGGAAGGCTTCGCCGCGCGCCACAAAGCGCGCCAGCTACTCGAAGCTGCCAAGCGGGCCGTTGAGATCGCAATTGAAGACGGCGAAGACGCCGCGATGGCCTTCCTTGATGATGCAGAGGGGGCAGACTGATGGCGCTTCCACCACATGCACGTGACTGGCTTGAACGGGCAGAGATAGACTATATCGGCCCATTCGTGAAGGCGTGGGCCGCTTTCAATGCATGGTATAGGGACGCCAGCGGGCAGGGCAGAGAGCGCGATATGCTCAACTTTGCTATCCGCCACAACAACAGCCGACTACGCCGCCGCGTCCTGCCCCTGCTGCAACATGACAATGAAACCGCAGAAGCGGAGCGGCTCAAACAGGCAATCTGCGACTTGCAACGTCAACTGGACGACATTCAATGGGAGGTAACGCCCAAGGGCAATGTCGAGCGGGTGTCGCTGAGGGAAGTGTGCATCGCCCCCAAATATCTGCAAAACGAGCAGATCGACCGGAACGGCCAGCGCTTCACTGCCCGGCGAATACAAGGTGGGCATATCGAAGTGACTGTTGCTTCGCTGAATACCGGCAACGTGAAGTTTCAATATTTGCAGGAGCGGTATGATCCAGCGACCGTCTATGCTCTGCCAGAGTTCACAGCCGATTTGTCCGCAGCGCAGCAACTCAGGCTGCGAGAGTTCTATGACGGCTGCAACCCGCGCCCGATGGTGGACCTTGTGCAAGGTGGCGGCCCGCAGTTGCAGGTATCGACGATGCACTTCCAATGCACGAACGCAGACCTGTTGGCTGGCCTTGTCGAAACCCTATACGCGATGCGAAATGCGCTACTACACGGCGAAGTGGACCCTGACGAGCAAGTGCTTGCGTGCTTCGAACCAGCCTACAAGATAGTGACATGCTTCCTACGCAGCATAGGCTGAAAAGCAGACAGATACCCGACCGTGACAGCGCGCCCGTTTGACCCACAATGGACAACCGACAACCCGGTGCTGACTGCGTATCTGCACACGCTCTGCGCGGACCTGACCGCCGCGCGGGCCAAGCCGTTCAAGTTCGATGCGCAGCCGCGCTTTGAAGCGTCCATCAAGGCCATCGTGCTTGACCTGTTCCGGGCGCATGAAAGCGACCCCACACTTGAGGTTGGTATCGGGACCGGCAGGACCGCTGTGCAGGAGGTTTGCAAGTCGCGTTACGGGGCAAGTTTCCTTTCAGCCCGGACCTTCGTGGATGCGGTGAAGGCACTGGAAGCCGCTGGGTTGATCGTGATGAGCACGCCGCATTGGGACGATCCTGCGAAGAAGAACAGCCGAGTGGCCCGCTACATGCCGACCGCCTCCTTAATGGCAAGGATTGAACGGGTCGGTGCCTCTGTAGTCGATTTGCGGCGGCACCCGAACGCTGAAGGTATCCGCCTGAAAGACAGCAAGAAGCGGCTTATCGAGTATGGCGATGACGCCTTCGCCAATGCGGCGCGGGATCGGCTGCGGATCATCAACAAGATGCTGGAAAGCCATTGGGCAGACCTGGCACTGACGGACGAGCAACTGGCCCAAGAGTTGAAGCGCCTAGACGGGACACGAGACCATGAAGCCGCTCAGTCCTTCGACTTTGCCGCACGAACGGTCTACCGGGTCTTCAACAACGATGAGTGGGAACAGGGCGGGCGCTTCTACGGTGCATGGTGGATCAGCATTCCCAGCCATTTACGGCGGCACATCTTGATCGACGGCAAGAAGACGGTCGAGGTTGACCATTCAGGCATCCATCCCGCGATGCTGTTTGCAATTGCACGCAAGGACATTCCCACTGACCCATATGCACGCTGTGTCACCAACAAGGGGAATGAGGATGAACGGAAACTTGTGAAGCAGACATTCAATGCGCTTCTGAATGCTGATAGTGTCAAGGGCATAAGCAAGATCAAGAATTACGATGAAACGCTGACTGGTCGAAACTGGGAAGCCTTCAAGCGTTTCATTGTCAAGAGTTACCCGGAATGCGCGGACCGCTTCGGGACCGGTTACGGGTTACGGCTTCAACGTATGGACAGCGATCTGGCCGAAGCCGTGATGCTCAAGTTTGCGGACATGGGCTATGCGTGCCTGCCTGTGCACGACAGCTTCATTGTCCATCACGAGATGCGGGATGTCCTGGAAGACACCATGACAGCGGTTTTCAAGGACATGTTCGGGGTGGAGAACAGGGTCGATTTCAAGGCGGGCATTGGGGAACAAGTCGAGCCAAGCGAAGACCCCATAGAGCCAGACATTGCAAGGTTGCTGAAACCCGAAGGCTACGAAGGCCGTTTGCAGGCTTTTTGGACATCCCGTGAGCCGCTCTAGTGTTCCTCCCTATATGTGGGCATGTCATGTAACTTATTGGAAATAAAATAATAGTTATTTTGCCTGTAACACCTTCCGGTCGCGCCGCCTCCGGCCCTCCCTCATTACCGGTAACGATTTTGGCGGCGTGCGCACCTATTTTCGATCATTGCTTTGCCCGGTTCGACCAGCACAAAGATGCTCAGTGATTGTATGGCGGTGGCGGAGTGACCTCGCGCGTCAGGTGTAGCTGATTGCTTTGATTAGCTGATGGAAGGGGCCATGCGGGACGGCCCCGACCAACCGACCGGCTAGTTAGCTTGTGCGACGGCGAAGCGGTCAATCGCATCTTTCAACTGTGCTAGAGTGTAGCCTTCCCTCAGATAGACTTCCTGCGTCACGCCTGACCGTGCGTGGCCGACGATGCACTGGATGATAGGCTCTGGCACGTCTGTTTGCCCCAGTCGCGTTACCACCGCGTGCCGCAGGCTGTGGAAGACGAGGCCCGGCGACTCTGTTGCACAAAACCGTCTCTGAGCGGAGTTCCCCTTTCCCCGGACGGATTTATCCCACGACTTCTGTGACAGGGATGCCAAGGGCGGTGTAGCCGTTCAGAACGGCGATACGGACCTGAAGCTCAGCGACCTGTCGGTCGAAGTCCCGCGCCATGAGGCGCTGCCCCAGCAGTTTAACGCAGTGCATCTTGGTCTCGACGCGGCTTCGGCGGTGGTATCCGCTCCAGTTTCGCCAGATAGCGCGGCCGAGGTATTTCGAAGTTCGCAGGGCCTCGTTTCTGGCCACCGCACCCGCGGTGACGGCCTTCCACGACTTAGCGTTTTTGCGGGGTGGGATGACGGCATGGGCACCGCGGTCAGCGATGGCGTCGTGGCATTTGCGGGTATCATACGCACCGTCTGCGGTGACGCTGCCGATCGCCTCGTTCG
>NZ_JBNAGB010000043.1:0-18960 GCF_049800975.1 Sagittula sp. S175
CCCCCCGGTCGCCTGCCTTTGGCAGGCGAAACCGCTCAGCGTGACAGGAAGGTCCGACCGTATTTTACATGCTCGGCCCAAGACGCTTGCGGCATCCAGAAGTCAGTGTCCGCGTGGTCGAGACGCTCGAGTTTTTTCATGACTTTCAGCATACCCCACTGGCCCACGGCCATCATCGGGCCGCCCTTGGCACGCGGGAAGTCCTGCGCAAGGATCGCGACCGCGTCGATGTCCGACGCCTTCTGCGCCATGCCTTCCGACAGCATCCGGGCACCCTCGTTGGCCATGGCTCCGACGAGCAGCATGACCATGTCCATCTGCTCCAGCGGGCGCGCCGCGCGCTGGCCGTTGAGCAGACGTTTCACGGCATCGCTGCGTTCCGGACCATCGTCGGTCCAGTCGTAGAACCCCTTGCCAGACACCCAGCCACGCCGGTCGACGTCCACCAGGACAGACGACCAGTTCTCGGCGCCCTCCGCGCGGTGAGCTGAGCTCAGATCTTCCAGCCCCATCATGTCGCGCGTGCGGAACGGCGGGCGGGGCCAGCCCCAGTCCTCGACGGCCGCATCGACCGCGTAGGGGTCGGCCCCGAGGTCCAGCAGGGCGTCGGCGGCGCGGTGCAGTGCGGCGGCCAGGCGCCCGGCGATGCTGGTGCCGCTGGACATGACGTGGACGGGCACCTTGTGCATCCGCTCCGCCAGCGCGAGGCCATAGGCCAGTTGCTCGGCAGTCCCGTCGGCGCCCTGAACCACCTCGACCAGGCGGGTCGAGAATACCGGGGGTGCGAAGCGCAGGCCGAGTTCGTCGACGCGGGCGGACATGGCGACGGCGCGGATGGTGCCGCGGGGGGCGGGCACGTCGCCCTGCCCGCGTGCGGCATGCAGGACCATATCGGCGCCGCCGATCATCTCGGCGCTTTCACCCCAGTGAAGCAATTGCAGGCGCGCCTGTGACTGTTCCGGCGAAAGGCCACCGCCCTTGACCCCGGCGGCAAAGACCTCGCGCAGTTGCTCGACCCCTTCGCGCAGCTTCTCGGGCTCGCGGGCGCCCCAGTTGACGCCGATCCCGGCGTTCAGGGCGGAAACTGTGATCTGCATCGCCAGCGGTCCGGGGCCCAGCACGGCGATGCGGTTGATCTCGGGCAGCACGGTGCCCTTGGGCAGCGCAAAACGGCGGGCGAGCCGTTCGGCGGTAAAGGCGTGACGCAGCGCTTTGGCGGCATCCGAGGCGAGGCAGGTCTCGAAGGCGTCCTGCTCCATCGCGATCCCGGTTTCGAAGGGCAGCAGGGCGGCAGCCTCGACGAGGTGCAGGACCTGCGCCATGGCGCTGTCGGCACCGTCGGTGAGCGCGCCGCGACGCGTGGCGATGGCCTGCGTATGTGTGGCGTAATCGGCAAAGCCATCGCGGCGCTCGGAGGTCGGGCGCGGCCCCTGTCCCGCCTCCAGCAGACGGCGCGCGTAGGCCAGTGCCTGATCGCGCAGGTTGCCGACGCAGGTTTCGTCGATCAGGGACAGGCCGGGACCGCGGTCAAGCGGCAAGGTGCCGCCCGTCAACATGAGTTCCAGCGCCAATGGCGTTCCGACGAGGCGTGGCAGGCGCTGAGTGGCCCCCGCAGACGGTGTCAGGCCCATACGGACTTCGGGCAGGCTGGCACGGGTGCCTTGCAGGGCAATGCGGTAGTGCGCTGCCAAAGCCAGTTCGAGCCCGCCCCCGTAGACGGTGCCGTGCAGCGCCGCGATGACGGGTTTGGCGCAGGCCTCGACCCTTGCGCAGATGTCGCGCAGGAAGGGCGCCTTCAGCCCGCTTTCGTACTCGGTGAGGTCCGCGCCCGCCGGAAAGGTGCTGCCGGTGCCCATGACAACGACAGCGTCCACGGTTGGGTCGTCTTCGGCGCGATCCAGGGCGGCCTCTATTCCCGCGCGCACCGGATGTGACAGCGCGTTCACCGGGGGATGATCCACGCTGAGGAGGGCCACGCCCTCCCGGACCGAATAGTGGATGCCTTCTGCCATCTGCCTGTCTTTCCGCCGGGGGCGGATCGCCCCGTGTCTGCCCGTCACGCGCCTTTGAGCGCTGTTTTGCTGGCGATTAGAATCGAATCCGCGACACAAGGCAAATTTTTTGACCGGATTCAGGGCAATTGCGGCCTAAAAGCCGCTTTGCGGGCCGATGCTTGGCGGGACAAGCCCCTTCGGGACCTGCCCACCGGCGGTATGATGCGGAAAAGCTGTCAGACCGGCATGTTGTCAAAGCCGTCCTCGACGTCGGCCTCGACTGCGTTGGAGAGCGCTTCACGCGCCCAGGCGGGGGCTGCCTGCCCGTGCAGTTCGAGTTGTTGCAGTACCTCCGAAAGATGGTCGAGCGCCTCTGCCCGACTGGCCCCCCTGGCGGTTCGCAATTGATGGCACAGGGCCTCAAGTCTTTGATTCAGTGCGTCGATCATGACCTTCCCTCCTATGGCTCCGCTGTGGAGCGGGTCCGCCGGCGGCCTATCCGCCGGAGGCACATTTCACGCAAAGCGGCGTGTCGGGCACGGCGGCCAGACGTGCCGGAGCGATGTCTTCGCCGCATTTGACGCACAGGCCGTATTCGCCGTCCGCCATGCGTTGCAGGGCGGCCTTGATGCGGGCGACCTCGGCCTGTCCGCTTTCGCCAAGACGTTCGAGCACCTCTTCGCCCTCGCGTTCGACCGCCTGATCTTCCCAGTCTTTCGAATGCTCGGCCTCGAGTGCATCGCCGATCTCGTCGAGGCGCCCGCCGAGTTCACGCAATCTGTTGAGGAGTTTAAGTTTTTCTTCGTGGTGCGACATAGTGCGGGGCCTCCTCGCCCCAGTGTGAGTGTGGCAGGATCGGGCAAGAAACGCATTGATGCAAATCAAGCGCAACTTGCCCCTTGAAACACATTCGTATTTACGTATATGTTTCACGAAACGAGGAGATTCCCGCCATGACGCTCACCGCTCTGAAACCCGAAGTGACCGCCTTCTTCGACGAGGCGACCAACACCATTTCCTATGTCGTGCGTGACCCGAACGGCACCGCCTGCGCCATCATCGACAGCGTGCTGGATTTCGACTACGCGTCGGGCCATACCGACACCCGCTCGGCCGATGCGATCATCGCCTTCGTGAAGGAAAAAGGCTATGAATGCCAGTGGCTTCTGGAAAGCCACGTGCATGCCGACCACCTGTCTGCCGCGCCCTATATCCAGAAGGAACTGGGCGGCAAGATCGGTATCGGCGACCGCATCAAGATCGTGCAGGACGTATTCGGCAAGGTCTTCAACGAAGGGACCGAGTTCCAGCGCGACGGGTCGCAGTTCGACCAGCTGTTCGTCGAGGGTGACTCGATCCATATCGGCCAGATGCGCGCCGACGTGCTGCACACCCCCGGGCACACCCCGGCCTGCCTGACCTACGTCGTGGGCGACGCGGCCTTTGTCGGCGACACGCTGTTCATGCCGGACTTTGGCACGGCGCGCTGCGACTTCCCGGGGGGCTCGTCCGAGACGCTGTATGACTCGGTGCAGAAGATCCTGTCGCTGCCGGACGAGACCCGCATCTTTGTCGGCCACGACTACAAGGCGCCGGGCCGCGATGATTACGCTTGGGAGACCACGGTGGGCGAGCAGAAGGCGCGCAACATCCACGTCGGTGACGGCAAGTCCAAGGACCAGTTCGTCGAGATGCGCGACACGCGCGATGCGACGCTTGCGATGCCGAAGCTCATCATCCCCTCGCTGCAGGTGAACATGCGCGCGGGCCAGATGCCCCCGGCGGACGAACAGGGCAACGTCTACCTGAAAGTACCGGTGAACAAGCTCTGAGGCTTTGACCATTGCCCCTGCCCGGTCGTCGGGCGGGGGAGCGATTTTTCCGCGAAAAATCGTGCCCCGACGCGAACCGGGGTGCCAGAACGGACAACAAGGAAACGAAAGAATGCCTATCGATTGGATCTGGGGCCTGATCGGCGGTTTGCTGATCGGGACGGGCGGTGCCGTGTACCTTTTGGGCAACGGCAAGATCATGGGAGCCAGTGGCATCATCGGCGGGCTCGTCGATGGCTCCGGGCTCGACACCAAGTGGGAGCGCATCCTGTTCCTGCTGGGCGTCGCGGTCATGCCGATCGTGCTGTACCCGGCCTATACCGAGGTGGACACGCATATCACCGACAACTTCTGGGTGCTGGCTGCCGCCGGTCTGCTGGTGGGGATCGGCACGCGCATCGCCAATGGCTGTACCTCCGGTCATGGCGTCTGCGGCATGTCGCGCCTGTCGATCCGCGGCATCGTCGCGACCTGCTGCTACATCCTGGCCGGTGGCCTGGGTGTCATCCTGTTCCGCCACATCCTGGGAGTGATCTGACATGTTGCGCCACGTTATCGCATTGATCGCAGGCGGCCTTTTCGGCTCTGGCCTTTTCATCTCGGGCATGACCGACACCGCGAAGGTGCAGGGTTGGCTCGACGTGTTCGGCGCCTGGGACCCGACGCTGGCCTTTGTCATGGGCGGCGCGATGATCCCGATGGCCCTGGCCTGGTGGATCCGGAGCAAGCGGCACACCGCGCTGACCGGCGCTCCGCTGCCCCCTGCCCCGTCGAAGGAGATCGACAGCAAGCTGGTTATCGGGTCGGTGATGTTCGGCGTGGGCTGGGGCCTCGCGGGCCTCTGCCCGGGACCGTCCATCGCGTCGCTGTCCTACGGCGGGCCGGGCCTGTATATCTTTGTTGCCGCCATGGTGACCGGCATGGCCGTGGCACCGCTGCTGCGCGCGCGTCTGGACAGGGCCGTTCCGGCAGAATAAGCGTTACGCATGACGCCGAGAAAACTTACCGAAACCTATAGCGTGTCGCCGCAGATCTCTCCCGAGGATGTAGCGGCGCTGCGCGATGCGGGCTTTGTCATGGTGCTGTGCAACCGCCCCGACGAAGAGAACCCGCCCGCGCTGCAGTCTGACGCCATGCGGCAGGCTGTCGAAGCCGAGGGGCTGCGCTTTGCCGTGCTGCCTCTGACCCATCAGACGATGAACGCCGAGAACATCCTGAAACAGCAGGAGATCGTGGCGAGCGCAGGCGGGCCGGTGCTGGCCTATTGCGCCTCGGGCACGCGCTGCACTGTGATCTGGGCGCTGGGCAATGCTCAGACCCTGGGCGCGGATGCGGTGATCGGGACCGCCCTGGAGGCGGGCTACGACATCTCCGGGCTGCGGCCCACGCTGGAGACCCTGGCGCAGGCCTGAAGGCTGGAACCTGCGGAACCGAAAGGCGCGTCCCTGACCGGGGCGCGCCTTTTGCTTTGGGGGGCCGTCACTCCTTGAGGTCGAAGTCCATCGGGGCCGACCCGAAATCCATGTCGAAATCCTCTGCCGGGAGATCGCTGTTGTTGGCGCTGAAATCGAAATCGCCGGCCTCGGCCGCGAAATCCAGCGCTGGCAGATCGGGCAGGTCCTCGGCCATGCCACCGCCAAAATCCCCGCCCATGGCGGGGAGGTCCGGGAAGTCCTCTTCCATCGTGGCGGCGGGCAGCGCGGCGGGGGAGCCCCCGCCGAAACTGTCGCCGAAATCGCTGCCCTTTGCAGCAGGCGGACTGGACAGGGCCAGCGGGCCCAGCACGGGCCAGGTCAGGCGCACCGCGCGGTGCCCATTCATCTGCCCCATACGCCCCTTGGCAATCAACTGCCCATGGGCGGCGTGGATTTCCACCCGATCCAGGCCGTCAGGCGACAGGCGCAGGGTATCGCCGGGCTTCAGCGCCTGCGCTTTGGACAGGGGGAGCGTAACCCGCGACAGAACGGCGTCGAGGCGGGCCGGAACCCGCGAAAATATGTCGGCGTGCGGGCCGGGCGCGCTGTTGGTCGCCGCGATGTCGGCACCCCGCCCCGGTTTGCGTTCGGGCACGATGAAGGACAACCGCCCCTTGCGCCGTCCCAGCGCGAGGTCGACGTCAGCGCGGAAAGCACGATAGCCGGGCGCGTCCAGCAGCAGGCTGGCCGAGCGGGCATCCTCCAGCATGACGCCGAAACGATACCCTTCGAGCATCGCGCCGATGGGGCTGTCAGACAGGGACTCGGCCATGCGCATCAGAGTTCCGTCGAGCAGTGGCGCCACCATGGCGGCATCGGTCTGGGTGAGGGTGCGGTCCTCCTCGATCGGCATCTGGGTGACCTGGAGGATGGTCTGCACCTCGACCACACCGGTCAGGACCTGGCGATCCACCGTCGCAAGGCCGATATCGCCGTCGGGACCGTCCAGCAGCAGCAGAAGGTCGTTGGCAACCAGCGAGTCGATCACCCCGTCCTGGTCGAGAGATTCGGCCACGACGTTCTGGGTGACCAGCGCAAGGTCCCAGAGGATATCCGCCGTTTTGGACAACGCACGCCTGAGCGCCTTGGCAGGCGACATCCCGCGTGCCTCGAACGCACGCTGGGCGGCCTGAGCCTTCTGGCCCAATACGTCGTCTCGTGCACCGTCAGCCATGCAATTTCACGCCCGTCATCCAAACTGCCTCCGCCCTCTCTTATGGGCGGATTTGGTTACCAAGGGCTTTAACGAAGTCCTTTTAAGTCGAATTGACCCACCAAAACGGGGACCATAACGTCATTCAGCGGCCAACTCCTGACGGATCGGCAACACAACGCGAAACGCCGCTCCGCCCTGATCGGGGAGATAGGAGATGTCACCGCCCAGCCGGGCGACGATCTGGCGGCAGATGGCGAGTCCGAGGCCGGCGCCTCCGGCCTTCTGGTCGCTGACGCGGGCGAATTTTTCGAAAATGACGTCGCGCGCCTCGGGTGCGACGCCCGAGCCATTGTCGATGAAGTCGACAAGTATCTGCTGCGCGTGCGAAATCACCCGGATTTCAAGCTCTGGCTCTGCTGCATCGCAGTATTTGCGCGCGTTTGCGATAAGATTGATGAACACCTGGCTAAGGCGCTCCAGATCGGTGTGCAGCCAGACCTGTTCGTTCAGGCTGCGGCGCTTGATCTTCAATCGACTGCCCTCGTCAGCCACCGCGGCGGCGACGGCGCGGTCGAGCACGTCGGCCAATTTGCCATCCGAGAGGTTGAGACTCACTTGCCCGTTTTCCAGCACGGAGAGGTCAAGGAGGTCGTCCAGCAGGCGGGTCAGGCGAATCGCCTCGTCGTGGATGATCGAGGCGTAGCGGTTCTGATCGGCACGCGAGAGGCCTTCGGCATCGCGGAGGATTTCCGAGAAGGCGCGAATCGAGGTCATGGGGGTGCGCAGTTCGTGGCTGATCTGACTGAGGAAGGCGTCCTTTTGCACAGACAGGCGCGTGAGCTTGTCGTTGGCGGCGCGCAGCTCGGCGGCGGTGCGGGACAGTTCGCGCGACTGGGTTTCCAGCCGGGCGGAGTATTCCATCATCTGCGCCGTCTCGTCGGCCACGGCCATCAGGTCCTCGACCGAGACGGACATGCCGCCGACGATCTGGCCGACCATGGCGTGCGCGGTGGCGGCACCGACCGATCCCGCCAGTTCGGTTTCGAGACGCTGAAGGAATTCCGGGGTCGGCGTGGGGATGCCCTCGTCGACGCCCTGCCGTTCCGCCTCGCGCAGGAAGAAGGCCTGCGCATCGCGGGCACCAAGGATGCGCTGCGCCATGATCATCAGGTCTTCGGTCTGGGCGGCCCCCGGAAGCCACGAGCGTGCGCCGCCGGGCGCAGCCTGGATGTTGACGAATTGCGCGGCCTGAAGGCGTTCCAGCGGCGAGGCGATCGTACACATGGACACGACCATGAAGGCCACGGTGTTGAGCGTCAGCGACCAGAAGACCGCATGCAGAAGCGGGTCCATGCCGCCGATGCCGAACAGCGCCTCGGGGCGGAGCCAGCCGATGCCGAGGGGGCCGTCGGTGAACCATGCGGGCGGGATCAGGCCGCCCTCGCCAAGGCTGGGGATGTAAAGGGTGTAAAGCCACGTGGCGAAGCCGAAGGTCAGCCCGGCCAGCGCCCCGGCGCGCGTTGCCCCCCGCCAGAACAGCCCGCCCAGCATGACCGGCAGCACCTGCGCCACGCCGGTGAAGGACACGAGGCCGATGACCGCGAGGGCCGAACCGCCGCCCGAGAGGGCGTAGTAGAGGTAGCCCAAGAGCAACACGCCCGCGATGGACAGGCGGCGCGAGAGCAGGACCACCTGCCGGACGTCGCCGGAGACGGAGGCCGTGCCGCGCCGGGTCTCCAGCCAGATGGGCATGACGATGTGGTTGGAGACCATGGTGGACAGCGCGATGGCGGCGACGATGACCATGGAGGTGGCGGAGGAAAAGCCGCCCAGGAAGGTCAGGAGCGCAAGGCCCTCGCGGCCCTGCGACAGCGGGAGCGTGAGGACGAAGAGGTCGGGATTGGAGCCTTCGGGTAGGAGGTCCATGCCGATGACGGCAATGGGCACGACGAAGAGGCTCATGAGCATGAGGTAAAGCGGGAAGGCCCAGGCGGCCATGCGCAACTGGCGATCGTTGTCGTTTTCCACGACGAGGACCTGGAACATGCGCGGCAGGCAGAGGAAGGCGGCGGCGGAAAGCAGCATCAGCCCGGCCCAGCGGCCTCCGTTCACCTGCCATTGCCCCATGGGCGAGGCATCGATGCGTGCGAGGGTTTCCGACACGCCCCCCGCCAGCCCCCAGACGACGAAGCCGCCGACCGCCATGAGGGCGGTGAGTTTCACGACCGCTTCGAGCGCGATGGCCATGACGACGCCGTGGTGGCGTTCATTGGAATCCAGCGTGCGGGTGCCGAAGATCACGGTAAAGACGGCGAGGCCGACGGCGACCCAGAAGGCGGTGCTGCTTTGGGTGCCGGGCATGGCCTCGGCATGGGCAAACACGTCGACGGAGAGGGTAACGGATTGCAATTGCAGGGCAATGTAAGGCGTCGTGCCGACCACGGCGAGGATGGTGACGCCGATGCCCAGAAGGTTCGACTTGCCATAGCGCGACGAGATCAGGTCGGCCACGGAGGTGATACGCTGCGACCGGCCGATGCGCACGAGGCGGCGCAGGATCCACCACCAGCCGATCATCACGAGGCTGGGGCCGAGGTAGATCGTCAGGTATTCGACGCCCGTGCGCGCCGCCGAGCCGACCGCGCCGTAAAACGTCCAGCCGGTGCAGTAGATCGACAGCGAGAGCGTGTAGACGATGGGCGCGCGGAGCCACTTGACCCGGCCCCGGTGTGCGGCGCGTTCCGCCATGAAGGCGACGGCGAACAGCAGCGCGACGTAAGACAACGAGATCGCCGCGAGCGCGTTGAGCGTGGTCACCGGCGGGCCTCCGGTCGGTCGGGAGCACTGGCGCGTCGGATGGCGCGGATCAGCAGGCCGGTGGCAATGGGCAGCGCGACCCAGATGGAGAAGATGTAGATCAGCGCCCCGGCCGTGGTGATCTGCGTGTCGGGCGTGCGCCAGAGCAGCGGCAGCCACCACAGCAACAACCCGAGAAACGGCAGCGCGCAGGCGGCATCCACCATGCGGCGGCGGCGAAAGGTCTGGCGTTCAAGTTGCTGGCTGTACAGGGTCGGGTCCGACACGTCAGGTGCCGGGCCTGCGCCGTCCTGTGCGTCGGGGGTCATGCGCCCTTGAGCGCCCGGACGGCGTCGAGCACCTCTGCGTTGGAGAAGGGTTTGGTCATGAATCGGCTTGCCCCGGCACGTTCTGCCATCTCGCGGTCCTTCGTCTGGCCGCGGGCCGTGAGCATCAGGATCGGCAGCGCGGCGGTTGTCGCATCTTCGCGCAGCTCGCGCAGGATGTCGAACCCCGATCTGCCCGGCAACATCGCATCAAGGATCACCACGTCCGGCGCGCGGTCGCGCACGGTCTGCACCGCCGTCTCGCCGTTCGAGTGCGAAAACACCTGCCACCCTTCACGGGACAGGATGAACTTGATCGCTTCGATGATGTTCGGCTCGTCTTCGATAAGAAGAACCTGTCCGCTCATTCAATTCCCCTCACCCGCCGGCCCCTGTTTACAGGGTCTCCTCCCCCCGCAAGTGCGACGATTGTAGGACTTTTACAAAGCCGGAGTCAAAACGCCTTTGGCCATCCTGCAACAATCTTTCGCACCCAACACTGCCAGTCTCCCGTTAGCGCCACCATTTCGCAACCCCTTTAACGGGAAGAAAGAATGGAAGGCTCTCGCCTGCCGGGACAATCAGGTTTGGGGCAGACGCGGCAGGTCACGCCGACCTCCTGCGCAGCACCCTGCGGGCGTCCGACCGGGGCGGGACGGACCAGCATATGCGCCTCGAACAGCGGGTCGGCGTTGATGGTCATCGGGCCGACGGGCGTGGCCTGCGCCTCGACGCGCAACGCCGTGCCGGAGCGGCCCAGCTGGGTGATCTCGGCGCCGAGCAGCGCGTGAGGGCGGTTGAGCGCCTTGTACAGAGGCCAGAGCGGACAGGCGGCACCAAAGCGCGGCATCGGGAAGTCGGGCAAGGGTTTGCGGTAGGAGAGCACGCCGGAGGCGTCGCAGATGGCGAGGCCGACGGGATCGGGCAGGACGTCGGCGGGCATGGCGGCGAGGCGGCGCATGATGCGCGTGGGTTCGGCCTGCAAGGTCTGCGAGAGGGCGAGTGGATCGGGGCCATGCTGGTCGATCGCAGGGTGCAGGAGGCTGATCGGCAGCGCCTGCGCATCTTGGGCGTAGCGTTCCAGCCATGCGCGCAGCAGGGTCTTGGCGGCACTGGACAGCCCGCGCCCCATGCGGGCCATCGCGGCGGTCACGTCGGTATCGCGCTCCAGTTCCGGCACATGGTGAGCGGCCTTTTCCAGCGCGGTGTCCAGTTCCTCCTGCGGGGTGCCGGTTTCGGTCGCCTGCGCGTTGTCGGCCTCAAGGTAGGTCACCAGACCGCGCGAGGTTTCTGCGAGGCGGCCGGAGTCCTCGTAGATGTTGCGGTGAAAGCGGGCCTGCCATTCCGGGTCGATCTCGCCCGGCTCGGCAAGAATGGACGCGGCGGAACGGATGGCGGTCACGGTAGAGAGCATCTCGTGCAGGGAGGCGGCCAGTTGCGGGTCGTGGGTCATGCGGTCGGTCAGCACCGCGACGGAGCGTTCCAGTTGCGACACGCGCCCGCGCGTTGCCACGAGCAGCGCCGCCCAGCCCGGGAAACGCCCGGCGAATTCGTCTGTGCGGTCCAGTTCGGCCTCGCTGTCGGCCATATCCGACGCTGCCTCGCGCAGACCGGCGATCAGCGCGGCCCCTGCCCCTTCGGTCAGATGCGTGGGCTCGACCGAAAGCGCCTCGGCGATGTCGAGCAGCAACTTGCCGCCGATTCTGCGGCGATTATGCTCGATAAGGTTGAGATAAGAGGCTGAAATCCCGGCACGAGTTGCAAGCTCTGATTGTCTCATGCCGTTGGCTATGCGCCTTTCGCGAATCCGCGACCCTGTCAGCGTGTCTCGCGCCATTGGTATTCCCCTGCCAAATCAAACACTTTCTGCACCGCAACATAAACGAGTTTACAGTATATTACGGTCTACTTTTCAATTGTTGACAAAAAAAGCGTTACCCTAAAGGCAGTTGTTGCGCAATTTTCCATCCCTCCCCCATAGTACCTTTGCACAATGGTGCATGCGTCCCCTTGTTGAGGAGCGGGGGTGACGACTTTCATAAACATTGGGAGGATATTTATGTCCAAGACCAACCTCACCCGCCGTGGCGTGCTGAAGAGCGGTGCCGGCATTGGCGCAGGCGTTGCGCTGCCGACCATCTTCACCGCTTCGTCGGCTGGCGCTTTCACCAACGAACCGACCGGCTCTTCCGTCACCCTCGGCTTCAACGTTCCGCAGACCGGCCCCTACGCTGACGAAGGTGCGGACGAGCTGCGCGCCTACGAGCTGGCGGTCGAGCACCTGAACGGTGGCGGCGACGGCGGCATGCTGAGCACCTTCTCGTCGAAGGCTCTGCAGGGCAACGGCATCCTGGGCAAGAAGGTCGAGTATGTGACCGGCGACACCCAGACCAAGTCGGACGCAGCCCGCGCATCGGCCAAGTCGATGATCGAAAAGGACGGCGCCATCATGATCACCGGCGGTTCGTCGTCGGGTGTGGCCGTGGCCGTTCAGGGTCTCTGCCAGGAAGCAGGCGTCATCTTCATGGCGGGTCTGACCCACTCGAACGACACCACCGGCAAGGACAAGAAGGCGAACGGTTTCCGTCACTTCTTCAACGCCTACATGTCGGCAGCGGCTCTGGCGCCGGTTCTGAAGAACCTCTACGGCGACGACCGCAAGGCGTATCACCTGACCGCGGACTACACCTGGGGCTGGACCCAGCAGGAATCGATCGCAGCCGCGACCGAAGCCATGGGCTGGGAAACCGTCAACAACGTGCTGACCCCGCTCGCACAGACGGACTTCTCGTCCTACATCGCCCCGGTCCTGGATTCCGGCGCAGACGTGCTGGTTCTGAACCACTACGGCGGAAACATGGTCAACTCGCTGACCAACGCGGTTCAGTTCGGCCTGCGCAACAAGCAGGTGAACGGCAAGAACTTCGAGATCGTCGTTCCGCTGTTCTCGCGCCTGATGGCACGCGGTGCCGGCGAGAACATCAAGGGCATCGTCGGTTCGACCAACTGGCACTGGTCCCTGCAGGACGAAGGGTCGAAGGCATTCGTCAAGTCCTTCGGCACCAAGTACGGCTTCCCGCCGTCGCAGGCCGCACACACCTGCTACGTGCAGACCCTGCTGTATGCGGACGCCGTGGAGCGCGCCAAGTCGTTCAACCCCTGTGACGTCGCCGCGGCCCTCGAGGGCTTTGAGTTCGACGGCATGGGCAACGGCAAGACGCTGTACCGTGCAGACGACCACCAGTGCTTCAAGGACGTTCTCGTCGTGAAGGGCAAGGAGAACCCGACCTCGGAGTTCGACCTGCTGGAAGTCGTCGAAGTGACCCCGGCCGCGCAGGTGACCTACCCGGCCGATCACCCGATGTTCGCAGGCGGCCAGCTGGGTTCCTGCAACCCGGGCGCATAATCGCGAAAGGGGGCGTGGCAACACGCCCCCAACCGCCTTGCCGCCCCACGGGGTGCGCGCCCGACCACCGGCTTTGTCACTTTCTTCACGCCCCCGACGCCTGCGCCGGAGGGCTTCTCCACACTCAACCCTAAGGTGGGGTCATGGACGCAATTCTGCTTCAAATTCTCAACGGGCTCGACAAGGGCTCGGCCTATGCGCTGATCGCGCTGGGTCTGACGCTGATCTTCGGCACCCTCGGCGTGGTGAACTTCGCGCACGGCGCTCTTTTCATGATCGGGGCGTTCTGTTCCGTCGCACTGCAGCGCCTGCTGAACCTCTCGCACGAGACCGTGGATCCCACGAAACTCGACTTCCTCGGCAACCCCTCGGTGGTGAAAACACCCTATGTCATCGAATGGTTCGGCCCTGAAACCGGCGCCGCGATCATCGACTGGTCGGTTCCGCTGGCGATCCTCTTTGCGATCCCGATCATGCTGGCCATCGGCTACGTGATGGAACGCGGCCTCATCAAGCACTTCTACAAGCGCCCCCACGCCGACCAGATCCTCGTGACCTTTGGCCTGGCGATCGTGTTGCAGGAGCTCATCAAGCACTATTTCGGCGCGAACCCGATCCAGACCCCTGCCCCGCAGGCGCTGTCCGGCGTCATGGAGGTCCTGCCCGGCATCGTCTACCCGGCCTGGCGCGTGGTCTACTTCTGCTTCTCGCTGGTCATCATCGGCGCGGTCTTTGCCTTCCTGCAGTTCACCACCTTCGGGATGGTGGTCCGCGCGGGCATGGCGGATCGTGAGACCGTCGGCCTTCTGGGCATCGACATCGACAAGCGGTTCACCCTGATGTTCGGCATGGCCGCCGGAGTGGCGGGTCTTGCGGGCGTGATGTACGGGCCGATCAACGCGCCCAACTACCACATGGGCATGGACTTCCTCGTGCTGTCCTTCGTCGTGGTGGTGGTTGGCGGCATGGGCTCGCTGCCCGGTGCGGTCGCCGCGGGCTTCCTGCTGGGTATCCTCGAGAGCTTTGCCTCCATGCGCGAGATCATCACGCTGATCCCCGGCATCAACCAGATCATCATCTACCTCGTCGCCATCGTCATCCTTCTGGTCCGTCCGCGTGGCCTGATGGGACGCAAAGGCGTGATGGAGTAAGACGACATGTTCGGACTAGAGAAAAAAGACGCAAACCTGCTGATCGTCGTCGCCATCCTGACGATGCTGGCGCCCTTCATCCTGAACCCCTTCCCCGCCGACAGCGCCCTTGCGCAGTTCAACGCGGGCTATCCCGACCTGATGCAGCGCTTCGTGATCTTCGGGATCTTCGCCATCGGCTTCAACATCCTGTTCGGCCTGACCGGCTACCTGTCGTTCGGTCACGCCGCGTTCCTCGGCGTGGGATCGTACTCGGCCGTGTGGATGTTCAAGCTCCTGTCGATGAACATCATCCCGGCGATCATCCTGTCGGTCATCATCTCGGGCCTGTTTGCCTGGCTGATCGGGTTCATCTCGCTGCGCCGGACGGGGATCTACTTCTCGATCCTGACGCTGGCCTTTGCGCAGATGTCCTTTGCGCTGGCCTATTCGGTGCTGACGCCGATCACCAACGGTGAGACCGGCCTGCAGATCACGCTGGACGATCCGCGTATCCTGGGCGTGTCGCAGACCGCGGACGGCTCGATCCCGGTGACGAACCTGTTCGGGCTGGAGATGCGCGCCGCGACCGATCTGGTGGTGGGACCGTGGTCCTTCACCTTCTCGGCGGGCTACTACGTGTGTGCGATCATCATGCTGGCAGCGTTCTACCTGTCGGTGCGGATCTTCCGTTCACCCTTTGGCATGATGCTGCGCGCGATCAAGTCGAACCAGACCCGGATGAACTACACCGGCCTGAACCCGAAGCCCTACACCCTGGCGGCCTTCGTGATCTCGGGCATGTATGCCGGTCTGGCCGGTGGCCTGCTGGCGTCCATGGACCCGCTGGCCGGGGCCGAGCGGATGCAGTGGACCGCGTC
The DNA here is from genome assembly GCF_049800975.1 of Sagittula sp. S175. Classification (NCBI taxonomy): domain Bacteria; kingdom Pseudomonadati; phylum Pseudomonadota; class Alphaproteobacteria; order Rhodobacterales; family Roseobacteraceae; genus Sagittula; species Sagittula sp. S175. Next base: position 14,997 of record NZ_JBNAGB010000043.1, read on the forward strand.
GGGTGAAGTCGTTCTGATGACCATCCTCGGTGGCGCAGGCACGCTGATCGGTCCGGTGCTGGGTGCCGGCATGATCAAGTACTTCGAGAACATCTTCTCGAAGATCAACGAGGCGACGCTGCATTCGTGGTTCGACTTCCTGCCCGACCCGATCGAGAACGGCGTGGTCTGGGTGCTGGAGCACTTCGTCGGCGCAGGCTGGCACCTGACCCTTGGCGTGATCTTCATGCTGGTGGTGACCTTCCTGCCCGGTGGCCTCGTCGAAGGCGGTCAGCGCATCGGACGTCTGTTCGGTCGCAAGAAGGCCTCGGACGACCAGTCCGCCGCCACGAAGCCCGCGGAATAAGGAGACGGACAGATGGGAATTCTTGAAGTCAAGGATGTGAGCAAACGCTTCGGCGGTCTGAAGGCCCTGTCGGACGTGAACCTCAGCGTGGCGGAGAACACCTGCCACGCGATCATCGGGCCGAACGGCGCGGGCAAGTCCACCCTGCTGAACTGCCTCGTGGGCAAGCTGATCCCCGACACCGGGTCGGTGATGTTCAATGGCCAGTCCGTGCTGGGACGCTCCCCGCACGAGATCAACCAGATGGGCATTTCGCGCGTGTTCCAGACGCCGGAAATCTTCGGTGATCTGACCGTGTTCGAAAACATGATGATCCCGCTCTTTGCCAAGCGCGACGGGGCGTATCGCATGCATGCCTTCGAATCGGTCGCATCCGAGAAGGAACTGGTGGAACGCGCGCTGACCATGCTCGAGGACGTGAACATGGCCGACAAGCGGCACATGCACACGGCCTCGATGTCGCGCGGGGACAAGCGGCGGCTGGAGATGGCCATGTGCCTGATCCAGGAGCCGAAGCTCCTGCTGCTGGACGAACCCACCGCCGGGATGGCGCGGGCCGACACCAACAACACGATCGACCTGCTGAAGGAGATCAAGGAGAGCCGCGACATCACCATCGCCATCATCGAGCACGACATGCATGTGGTGTTCTCGCTGGCGGATCGCATCACCGTGCTGGCCCAGGGCACGCCGCTCGTCGAGGACGAGCCGCAGAACATCAAGGGCCATCCGAAGGTGCAGGAAGCCTACCTGGGCGAAACCGCGCACGCCTGACACGTCCCAACGCGCCCCGGCCTTGTGCCGGGGCCTCCACGCATGAGGTCCCGGCGCAAGGCCGGGACGGGAGACAGACACCATGAACGTTCGGCCCGATTTTTCGAAGAACGCCAACCACGCCGAAACCGCCCCCGCTTTCCTCTCCGTCTGGGACATGCATTCCTACTATGGCGAGAGCTACATCGTGCAGGGCATCTCCTTCAACGTGCACGAAGGCGAGATCCTCGCGCTGCTGGGCCGCAATGGCGCGGGCAAGACCACGACGCTGCGCTCCATCGCGCGTCTTGACAGTCCGCAGGTGAACCACGGCGAGATCTGGCTGGATCACCAGCCGCTGCACACCATGAAGTCGCATCAGGCGGCCATCGCGGGCCTGGGCCTCGTGCCCGAAGACCGCCGCATCATCCCCGGCCTGACCGTCGAAGAAAACCTGCAACTGGCGCAGATCGCCCCGCCCATCGGCTGGTCCATCGAGCGCCTGTATGACCTGTTCCCGCGTCTCGGCGAGCGTCGCAAGCAGGAAGGGGTGACCCTGTCGGGCGGCGAGCAGCAGATGCTGGCGATTGCCCGCGCCCTGGCGCGTGACATCAAGCTTCTGCTTTTGGACGAGCCCTACGAAGGCCTCGCCCCGGTCATCGTCGACGAGATCGAAAAGACGCTGCGCAAGGTCAAGGAGCTGGGCATGACCACGATCATCGTGGAGCAGAACGCCGTGCGCGCCCTGCAACTGGCCGACCGCGCCGTGATTCTCGACACCGGAAGCGTGGTCTTCGACGGCTCTGCGGCGGAGGTGCTTGAAAACGAAAGCCTTCGGGCCGAGTATCTTGCAATCTGAATGAAAACCCGGGCCACGGGACCAAAGAACCACTTGTTATCCGGGGCCAAGGCACGTTCCTTGGCCCCAAGTTTTTCTGGAGGAGACCCCATGACCAAGACTTACGCGCCCTCGCCTGATCTGGTGCAGAACGCCCACATCGACGCCACGAAATACGACGCGCTGTATGCGGCGTCGGTTGCTGATCCGGCGGCTTTCTGGGGCGAGCAGGCGAAGCGGCTCGACTGGATGAAACAGCCGACCGAGATCAAGAACACCGATTTCACCCTCGGCCAGGTCAAGATCGAGTGGTTCCGCGACGGCACGCTGAACGTGGCCGCGAACTGCATCGACCGCCATCTGGAAAAGCGCGGCAACCAGACAGCCATCATCTTTGAACCCGATGATCCCAACGAGCAGGCGCAGTCGATTTCCTACAACGACCTGCACCGCCGCGTCTGCCGCATGGCAAACGTGCTGGAAACCATGGGCGTCAAGAAGGGCGACCGGGTCATCATCTACCTCCCGATGATCCCCGAGGCCGCCTATGCCATGCTCGCCTGCGCCCGCATCGGCGCGATCCATTCCATCGTCTTCGCCGGCTTCTCGCCCGACGCCCTCGCCGCCCGTGTGAACGGCTGCGACGCCAAGGTCGTCATCACCGCCGACGAAGCCCCGCGCGGAGGCCGCAAGACCCCGCTGAAGACCAATGCCGACAAGGCGCTCTTGCACTGCAAGGACAGCGTGAAGTGCCTCGTGGTCAAGCGCACCGGTGGCCAGACCACCTGGGTGGACGGCCGCGATTATGACTACAACGAGATGGCTCTGGAAGCGTCCGACTACTGCCAGCCCGTTGAAATGAATGCCGAAGACCCGCTGTTCATCCTTTACACCTCCGGCTCGACGGGCCAGCCGAAGGGCGTTGTACACACGACGGGTGGATATCTCCTTTACGCGTCGCTGACGCAGGAAGTTGTCTTCGATTATCATGAAGGCGACGTTTACTGGTGCACGGCAGACGTGGGTTGGGTCACCGGACACTCGTATATCGTGTACGGTCCGCTGGCGAACGGCGCGACCACGCTGATGTTCGAGGGCGTGCCGACCTACCCGGATGCCAGCCGTTTCTGGCAGGTCTGCGAAAAGCACAAGGTGAACCAGTTCTACACCGCGCCGACGGCGATCCGCGCGCTGATGGGCCAGGGTCCGGAGTTCGTCGAGAAATGCGACCTCAGCTCCCTGCGCATCCTCGGCACTGTGGGCGAACCGATCAACCCCGAGGCCTGGAACTGGTACAACGACATCGTCGGCAAAGGTAAATGCCCGATCGTCGACACTTGGTGGCAGACCGAGACCGGCGGCCACCTGCTGACCCCGCTGCCGGGCGCCCATGCAACCAAACCGGGTGCCGCGATGAAGCCGTTCTTTGGCGTGCAGCCGGTGGTTCTGGACCCGCAGTCGGGCCAGGAAATCGACGCCTTGCCGACCGAGGGCGTACTGGCGATCAAGGACAGCTGGCCCGGCCAGATGCGCACCGTCTGGGGCGATCACGAGCGGTTCGAGAAGACCTACTTTGCTGATTACAAAGGCTATTACTTCTCGGGCGACGGCTGCCGCCGCGACGCGGACGGCGACTACTGGATCACCGGGCGCGTCGATGACGTCATCAACGTCTCGGGCCACCGCATGGGCACCGCAGAGGTCGAATCGGCCCTCGTGGCGCATGAGAAGGTCGCCGAGGCCGCAGTGGTCGGCTACCCGCACGAGATCAAGGGCCAGGGCATTTACTGCTACGTCACCTTGATGAACGGCGTGGAGCCTTCGGAGGATCTGAAGAAGGAGCTACGCACCTGGGTCCGCACGGAAATCGGCCCGATCGCGTCCCCCGACCTGATCCAATGGGCCCCCGGCCTGCCCAAGACCCGCTCGGGCAAGATCATGCGCCGCATCCTGCGCAAGATCGCCGAAAACGACTACGGCGCCCTCGGCGACACCTCCACACTCGCAGAACCCGCCGTCGTCGACGA
>NZ_JBNAGB010000044.1:0-16539 GCF_049800975.1 Sagittula sp. S175
GTGACCCTGGGCGGGATCACGGTGACCGACCCTCTGGTGAGCGTCACCGGCGGGCCGATCAGCCTCGCGCCCGGGGCGCAGGACGCCACCAGCTTCACCGCGCGCTACTCCGTCACGCAGGCGGATATCGACGCGGGCGAGGTGCAGAACACCGCCACGGTGACGGCCGATCTGCCGGGCGGCGGCACGGTCAGCGATACATCGGGCTCGGGCACCGGGACGGACGAGCCGACGGTGACGCCGCTGGTGCCCACGCCGGGCATTGCGCTGGTCAAGACGGCGGTGCTGAACGATGACGACGGCACGCCCGGGGTGAGCGCCGGGGACAGCATCGACTATGCCTTCCGGGTGGTGAACACAGGTGCCGTGACCCTGGGCGGGATCACGGTGACCGACCCTCTGGTGAGCGTCACCGGCGGGCCGATCAGCCTCGCGCCCGGGGCGCAGGACGCCACCAGCTTCACCGCGCGCTACTCCGTCACGCAGGCGGATATCGACGCGGGCGAGGTGCAGAACACCGCCACGGTGACGGCCGATCTGCCGGGCGGCGGCACGGTCAGCGATACATCGGGCTCGGGCACCGGGACGGACGAGCCGACGGTGACGCCGCTGGTGCCCACGCCGGGCATTGCGCTGGTCAAGACGGCGGTGCTGAACGATGACGACGGCACGCCCGGGGTGAGCGCCGGGGACAGCATCGACTATGCCTTCCGGGTGGTGAACACAGGTGCCGTGACCCTGGGCGGGATCACGGTGACCGACCCTCTGGTCAGCGTGACCGGCGGGCCGATCAGCCTCGCGCCCGGGGCGCAGGACGCCACCAGCTTCACCGCGCACTACACCGTCACGCAGGCAGATATCGACGCGGGCGAGGTGCAGAACACCGCGACGGTGACGGCCGATCTGCCGGGCGGCGGCACGATCAGCGATACATCGGGCTCGGGCACCGGGACGGACGAGCCGACGGTGACGCCGCTGGTGCCCACGCCGGGCATTGCGCTGGTCAAGACGGCGGTGCTGAACGATGACGACGGCACGCCGGGCGTGAGCGCCGGGGACAGCATCGACTATGCCTTCCGGGTGGTGAACACCGGCGCGGTGACCCTGGGCGGGATCACGTTGACCGACCCTCTGGTCAGCGTGACCGGCGGGCCGATCAGCCTCGCGCCCGGGGCGCAGGACGCCACCAGCTTCACCGCGCGCTACATCGTCACGCAGGCGGATGTCTTGTCTGGTCACGTGCGCAATCAGGCCACCACGGTCGGGCATGTCGGCAGCGTGACGGCGAGCGACCTGTCCGGAACCGCAACCGATAATGACGATGAAACCGTGACATTCCTCGGATCGATCGTTGGCCGCGTGGCGGATGCCGCTGGGCCGCGAATTCAGTCCGTCGTAACCCTCGTCGATGCAGCGACCGGGGCGTCCGTCACCACCGTATTGACTGGCGCAGACGGCAGCTATGCGTTCATTGGATTGGAGCCCGGAAACTATTGCGTCAGGTTCTCTCACGAAAGCGATGAGGGTGTTCTGGCGACAACCGGCACGGCCCAAGGCGCCTCGCAACAGGGCGACGAGGTCTGCGGGATCGCCATCGTTCTGGGGGCAAATCGGCTGATCACCGGCGTCGACGCGCTCATGGTGGACCCCAGCGGTGTGATCTACGACTCGGTCACCCGCGCCCCGCTGGCCGGGGCGACGGTGACCCTGCTGATCAACGGAACCCCCGTGCCGGACAGTTGGCTAGCGGCTGCGGGGGACCGCAACAATGTCGTAACCGGCGCGACGGGCCAATATTCCTTCCTCCTGCAATCGCCCGCGACCAGCGGCACCTATAGCCTGCGCGTCAGCGCGCCAGGATATGATGCCTCGACTCTGCTGCCGGCGCAAACCGGGCCGCTGACACCGGGCACGGGTCTGGGATTGGAAGAAGTCGTCCCTTTCGCCAATGCACCCGCTGTCGGGCAAGACACGACCTATTACCTGTCCTTCCAAATGAGCTTTCCGAACTGGGGAGACGCTACCACGCTGTCCAAGGGTATCGTCCACAACCATGTCCCCCTCGATCCGGCCGGATTGGCGACGCAGTTGACCTTGACCAAGACAGCGGATGCCAGCGGTTTGTCGTCACCACCGCAGGTGGGCGACGTGATCCGCTACACCATCACGGCGCGCAACGCTGGTGTCCTGCCGCTGACCGGGATCACGCTGGACGATCCGCTCACCCCGGATGAGGCACTGACGGTCCAGACAGGTATCACGACGGACGGCGTGCTGGACGCCGGGGAAACCTGGATTTGGACCGCAAGCGTCACGCTGGATGCGCAAAGCGTCAACCGCGACCAGATCTCGAACCTCGCGACACTTATCGCCACCGATGCCTGGGGAGCGCCAGTTCTTGTGGAAAGCAGCCCGACCGGGAATGCCATCTTCGGCGCAGGCAATGGCACACCCACCATCGTGGAACTGGATGGTCTGATCGACGAGATCCGGGACGAACTGGAAACCATCCTCGAAGACGATCTTCGCCTGACGGTGGAGCGGCTCAGTCGCAGTTTCTCGGGCTTTGCCCGAGATGCGGCGCGGCGACTTCGGGAGAGTGACGAGGAGTGCCATGATGATACGACTCTCAGCCACCAAGGGCGGCTGGAAATCAACGGCGGCGAGGTGCAGGGCGACGCATTCCTTGAGCGCGAGCAGCGCGACTGCCTGCGGCGAGAATGGCGGATCGACACAGTCGAAGCCTCTGTCACACGGGCGGATGGTTTCGGGTCACACAGCGTTCTGACCTACACGCATCGTCAGGAACGTCTGCACGGCGAGGATGAACTGCGCGCGTGGTTCCTGGGAGGGTACGTCAGTCGTGCCCGGACAGAGAGCGGAACGGCACGCGGAACCATCGATGGTCGCGGCGTGTTTGGCGGGATCTACGGGGCGCGACGTCTGCCCGAAGACGGCATGCTGGACTATTACCTGGCCGCTGCCATGGGGCGGCACAGCTTCAACTTCGACTTCGCCCGGAATGTGACGATCACAGCAAAGGGCAATTACAACTACCAGGCTCTGTTCGCCGGGGCGAGCCTGTCACGACCGTTGACCTACGGACGGACAACCATCACGCCTCGGCTGGGTGTGGATCTCGCCTTTGCCCGCGGGGCTGAGGTCTCGGTCACCGCCAGCATGGGTCCGCGGCACGAGACGGGCACGTTCCGGCTGGACAGCATCGGAAGTTGGCAATTGCATGCGGAGGCGGAGATCAGTCGAGATCTTGGCAGGCCCGACATCGGCGGATTGCCGGCTGACCAGGACATAAGCCTGATGTTGCGACCGGGCATCCAGTGCATCGGCAGCTTCGGCCCCGATCTGACGACCTGCGGTCTGGACCTGGCGATGGGGCTCTACGTCACGGGCCGCGACGACCGCAGCACTTTCGCCGCCGAGGTCGAAGGCGCGATTCTGGAGGACCGAAAGAGCGCCGCCGTGCAACTCTCTTGGGAGCGCAGACTGGATGGCGTCGACGGAACCTTGCAGATCAACGGTGGCCTTGGCGCCAATGGAGAACGGACCGCGTCGGTTGGGGTCGATATATCGTTCTGAGCAAATTTGACCGTGAGCTAAGTTTGCTGACTTTGAAACTGTTCGGACCATCGGTAGGGGAAGCCAAGGTTTGGCCCGACCGCAAGAAACGCCGCAATTAGTTGAATCAGTGGTCAGGCCTAAATGCAGGGAGAGTGTTTCAGCGAAACAAGGTCTGGCACCGGCCGTTGCATCCCGTGTTCCGAAAGTCCGGATCGGGTCGGCGCAGCCGCCGGCCCACCTAATCAGATCTCTACGCCTTCCGAGATCGCAAGGGCATCTTCCAGATCCACGCCCAGATATCGAACCGTACTGTCCATCTTTGTGTGCCCAAGAAGAAGCTGCACGGCCCGCAGGTTCCCCGTTTTCCGATAAATCTGCGCCACCTTGGTCCGCCGCATGGAATGCGTCCCGTATGATGAGGGTTCCAGCCCGATGGACGAAACCCATTCGCGCACGAGCCGGGCATACTGTCGCGTAGAGATGTGAAGGCGTTCGTGGAAACGCCCCGGCCAGAGATGCTCGACCCGATCATCGATGGTTCGGCCATCCATCGGGCCAACGACCGCCTGGTGCCCTCGGTGATCTCGAAGCGGACGGGTCGCCCCGTCTTGCTCTGGATGATCGAAGCTCGTTCCTTGACCTGGTTTGCAGCGAAGACATCGGCGACCCGCAGCTTCACCAGATCGCAGCCTCGAAGCTTGCTGTCGATGGCGAGGTTGAAGAGCGCAAGATCTCGGTGACGTTCCGCCAGCTCAAGTCGGACCCTGATGGCCCAGACGTGTTTCAGCAGCAGTGGACGCTTCTGGCCGATGATCCGTCCCTTGTTCCACGCGGGGCGGCCGGCGCGGATGGCTGGTAGGTTTGCAGCAGGCATGGCAGTTCCCCCGATCCGCCGCTCCCAGCCACATCGCCAACGTTGTGCTGGCGGGGAAATATACCACGGAAATGCTGCAACCGGGCTCGACGGCGGCTTCGGGGCGGCGGCCTTTGCCCCGTGAATGAGACCAAGGTCCAGAAAGCGCAGGAAGCGACGTTAGTAACGTCGCGGTGCCGGCGTTTTCTGGGGCGACGCGACTGGCCCAAACCGGTTGTTGACCAACTCCCATCGCCGTTGCGGTGCGGTTTGTCGTTTCGGCTTTCGCCGTGAGCGTATGATCTCTGGGCTTGAAGGGGAACACGCGCGACGCCGCGGGCGTGGTATCCCTCCGAAAAGGAGCGCACAGCCGCGACCTAGTCCCGTGCGTTGCCATCCGGGCCATGTCGGTCAATCCGGCGCAGCATTCACATCTCTGCCAGATCGATCATCGCGAGAAGCTTGAGAGTGTTGCCGAAATAGTCGCCCTCCTCGATGGGAATGGCGACCAAGGCGAGCCAGAGGGCGTCCATCCAGGCCTGATCCGCCTCTGGCGCCCCGCTGCCTGCAATGGCAGCGGCTGCGAACATGGAGATCCAACCCGGCTCTCCTGTCCACTGGCCATCCGGCGGGATACTGCCGTCGAGCCGATAGGTCGAGGCGATGCGGTTCGGGTCCCCGTCGGTGGCAGTGCGGATCCATGCGTTGATCCGTTGCAGCCGAACGGCGGCGGGTGGATCGTGGCTGACCCGGTAATCGGCGGCCAGCCGATAGGGATAGCGCAGGGCATTCCACGAATAAAACCCGTCACTTTCGCCTTCGAGAAACCCCGCCGGGGCCGGGCGCGGATTGTCGGGCATCCCGATCATGAAATCCGGGACAAGGCCGGTGTCCTGCGCATAGGAGTCCGAAAGCCGACCCCAGACGTCATACCCGGCGCTTCTGATCGCGCTCCACCGGGACGCTTCGGGACCGGGCGCGTTGGCAAAAACGGAAAAGTTGTAGGGCATGAAATCCGAGGACCGGGAGGCCACGTCATAGATCTCGTAGTGCGCCCAGTCGCCCAGTTTGACAAGATCATGGCGGGTGATCTCGCGAGCGAGAATGGCCGCCCGCACCTCTGCCGCGTCTTCGGCATAGCCGCCCCATCTGTCCTGCGCCAATTGCAGCGCAAGGGCTATGTCGATGTCACCGTCGCTGGCCGTCATCTTGCCCTCGGGCGCGTCCTTGCAATCGCGGGTCTGATTCCACGCCATCAGGCCAGGCCCGCTTTCGGCGGGATGTGCCCGGAAATAGGCAAACATTTCGTCGAAAAGCGGTTTTGCTTGTCTGTCGCGCTCCGCCATTCTGACGAGGGCGAGCATGCCATAGCCATGGGCCTCGGATACGGTGAGCGTATTGGGCACGCTGTCGCCGTAGGTCGGCTTGCCGTCGCCCGCAATGTCGACATAGGCGCCGCCGCAGCCCTCAACCAGGTAGACGTTTTTCCATTTCTGCCAGAACCGATCCAGTGCAGCCCGGCGTTGGTCCTTGCTCACACTGGGAGAGATGACTGATGCTTCTCCCGACGATGCGCCCAAAGCGGGACCGCCGACGCCTGCGATCCCCCAGGCGACGAGGATTGAGGATGCAATGATTGAAGCACGCGACCTCGACCAGAGGCGTTTCATGTGGCAGTTCCTCCTCGTGTAGGCCCCAAAGGTGGATTGGTCGCGTCGAATCCTGTTGGTCATTGAACGGGAGACACGTCATTCGAATCTCTCCGATCAGGGTGGCGTAGACCTGTTCGTCCAGTTGTCTTGAGGCGAACCACCTTGACCGTCACACTGCCCGACTGGAACCGTTCGCGGCAAGGCGTATGAGATGTCGGCGGCGAGCGGGTTGGCGCGCCCCCCTGGCCCAGCCACGCCAAGACGCCATCCTAGGAGAGCCGGCGGGCGATCCACAGATCCTCGCGGCCTTGACAGAGGTGACGTCCCGTATCGACCAGCAACAGAGTATTCTGTTCTTCTGCAGCGCAGGTCCCGTTTTCGCCTTGAGTGTCGCAACAATGCGTCGTGCAGCGCAACATGCAATTGGCGTGGGACGGCTGGGAGCGGACGAATGCACTTGCAGCGGAAACGGAAACGAGACGGGACGTGAAGGGCTCCAAACGGACGTGCGGCGGCGCGGCAACCAGGATCTCGACGTTGGTCGAGGCCTTCGTCGCTTGCAGCCCATATCGGTCTTTCGGACTTGGCGATGCGCTGCGGTGCAGCTTCCCCAGACCGGCCGCTGCCATGGCGCCGTCATCGCACGCGGCGGCATGGCAATCGTACCGATCCGAAGGAACGGTCGGGCTTGGAAAGAGGACTGTCCGGCTGCCAAGGCGCGCAACGAAATCCTGCGCGCCACGCATCCCTACGGACGGGCAATCTGGAAGCGGTGGACCGGATACCACGCCAGCAGCCGCATGGAGGCCAAGCCTCTCGGGACATTGCTGCGCAATGCCCTGCCGGCCAGTGGATGCGATGCCTGAAGGCTTTCGGGGAGCCTATACCCGCGCGGGACCCCGAGCGCCAAACCGCAGAAATCCACATCCGGGTCGCCCTTGTCAGTCGCTTCGACGCGCTCGGCACCGCCGAGGTCGTCCGCGTGGCCTGAACCTGAACGCGAAAGGGGCACTCCCGCCTCAGCCGGCCCTTCTGCAACACCCCCCTATCAATCGTCATTGTAAATGCTGCCGTCCATCATGGCCTTCTTGCTTCAAAATCAGCAAGGAAAGCGTCCTCGTTTCACTGGTCCATTCAAGATCCTGGTGTTGATCTTCCGCCGTCGTAATTCGGGAATAGTGCCCTCAGGACCGAAAAGGTGCCGTTAAATTGGCTGGGACCATCTGTTCCGGGCTGTCTGTCGACAAGCAACTTTGCAACGTTATACTGCAAGCGCTCTCTCAACGCATGGCCGGTTTGCACTGCGCGGGGCCACAAGGCTGTTTCCGATGAACCCTGTCACGCGTAGGTTGCGCAGGCCGTTTCCGCGCTTGCTTATGCAACAGGAACAATATTCAGAGGCGGCATCCCCGTTCGAATCCAGCCGGTGAGGCGCATGTTCAAGCCGTTGAAGAAGGTCCAGGCCCGCCGCCGCAAGCAGATGCGCAAAGCCACCGCAACTGCCTTCGGACAGTTGGCCAGTGCCATGCTGCCAAAGGCACCCAAGGGAAAGGTCCGGCCAAAATCGAAGTCGACGGGTGCCGGTAAGGCGCTGAGCCATATCAGGATTCAGTCGACAGCGACATCAAAGCCTGTGGTCAGATCCACGCCGTCAACCGCCACTGTGCGGTCACGAATGCCGATGCCGCGCGGGGCGCGCTTTCAGTCGCTGACCTACAGCAGTCCATTCGGCCGCCTGGACTACAAACTGTATCTGCCAGCCAGCGCCACAGGTGCAGAGCGCGCCTTGCCCCTCGTTGTCATGCTTCACGGCTGTGGACAATCACCGGATGATTTCGCGACCGGGACCGGCATGAACGCTTTGGCCGAGGAAATGGGTGTCATCGTCGTCTACCCGGCCCAGAACCGCCAAGCGCAAAAGAACCGTTGCTGGAACTGGTATCGCCGCAGCGACCAGGGCCGGTTCGCTGGCGAGCCTGCCCTCCTCGCGGACCTGACGAAAAACGTCATTGAAGCCACACGCGCCGATCCCGCGCGAGTTTATGTGGCCGGTCTGTCCGCAGGAGCCTCGATGGCGCTGATCCTGGCAGCCGCCTATCCAGACATCTTCGCAGCCGTCGGCGCGCATTCAGGGCTCGCGGTGCGGGCAGCGCACGATGCCTCGACGGCGATGATCGCAATGAAGCACGGCGCACCGGGCAGCCGGTCCCCGGCACCAATGCCCACGATCAATTTCCATGGCGAGGAAGACAAGGTCGTTCACATCCGGAACGGACGCTTTGTCGCTGCGCGTGCCGCCGATGCCTACCCTGACCTGGTCAGAACCGAACGCAAAGGACGGACGCAGGATGGGCGTCAGTTTGTGCGGCAGTCCCTTCGAAAGGGTAAAGGTAAATCGTTCGCCGAGTTCTGGGTCATCGCGGGTTCCGGCCACGCATGGTCAGGCGGGAGCCCGTCGGGGCGGTTTACTGATCCAGCCGGTCCGGATGCGTCCCGCGAGATGCTGCGCTTCATGCTGCAGCACCGGACAACGTTGAAACATCGTAAGGCGGCAGCATTGATCAACGCAGCCTGACACCCGGGAGCTCAAGAAGACGATGTTCCTGTAAAAGTCGCTGATCCTGACACGCGATCTTGTGCGGCGAAGGTCCGGATCTTGGCTGTTTGCAAAGGGCCATCCGGCGACATCTTCCACGTGCAAAGAATTGCAGCCCGTGACCCCCGGCCCTGAGCGGACTTCGGCAAGCTCCCCCGGCAGTTCGAAGTCGGACATGTGGTGCGCACCGGCAGCCAATGGAAGCCTCAGGCGACGCCTGTGAACACGTCGATGGTCGTCGCCAGCAAGGTGGATCTTTACTCGTTCTTCGGGTCACGTCGGTCGTTTCGCGGTCGGTTCCGAACCCGTCGCTTTTGGACTTCCGTGCAGGATGCAACGCATTTTGTAATACGTCAGGGGTCAGATTTTCTGACTGCGCGGGTGCATCCGGACGAAGCGCCCGCCGACGTCACGTCCGGTCGTCACGGGACGCCCTTGCCTCGACGGTCAGCCAGCGCAGAAGAAAACCGACTTCGGCCTTCTTCACCGCTTCCTGTGTCGCGACGGCATCGTAGCCCATACCCGTCGTGACCGCATGCGCGTGGATCGATGGCTCGCCATCCTGCCATGCGATGCTTCCGGTAAGGCTGGTCATCTCCAGATCGCGACAGGTCTTCGGGTCAAGGAACTTGTCGTCGACAATCGTGGAACCCGAACGTCGACGACCCTTGCGAACCCGATGCCGAAGAACGATGCCGACCGCAGATCCGCCCGCTTCGCGAGGGCCGTCGGTGGCCTGAAGACGTCGTCTCCGTGGGGCAGCTACATGAAGAAGCCTGTAGGTGTTTCAGCGTATCCCGGTTGAACGTCTTGCACCGGGGGCACGTCTCCTTGACTTCAACCCTTTCGATTCGGTACCGCCGCCAGGCGACCTTGGATCAAGGTCGATTGCGTTTCAGACCTGCAGATTGGTCATGTCGTGTGCCCGGCCGGTTGGCGTCCGAGGAGAAGGTGCAATTTCGGCGCCGCTGACGGTGTGATCCCGGGTGGCCATCGAGGTGCAACATCGAGGAGGACGTTTCGGCCGAAAGATGCGCGCCATAATCATGTTATTCGACTGGTGCTTACGGTTATTCGCCACGGCCGAGATGAGCGCCATGGACGTCGGCGACACGATCGCCTTGCCAGACGTGTCCCCGGGCCGACCATGCCAGCCGAAGTCCTGATCCTGCGACCCATGCCGCTGGCGCCCCACCCTCGAATTGGTTTACTGGACAATCACTTTATCGGGAAACTACACTACCTGAAAATTGATCGCTACTTGATCAAGCTGCAGCGAGTTCAACATGCGCCCGAGTGAAAGAAACGCCGTCTCGGTGAGTGGTCGTGGCGACACTCCCATCATCTTTCTGCACGGCTACGGCTGTGACAGCGGCATGTGGCGTTCGGTCATTCCGGCTTTTCACGATGACTTCAAGACGATCACTTATGATCTGACCGGATCGGGCCGCTCTCGTACCGCTGACTATGACCCTGTGCGCTATGCGTCTTTGACGGCCCATGCGGACGATCTGATTGCCATTCTCGAGGATCAGGGCCTTGGCGACGTGATCGCCGTCGGACATTCGATCAGCGCCATGACGATCGGTCTGGCCGCAACACGGCGTCCCGATCTGATCGCACGATTGGTGATGGTCTGCCCGTCGCCCAGCTACATCGACGATGGGACCTACAAGGGCGGTTTCACGCAAGAAGACCTGCTGGATCTGATCAATGTTCTGGAATCCAACTATCTGGGTTGGGCGCGCCAGATGGCGCCGCAGATCATGGGGGTGCCAGCCAGGCCCGATCTGGGCGTTGAACTGACCGACAGTTTCTGCCGGACAGATCCCGACATTGCACGGCATTTTGCAAAGGTCACATTCCTGCAGGATCACCGGGCGGAGGTAAAGAAGCTCTCTCATCCAACGCTGATCATTCAGTGTCGCGACGACATCATCGTCCCGCCCGAAGTCGGCGAATGGATGGTCGAGAATATGCACGACGCCCGCCTGACCGTACTGGATGCGACCGGGCATTGCCCGCACATGAGCGCACCCGCGCTGACGTCGGACGCCATCCTGCGTTTCGTGCGCTCACCCGTCTGTGCCTGATCGCCTCATGGACCGGCAGGATGTGACACCCGATTGGCCCTGCGGTCTTGTAGAACTCGATGGCGAAGGCCGGGTCGTTGCAATGAACGCTCGGATGCGCGACTGGTTGGGGCGCGCTGCGGATCAGGGTGCGCTGAAGCTGCAGGACCTGGTGCCGCGCGCCGTGCAGATCTATTTCGAAACCCATCTGAGGCCGATCCTGACGGCAGAGGGGGGGCTCGACGAGGTATCCGCCTATTTTCAACGCGCAGATGGCACGCGGTTTCCCGCGTTCATCAACGCATCGGCCGACGTGCAGGATGGGCTGCTGACGCGGATGAGGCTGGCGGTATTTCCCAATGTCGCGCGCTCGGCCTTCGAGGAGGAACTGATCGCTCGTCGCCGGCAAAGCGACGTGTTCAGGGTCTTGGTAGGCTCATCGCCGCAGGCCGTGATCTCGGTCGACGACCGGATGATCGTTCAGACCTGGAATCCGGCAGCGACCCGGCTGTTCGGCTACGATGCAGACGCGGTCATCGGGCAGCCCGTGGACTCGATCCTGCTGTCATCCGAAACCGGCGCGACCTTTTCGGATGCACTCGCACGGGCGATGGCGGGAGAGATGGTGCGTGAAGAGACCGTGCGGTTTCACCGCGAAGGGCATCCTGTCGCTGTCGAGGCATCGAAAGCCGCGGTCTATGACGACATGGGCCGGGTGACCGGCGTGGTGATGACCTACACGGATATCAGCGCCCGCAAGATGGTGGAGGAGGAAGCACGCAACCTTCTGCTCGAACTCAACCACCGTGCCAAGAACGTCCTGTCCATCGTGCAGGTGATCGCGCGCCAGACCGGCCGGCTGCACGACGGCCCGACCTTTCACCAGGTCTTCTCGCAACGGCTTGCCAGCATGATCTCCAACCAGGAGAGCCTGGTCCGGCAAGACGGTCGCAGCGCCGATCTGGGTCATCTGGTGCGGGCGCAGTTCTCTCATCTGGTCGATCCGAGGGCCGATGCCGTGACCATAGAAGGCCCTGATCTGCTGCTGAACCGCGAAGCGGCACAGGCCATCGGGATGGCGATTTTCGAGCTGGTGACCAATGCGGTCAAATATGGAGCATTGTCGGAACCGTCCGGCCGCGTCTGCTTGCGCTGGACGATGGGTGACGGACCCGAGCCGATGCTTCATATGGTCTGGCAGGAAGCGGACGGCCCCCCTGTCGTGGCCCCCACACGCAAGGGCTTCGGATTTCAGGTGACGGGGCCTATCCTCGAAAACGTCACCGGCGGCCAGACCGCGCGCGCATTCGATGAGGCGGGTTTGCGCTGGACCTACAGCGCCTCAATCAGGCGATTGGTGTCAGCAAATTTGTAACAGCGGGCGCACCGGCCCTTAAATTTGATCGCCGTGATACAGTTGCCAGGTCTTGGGCTGCGTGGATTGACGGTACCTGAATTGGTCGGTGTTCCGGGTTGTGGGGTCTTCACGCTGCCGTCATCTCTCGTTTCCAAGGAACGACATCCATCATCGGACGTTGCACTGCGAAGCGTAAAAGTGAGCCCCCAAAGATGACAGCATTCTCCACGATCAATCCTGCGACCGAAACCGAACTGGTGGGGTATGACCTGATGTCTGCCGGAACCGCCTTCGACAAGATTGAGAAATGTCACGCCGCGTTTCTGGGGTGGCGCACGAAAAGCCACGCTGAGCGCGCGCTTTACCTGAAGAAGATTGCACAAGGATTACGCGACAAGTCGGAAGCCTATGCCAACCTGATGACCGAGGAAACGGGCAAGCTGTTGCGTGACAGCGAGGCCGAGGTGGCGCTCTGCGCGAAGATCTTCGATTATACTGCCGAACATGGACCGACGGTGCTGGCCGACGAAGAGCGAAAGCATGGAGCCGATGGACGGCAGGGATTTGTTGCCTACTGTCCGATCGGCGTTGTCTACAGCATCCAGCCTTGGAACTTTCCGGCATATCAGCCTACCCGGGTTCTTGCATCCAACCTGATGGCCGGTAACGGCGTCATACTGAAACATGCGTCGATCTGTACCGGAAGCGGACTGATGCTGCGCGATATCTGTCTCGAGGCGGGTCTGCCCGAAGGCCTGTTTGACGTGCTCATCATCGATCACGATACGTCTGACGCCGTGATCGAGCATGAAATGATACGGGGCGTCACCATGACGGGCAGCGATCGCGGAGGCCGTCATATCGGCCAGATCGCGGCGAAAAACCTCAAGAAGACCGTATTGGAACTGGGTTCGAACGACGCCTATCTGGTCCTCGAAGATGCGGATGTCGAACTCGCGGTAAAGACCTGCGTACAGGGTCGCCTTTACAACAATGGTGAAACCTGCGTCTCCGCCAAGCGGTTTGTCGTTACCGGAGCGGTCTATGACGATTTTGTCAGCGCCTTCGTCGAACAGATGAAAGCCATAAGACTTGGCGATCCCAAGCATGAAGACACGCAACTCGGGCCGCTTTCCAGCAAGGAGCAGTTCGAGACGATCTGTGAGCAGGTCGCCGCAAGTGTTGCAGGGGGGGCCAGGATCCTTTGTGGCGGTGACGCCCCTGACCGGCCAGGCCACTACTATCCGGCGACCGTTCTGGCGGACTGTCAGCCCGGCACGCCTGCATACGATGACGAGATTTTTGGCCCCGTCGCCGCCGTGATCAAGGCCAAGGATGACGACGACGCCATGCGCATCGCGAACAACAGCCGCTATGGCCTGGGCGGTGGTATCTTTAGCCGGGACGAAAACAGGGCGCGCCGACTGGCCCGTGATCACTTCGACACTGGCATGGTGCGCATCAACTCTTTTGGCACCGCGGACCCGAACATGCCCTTTGGTGGTGTGAAGGCTTCCGGTTTTGGCCGCGAGCATGGCGGCTTCGGCATGAAGGAATTTGTCAACGTCAAGGCGATCTATATGCCTTGAGATCGGCCATCCGCCTGTCGAAGGGATCAGGTGCCGCAGTATCGGACGGCGACCGGCGCAAGCTCTGAAGTCGTCGACCAAACACCGCACGGGGTTGACCCGTCGGTATCGCAGATCATTGAGATCACAAAGGAACTCAGCATGAAAATTCTCGTAGCAGGAGCCACCGGCAAGACCGGCATCCGCCTTGTGAAACGATTGGCAGCGGGTGGGCATACGCCCGTCGCACTGGTGCGCAAAAGCTCTGACACCAGTAGCCTTCCCGACCAGACGCAACTGCGCGTGGGGGACCTCGCCGATCTTCCGGCGGGCGTGTGCGATGGGTGCGACGTCGTGATCTTTGCCGCAGGATCAGGTGGCGACACCGGCGCCGACATGACCGACAAGATCGACCGTGACGGCGCGATGGCCTTGATTGACCAAGCGGCAGAGAGCGGTGTTGCACGGTTTGTCATGTTGAGCAGCGTGGGCGCGGACGATCCGGATTCCAAATCCGATTTGGCGCATTACTTGCAGGCGAAACATGACGCTGACGAATATCTCAAGGCATCGGGACTGACCTATGCAATCGTCCGGCCCGTGAGCCTGACCGACGATGATGGAACGGGGGATGTCATCCTTGGGCGCGATGTCGACCCGCACGCCAAGGCCGCGCGTGGTGATGTGGCGCGCGTTCTGGCTGATGCCGTGTCAAGCGATGACTGGGGCGGAAAGACCCGTCTGATGCAAACTGCGTGACCACGAGCTGTCGATTGACACGCAGCCATTGTGCGCCGTGTGCCGGGGCGTGTTATGCAATCAGCTTCGTCGGATGCCGTCGCGGTGTTTGGCCATTGCGACGGCTATGCAGGGAAGTGTCCCGGCTGGTTCTCTGATCGCCTTGGTCAAACGCCGACCTCTGTGACGGTCCTTCTGCGGGCCGGCGTCGACGGCCCGGATCCGGCGAAGATTGCTCGAAGCACGCCCCTGCAACGGCATCGAGGCCCTCATGCTTTGGAACATCCGGACCGCGCCACGCCTCGCCGCATGAGGCTTCTCCGAAGCAAGCAAGTCAGGTCCGGGCAATATGCAGCGGAGCGGGTGCAATGCCTGGGAACGCGCCGGAAGACCCGCCTGTAACAGGGAGCGGCTCTCTGCGACACGCGTCAGACCAAACGTCATCCCGAGCAAATCGCTCAGGCGGCGGTGTCTTCAGGTTTCCGGCTTTGCCTTCAACTTGTAGCGCAGCCCATCAGGCTCGTAGAGGGTCTCGGCCTCTCCTCCGATGGTCATCTGTGCGAAGCGGTTCAAGACCTGCGTGCCGAACCCGCGCGATGACGGCGCAGCCACCGGCGGGCCGCCGTGCTCGGTCCAGGTAAAGACCAGCTGACCCTCGCCATCATGCGACCACCGGATATCGACGCGGCCACCGATCTGCGACCACGCACCATACTTTACCGCGTTGGTCGCAAGTTCATGAACGACCATCGCGTACACTTGTGTCTGAGGGCCAGTCAGCCGGATCTCGGGACCGGACAAATCGAGTTGGTTTGCATCGATCACAAAGGACTCGAGTGCATTTTGTACAGTCGATTTGAGATCGGCGGCATCTTTGCCATCCGGCAACTTCAACTTGTCCGCGAGTTTGCTTACACGCGGCTCGAACCGTTCAAGGAACTGTTCGGGCGCTCCGGTTCGCATCACCATGCGTGCGATCGTCAACAGGATGGAAATGATGTTGTCCGTCCGGTGCTGAAGCTCGCGAACGAGCAGCTGGCTGCGCTCCTGAGCCTCGCGTTCGGCTGTAATGTCGATGATGGCTGCAACGCCTGTCGACGCCGGACGTTCCGGGTGCAGTTCGTCGCGGTAAAGCGCCTTGCGCGCGTGTACCCACCGTGTCGATCCGTCGGCCGCGATGGTGCGGTGCGTCACTTCGATCACATCCTCGCAGGTCGGGTCGAGCAGACGATCAACCTGAGCGAGGACGCCCGCCAAGTCGGCAGGATGGATGCGCGCGTGGAACGCGTCCCGAGATACGGCCACGTTCGGCTCCAGCCCGAACAGCTCCGCAACCCGCGCGTCCGGAATAACGGTATCAGCAATGTAGTCCACGGCCGTCAGTCCAACACCCGCAAGGTCGAGCCCCATGGTCTTTTGACCCTCGGTCAGGGTCTCATATGTCTGGAGCGGGGCCAGATGAAATACTGTTTTGGTCATGGGCCCTCCTGCGGCGACATGCATCATGCGGGAAAGATGCACTTATTTCTCCGGATTAGTTAATTGCACAGGAACATTGACCTGTCTACGGTAGAGGGCACGATTGGCCAGCCAGACGACAGGATGCCTCCCTTTGCATGTCTGATCGAATGGCGCAACGTTCTGCGGACCATTGCCATTCGAAAATGCCGACAGTCTTTTCGAAGAGTAATCGCTTCGACCCGCACATTATCAGTTCGTGGCCCGTGCCGCGGAGGTCAGCGAGGCTCTGTTGCACAAATCCTGTGAGGGATTCATGTCGTGAATCCAGCGTGGTAGCTGGACGACATGAGCAGACCCACACCCCCGACCTACAAGACCAGGAACTGGCCAGCCTATAATGAAGCGCTCAAGCGTCGAGGCTCGCTGACAATCTGGTTCGATCCCGAGATGATCTGGGATGCTGCGCCGACCGGCAAACGCGGCCGACAACAGACCTACAGCGACACTGCCATCCAGACATGCCTGACGATGAAGGGTGAAGGGCGTCCCGGAATTGATCCGGGGGATCAATTCAGCCCTGAACGGGCGGAGCCCCGGGCATGTTCGGCATGGCGCTCCGGCAGACGACCGGGTTCGTCGAGAGCTTGTTGCGTCTGATCGGTT
>NZ_JBNAGB010000045.1:0-16332 GCF_049800975.1 Sagittula sp. S175
TGTCGGCCGCGTTTGCCGGTCGGCGCAGCATCCCAGATCATCTCGGGATCGAACCAGATTGTCAGCGAGCCTCGACGCTTGAGCGCTTCATTATAGGCTGGCCAGTTCCTGGTCTTGTAGGTCGGGGGTGTGGGTCTGCTCATGTCGTCCAGCTACCACGCTGGATTCACGACATGAATCCCTCACAGGATTTGTGCAACAGAGCCGGTCATGTCGGTCAGCGGTCACAAGGACATCAAGCAGGCTCAGAAATACATTGAGGCGTTTGGCCGGAAGACCAAGGCCGATGCAGCGATTGCGAGTCTCCCGAGCGGGGCAGATGGAGAACAAAACTTGACGAACCACCCTGCAAGGTTCGTCAAAAAGGAAGGCAAGTAACTGAAATGAAGAGAAAACTTCAGGCGGCTGGTAGGCCCGGCAGGACTTGAACCCGCAACCAAGGCGTTATGAGCGCCCTGCTCTAACCAATTGAGCTACAGGCCCACCGTACAGTTTCCTGTAGCCGTTTGATTATGCGCGGCGCGGGCGGGCGTCAAGACGGGGAACGGGTTTGGCCGTCGCGCATTGTCCTTGGACCACAAGGGAGAGACGCGATGAAAGACTTCGACGAAGGTGACAAGGTCACATGGGAATGGGGCAACGGTGAAGGCACCGGCACCGTGCAGAAGAAATACACGCGGAAGATCACGCTGAAGATCAAGGGCAACGAGGTCACCCGCGACGCCGATGACGACAACCCGGCCTACCGGATCGAACACGAAGACGGCGACGAGGTGCTGAAAAAGGGCAGCGAGTTGAAGAAGGCCTGAGCACCCGTTGAGGAGGCAACCTGTTGAATTCGCAGAATTGCGGGTGCGCGGGTTAGGCTGCGGTCAAGGGTGGGGGGCCCATGACTATGGCATGTATTGTCCGTCATGGCGGCCTGTTAGGTGCCATGGCCCGTGCCCCCGGAGTGACTCATGCTCGTAAACCAATCCCTGACCACGGCGACGCTGTCGCTGTTTCGCCCGCAAGCCACCTCTGCCGAGCAGCCCGCAAAGATCAGCTCGGAGCCTTCGCGCATGGCCAAAACGGCGGACATGAGCGGCTTTTACAGCGCGCCCACCGTGGCCACGGTGCCGGACCCCGTCCTGTCGGAGCAGACGCAAAAGGTGCTGGACACCATCGCCTCCCTCGTCGCCAACGAGGTCGCAGCGGTCAATCGCGGGACCAAGGCACTCTGGTCCAGTCAGCCGGGCCGCGACATCCCGCTTGATACCGACTGGACCGACCTGAGCGTTCAGGATCGTATGTTGATGGGTTCCATGGGCCGCGAGGCAAACAGGGCCGACAACCTGAATAATGATTTCAGCATTTCAGCAAGCCTTGCCGGCGAGATGAATTTGAAAGGCAGGGGTTTTATCGGCCCTGGCGCACGGATGGACATGTCGCGAGATGAACTGATCGAAGACACGATCGACGGCATGGTCACCCACCAGATCAACCATATCAAACGTGCCTTTGAGATGGCCGCCGATCCCGAGGTTTAGGCGTTGATGAAGGGTCTGGACATTCCGACGGAAATTCCGGACTGGACTGAGGAGTTGGACCAGACCGTGCGCGCAGACCTGACGGCCAAACGCTGGGCCGAATTCGAGCGTGGCGAGATCGAGATGACGATCGAGATTTACAGCAGCCCTCATGCGATGAACTACGGTGAAGCCTACAAGGTGTTGGACATGCGCACCGGCGAGATGACGGTGAACGAGGCCAACCGCGTCGAATTCAACGAGGCGTGGGAACTGTCCGACGACAGGAAGGCCCTTTATGCTAAATGGCTCGACAGCCCGCTGGCCGATCAGATGACCTCCGGTTGGGCCGAACACCGCGACGCCATCATGCGCGACGTCTACGCCTGAACGCTCCGATGGCCACCGGGGCGTTGCAGCGCGGCGACCTTTGCGGTAAGCGCGGCGCAACACTTGCATGACAGCGCCCACAGCCCTCCGGAGAACACCATGAGCGACGGTAAAAACGGTCTCACCTATGCCCAGGCGGGCGTGGACATCGATGCGGGCAACGCGCTGGTCGAGCGGATCAAACCTGCCGCCAAGCGTACCAACCGCTCCGGCGTGATGTCCGGCCTCGGCGGGTTCGGCGCACTCTTCGATCTGAAGGACGCAGGGTACAGCGATCCGATCCTCGTCGGCGCGACCGACGGTGTGGGCACCAAGCTGCGCATCGCCATCGACACCGGCCATGTGGACGGCGTGGGCATCGACCTCGTTGCCATGTGCGTGAACGATCTGGTCTGCCAGGGTGCGGAGCCTCTGTTCTTCCTCGACTATTTCGCCACCGGCAAGTTGGACACCGAGACCGCCGCCCGCGTCATCGAGGGGATCGCCGAGGGCTGCGTGCTGTCCGGCTGCGCGCTGATCGGCGGCGAGACGGCGGAGATGCCCGGGATGTATCCGGCGGGCGACTTCGACCTTGCGGGCTTTGCCGTGGGCGCGATGGAGCGTGGTACCGCGCTGCCCGAGGGCGTGGTCGAAGGCGACGTGCTGCTGGGTCTCGCGTCGAACGGCGTGCACTCGAATGGCTATAGCCTCGTGCGCAAGCTGGTCGAGGTCTCGGGCCTTGGCTGGGATGCGCCGTGCCCGTGGGGCGGCGAGACGCTGGGTGCGGAACTGCTGACGCCCACGCGTCTTTACGTCAAGCAAGCCCTCGCGGCGGTGCGGTCGGGCGGCGTGCATGCGCTGGCGCATATCACCGGCGGCGGCCTGACCGAGAACCTGCCGCGCGTGCTGCCCGAGGGCCTCGGCGCGCAGATCGACCTCGACAGCTGGGACCTGCCGGGCATCTTCAAGTGGATGCAGGGCGTGGGCCAGATTTCCGAACACGAGATGCTGAAAACCTTCAACTGCGGCGTCGGCATGATCTGCGTCGTCTCGGCTGACCGCGCCGATGCGCTGGCCGAGTTGCTGGCGGCGGAGGGCGAGACCGTCTATCGCCTTGGCACCGTGACCAACGGCGAGGGTGTCAGCTACACCGGAACGCTGGCGTGACACGCGTCGCGATTTTCGTTTCCGGCGGCGGATCCAACATGGTGAAGCTGGTCGAAAGCATGACCGGCGACCATCCCGCGCGGCCCTGCGTCGTGCTGTCGAACCAGGCGGATGCCGGGGGATTGGTGCGCGCCCGCGAGATGGGCGTGCCGACCATCGCGGTGGACCACAAGCCGTTTGGCAAGGATCGTCCCGCCTTCGAGGACGCGCTGAACGCGGCGCTGGCGCCCTACGCGCCCGACCTGATCTGCCTTGCCGGTTTCATGCGGGTGCTGACCGCCGGGTTCGTGAATGGCTGGGCGGGCAAGATGCTGAACATCCATCCCTCGCTGTTGCCGAAGTACACCGGGCTGCACACCCACGCCCGTGCGCTGGAGGCCGGGGATACCGAGGCGGGGTGTACCGTCCACGAGGTGACCCCGGTGCTGGACGATGGTCCAATCCTGGGGCAAGGCCGCGTTCCGGTCGAGCCGGGTGACACGCCCGACACACTGGCGGCCCGCGTGCTGACCATGGAACACCGGCTGTATCCGGCCGTGCTGCGCCGCTTTGTCGAGGGTGAGAAAAGCCCGCTTTTCCTTCCGTAACGGTTCCGTTTCCCAAAGCGGGGAAATAGGCTATGAAGGACGAACCGCCGCGCGACGCACAGATAAACAGAAAAGACCGTGCATGCAGACATTGACGACCACCGAAGAGCTTTTTGAATTTTGTCAGCAGGCCAAGGGGCAGCCGTATATCACGGTCGACACCGAGTTCCTGCGCGAACGCACCTACTATTCCAAGCTGTGTTTGATCCAGTTGGCCTTGCCAGGTCGTGACGGTCCCGCCGTACTGGTGGACCCGCTGGTCGACGGCCTGTCGCTGGAGCCTTTGCTGGAGGTGTTCCGTGACGAGAGCATCGTCAAGGTGTTCCACGCCGCACGGCAGGATCTGGAGATCTTCTACATCGATCACGGGGTGATCCCGCAGCCGCTGTTCGACACGCAGGTGGCGGCGATGGTCTGTGGCTTTGGCGAGCAGGTGGGCTACGAGACGCTGGTGAAGCGGATCGCCAAGCAGCAGCTGGACAAGTCCTCTCGTTTTACCGACTGGTCGCGTCGTCCTTTGACCGATGCGCAAAAGACTTATGCGCTGGCGGACGTGACCCATCTGCGGCAGATCTACGAATTCCTGTCCGGCAAGCTGGAAGAGACCGGCCGCGCCCGCTGGGTGTCCGAGGAACTGGCCGTGCTGACCACGCCCGACACCTATGTGACGCATCCCGAGGACGCGTGGCAGCGGGTAAAGACACGGTCGAACAGCCCGCGGTTCCTTGCCATCGTGCGGGAACTGGCGGCCTTCCGCGAGACTTATGCGCAGGAACGCAACATCCCGCGCAACCGGGTGTTCAAGGACGACGCGCTGGTAGAACTGGCCTCTACCAAACCGGCCAATGCAGGGGAGTTGGGGCGCTCGCGTCTGCTGCTGCGCGAGGCGCGCAAGGGGCCGATTGCGGATGGCATTCTGGAGGCAGTTCAGAAGGGGCAGGATTGCGCCAAGGACAAATTGCCCAAGGTCGAAGGGGACACCGACAAATTGCAGGTGAACCCGGCTTTGGCTGACCTGCTGCGGGTTCTGCTGAAGGCCAAGACCGAGCGCTTTGGCGTGGCATCCAAACTGATTGCGCCTGCTAACGATCTTGACGCCATTGCGGCCGGGATGCGGAATGTGCCCGCGCTGTCAGGATGGCGGCGCGAGGTGTTCGGCGATGACGCGCTGCGTCTGTGCGAAGGCCGGATCGCGCTGGCCGCCAAAGGTAAGAACGTTGAGGTGATCGAGCTGTAAGGTTCGGTCGGACTGTTAACGAAAAAGCCGCCGCGAGAAGCACTCCGCGGCGGCTTTTTCGTGTTGCTGACGGAGGTTTAGCGACGGGTGGAACGGGTGTTATTGCGTCCCTTCACGTTGATCGTGCCAACGGTGGCCAATTCGTTGTCGGTGACCCAGACGGCTGCCGTGACGCTGCGCGACGCCTGTGTACCGACCTGCGCCACGTATTGCTCGGCCTTCAGTGCGTAGGTCAGGATGCCTGCGTCGCTTTCGCTGTCCAGCTTCACCAGCTTGACGCCGTACGGCCCTTGATAGCGGGTGATGCCCGTGGCGCGGATCAGCGCACCACCCGGGCGGCGTTCGACCTGCAAGTCGGTGACCTCATCGACATAAAGGCCAGTGTAAGGAGCCTCCTTGTTGCGCTCGAACACTGACGACCGGCGCGCTGGGATCAGTGGGTTGTAGCCTTCCGTATCCGGGCGGACATCGTTGCGGACAACGGTACTGCTGCCGAACCAGTTGAAGGGATTGAGGCGCGACTCGCGCACGGTTCCGCAACTCGTCAGCACCAATGCTGACAGGATCAGGACGGAAAAGGATTTCTGCATCGTGCGCCTCTTGCCTTATTCCCTTTCGAGTACCTTATAGAAGGCCGCTTGAAAAGCCTCGGGTCTGGACCTTTCGCTTCTCTGGCCTTACCCCGTTCGCAAACAGGAGACGAGCATGGCGCAGGCGGCATTCGAAGAGGTGGTGGACGATTTCGAGTTCCTGGAGGACTGGGAAGACCGCTACCGCATGGTGATCGAGATGGGCAAGGACATGGCTCCGATGCCTGAAGCACTGAAAGCGCCCGCGACGAAGGTCGACGGATGTGCAAGTCAGGTATGGTTGCACATCGCGCCGGAGAACGGGGTCTTTCGTTTTCAAGGCGATTCCGACGCGATGATCGTGAAGGGCCTGATCGCTCTGCTGCACCGTCTATACGATGGTCTGCCGTTGGCCGAAGTCGCTGCAGTGGATGCGCGTTCGGAATTGGGGCGTCTGGGTCTGAACGACCACCTGTCAGCGCAGCGGTCGAACGGGTTGCGCGCCATGATCGAACGCATCCGCGAAACCGCGGCGGCATAGGGGGCTCTGCCCCCTCTCGTCCTGCGGCCAATTCACCCCCGAGGGTATTTGGAAAACCAAAGAAGCAGGGGTTCGTTAACCTTAATGGTGTCTTATGGTTTTGCGGTACAGGCTGAGGAGCCGATGACCGCAAACCGAAGAAGCCCCCGCGTCCCTCATGTGCGTGTTTCAAGCAAATCGGGACCGGGGGTGGATTCGCTCAAGGACGCGCACCCGGCAGGTGCTTCTTTGGTTTTTCAAATACCCTCGGGGGAGTCTCCGAAGGAGACGGGGGCAGAGCGCCCGAGCTCCTGTCAGCGGTTTCCAGTGCCTGTGAAACGAGCCGCGTCTGCAGCCGCTCGGCGGATGGCGTTGGATTTGTGGACGGTTTCCATGTACTCGGCTTCGGGATCGCTGTCGTAGACGACACCACCACCAGCCTGAATGTAGAGTTTCTGGTCCTTCACAATGGCCGTGCGGAGCGCGATGCACATGTCCATGTCGCCTCCGGAGCTGAAGTAGCCGACACCGCCGCCGTATACGCCGCGTTTTTCAGGTTCGAGCTCGTCGATGATCTCCATGGCGCGGACCTTCGGCGCGCCCGATACGGTCCCTGCGGGGAGCCCAGCCAGCAGGGCAGACAGCGCGTCGTGGTCCGGAGACAGTTCGCCCACCACGTTGGACACAATGTGCATCACGTGGCTGTAGCGTTCGATGATGAACTTCTCGGTCGGGCGGACGGTGCCGATCCTGGACACGCGGCCCGTGTCGTTGCGGCCGAGGTCGAGCAGCATGAGGTGTTCTGCCAGCTCTTTCTGGTCCGCGAGCAGGTCGGCTTCGAGAGCGTTGTCCTCTTCCGGCGTCGCGCCGCGCGGGCGGGTGCCTGCGATCGGGCGGATGGTGACTTCGTTTCCGAAGACGCGCACGAGTATCTCGGGCGAGGCACCGACCACCTGGAAGCCGCCGAAGTTGAAGTAGAACATGAAGGGCGAGGGGTTCGTTCGGCGCAGCGAGCGGTACAGCGCGAAGGGCGGCAGCGGGAAGGGCTGCGTCCAGCGCTGCGACGGCACCACCTGAAAGATGTCGCCAGCCTTGATGTATTCCTTCGCCTTGTTCACCGCGTCCTTGTAGCCCTCGCGGGTGAAGTTCGACACGGGTTCGCCCAGTTCGGCGGCGTCGCCCAGATCGCGCGAGGCCTGCGGCATGGCGCGTTCCAGATCGCGCACCGCATCCATGACGCGTTCGGCGGCCTGCGCATAGGCGGCCTTGGCCGAGACTCCGTCCTGCACCCATGCGGGGGATACCACGGTAACCTCGCCCTTGACGCCGTCCAGAACTGCGATGACTGAAGGGCGCATCAGTACGGCGTCCGGCAAGCCGAGAGGATCGGGGTTCACATTGGGCAGGCGCTCCACCAGCCGGATCATGTCATAGCCAAGGTAGCCAAAGAGGCCAGCGGCCGCTTGTGGCAAACCTTCGGGAAGGTCGATCCTTGACTCGGCCAGAAGGGCGCGCAGGGCGGTCAGCGGGTCGTCGGCGCAGGGCTGAAAGGCCTCGGAGTCAAATCGCGCCATGCGGTTCAGCTGCGCCTTTTGTCCGTGGCATTTCCAGATCAGATCCGGCTTCATTCCGATGATCGAGTAACGTCCGCGCACTTCGCCGCCGGTCACTGATTCCAGAACGAAGGCGTCCTTGGCCGCGCCGGTCAGCTTCAGCATCAGCGACACCGGAGTGTCGAGGTCCGCTGCGAGGCGGGTGTATACGACCTGGTTCAGGCCCTTGGCGTAGGCCTCGGCAAAGGCGTCATAGGTAGGGGTCAGCGCGGACATGAAACGTTGTCCCTGTTACTGGAAGTTGGCGTGCACGGCGTTCACAGCCGCCTGGTCGATGGTCACCCCGGCGCGGGCTTGAATGTCCAGCGCGACCGCGCGGTAGACGTCCTGCGCGAGGTCCTGATCTGCCTGTGCGGCAAAGAACTGGCGCATCTGACCTGCGGCCTCGTCATTGAGGTCGGCGGCGATGATCTCGTCAAGACGCAGAAGCCATGCGGAGCCGTTGCCCTTAAGCACGGTCACGTCGCCGGGCTGCATGGTGAAGATCGCGGTCAAGGCATCCGGCGGCAATTGAGCGCCGAAGGACGTGCGGGTCAGGTTGGGCTGGCTGCGCGGAGTGAGACCCAAGGATTCGAAAGTGGTGTCGCCGGTCAGCTGGGTTTTCAACTCTTCGGCCTGTGACGCACGGGCCTCTTGGCGGGCGTTCTGTTCCCACGCGGCCTGGACGCGGTCCTTCACGTCGTCGAAGACGTAGGGCGCGGGGGCCTGAACCTCGTCGACACGCAGCGCAAAGAGGCCGCCGTCGCCCAGTTCGGCAATTTCGGGATAATCTTCGGCGGCGGCTTCGTTGGCCTTGGCTGCGAAAGCCTCGTAGCCTGCGATGTCCTCGGCGTTGTCGCCGGTCCAGCCGATCTGTCCTAGTTGCAGGTCCGTGGTCTCTGCCAGTTCTTCCAGGGTGACACCGGCGGCCAGCTCTTCGTCGAAGACGGTCATCTGGCCTGCGATCACGCGGCGGGCCTTGTCCAGCGCCAGCACGTCACGCAGGTCGGCCTGGGCGTCCTCGAAGGAGGTGTTCTGTGCCTCTAGCACGGCATTGACGCGAAAGAGCGACGGACCGAGGTTCGAGGGGGCCTGCACCACGTCACCGATATTGGCGGAAAATACGGCCTCACCCGCGTCACCCAGATCGTCTCGGGTCACGTCGCCAAGGTCAATGTCTGCGAGGTCAAGCTCGCGCTCTGCCACCACGTCCTCGAAGGTCACGGTGCCGGCTGCGATGCGCTCGGCGGCGTCCTGAGCGACGGCTTCGTTCGGCATCACGAGACGTTCGACAAGGCGACGCTCGGGCATGTTGAATTCCGCCTTACGCTCTTCGTAGGCTTTGCGCAGAAGGTCTTCCTCGACCTCGACCGTGCCGACGATCATCGCGGGGGTGAGCCAAGCGTAGGTGATCTGCTTTGTCTCCGGCCGGGTGTAGTCGGCGATGTTGGCCTCGAAGAAGGCGCGCAGTTCGTCGTCGGTCGGGCTGGGCAGGCCTTCGTCAAAGCCGGTCCCGGTGCCAACCTCCGCCCAGGTCACAGCGCGGCGTTCCCCTGCATAGGAGATAAGTGCGTTGATATAGGTATCGGGCAGCTTGATGCCGCCCTGTACGGCGCTTTGCAGAAGAGAGGCCGCACTTTCTGCGCGCAGGTTCTCTTCGAATTGGCGCTCGGTAAACCCGGCGTTCTCCAAGGCCAGACGGTAGTTTTCGCGATTGAACTGGCCATCAACGCCTTGAAAGGCGGGGATCTCGCGGATGTCCTGCGCGACGCGGTCGTCGCCGACCGACAGACCCATTTGCGCGGCTTCGTTCTGCATGGCGGCGGAGATCACCATACGGCTGAGCACAGCATCGGGGATGCCTTGGGCGCGCGCCTGAATGAAGGTCAGAGGCTGTCCGGTCTGCGCCTGCACCGCGTTGATCTCGGAGCGGATGTTGCGGAAGTAATCCTGCGCGCTGATCTCGGTCTCGCCCACGGCGCCGATGCTGCTGACCGCGCCACCGAAATTGGTCGCACCAAAGCCGCCGAGGCCCAGCAGCAGCATGCCCAGAAGGATGTAGCCTGCCGTTTTGCCCGCACCGCCCGATTTTCTAGCCATTTCCTGCCTCCCAGCGCTGGTTCGGCACTGTCTATGACGCGGGGCGGAGGCGTGCAAGGTCCAGTTCCGCGAGCCGGCTCACGAAGGTCCGGAGGCGGTCGGCGTCTGCGTTGGCGAAGGCCACGCGCAGGCAGCGGTCACCCGTAGGGTCGCCCGCAGGCGTGAACATTGTGGCGGGCAGAACCAGCGCCTGGGCCTTCTGCACGAGAAGCGGCGCGAGGTCGGCAGATCCCATCGAGAAGGGGTGTTCCACGTATGCGAAGTAGGCGCCGAGGCCGCGCAGTTTCCAGCCCTGATCCGCGAGCGGTTGAAAGGCCGCGGCCAGCGTATTTCGGCGCGCCAGGATCTCGTCCCGTTGTTCGGCCTTCCACTGGGCGAGGTTCTCCAGGCCCCAAAGCGCTGCCTTTTGGCCGAAGGGGGGCGCGCAGATGGCGACGGTGTCCTGAAACTTCTCGACCTGGTGCAACAGGTCAGAAGCCGCGATGATCGCGCCGACCCGGTGACCGGTCAGGCGGTAGGCCTTGGAAAAACTGTAAAGCTGAACAAGGGTCTGGTCCCAGTCTGGATCCGTCAGGAGGTCGTGCGGCGCGCCGCTGCGGGAATCGAAATCGCGGTAGGTCTCATCGACGATCAGCTTTATGCCTGCCTGGCGGCAGAGGTCATACAGCGCGCGGAGCACCGGGGCCGGATATTCGACCCCGGTGGGATTGTTCGGGGTGACAATGGCGATGGCGCGGGTGCGCGGTGTAATCAGCGCGCGGGCAGCCTCGACGTCAGGGATCAGGCCGTCGTTGCAGGGCAGCGGCACGGCGCGCACGCCGCTCATGTCCAGCCACATCTTGTGATTGAAATACCACGGCACCGGGAGAAGGACTTCATCGCCTTCAGTGGTCAGGGCGGTCAGAGCTGCGGCGAAGGCCTGATTGCAACCTGCGGTGATCCCGAAGTTTTCTGCGTAAAGCGTCCCGCCGTAATGGCGCGCCCAGTCCTCGGCCAATGCGGTGCGCAGGGCCGGGTGGCCCAGCACGGGGCCGTAAAGGTGGCTTGTTGGCTCGGCCAGCATTTCGGCCATGGCGGCCAGCATCGGGGCGGGCGGCGGATCGGCAGGGGCGGCCTGCGCAAGGTTGATGAGCGGCCGGTCCTGGGGAAAGGACACGCCATGCAACCAGCGCTGCGCCTCCGGGATGGGCGGGAAGAAAGTGGCTTCGGTGCGTGTCGTCATGGAGCGCCTCATGGTGTCGCGGCGAAGCTGGCAGAGCATGGGGCAGGGTGCAAGCCCACCTCGAAACGTGGGGCCGCAAGCCCGGGTCAGGCGGCGTCGAAGCGGCTCCGCGCGGCGCGGATCGACGGGTGGTTGTCGTTCGCCCAATCCTTCAATGCGGCAATGGGGGCAAGCGCGGAGCGCCCGAGATCGGTCAGGTCATATTCCACCGAGGGCGGCTTTGTCGGAAACACCGCGCGTGAAATCAATCCGTCGCGTTCCAGATCACGAAGGGTCTGTGTCAACATCCGCTTCGAGATGTCCCCTACAACCCGTTGCAGCGCTGAAAAACGGCGCGGCTCCGCCTCCAGCGCGATGAGGATCAGCAAAGTCCACTTCTGTCCCACCAATGCCAGCACATCACGGATCGGACAGTCACCCTTGTGTTCAGGCGCGCCCATTGGCGCATCGGAGAACAGAAGGTTACCTGAATGTGCCCTGGTCATGAAATGGTGCCTCCTTCACGGGTCCGGTGTGCCGGTCTACATATGAGACCATATCACGATTCGCGACCACTCAGAACATCGCAGAAAGGCAAAACCCATGAAATATCTCGTCACCGGAGCCAGCGGGCAGCTGGGCACCCTCGTCATCGACGCGTTGCTGAAGACCGAGAACCCGGCAGAGATCGCCGCCCTGATCCGCCGCCCCGGCGCCGCAGGTCCGCTGGAGGCAAAGGGCGTCACAACCCGGATCGCCGCATATACCGAACCCGACGCCCTGCGCAAAGCCTTGGCCGGCGTGGAGCGGCTGCTGTTGATCTCATCGTCCGAAGTCGGCGAACGCGCGACCCAGCACACCAATGTCATCGAGGCCGCCAAGGCCGCTGGCGTCCCGTTCATCGCTTACACCTCGATCCTCAACGCAAAAGCCTCGCCGCTGACGATCCTGCCCGGCGAACACGTTGCCACGGAAAACGCATTGGCCGCGTCCGGACTGCATTACGCAGTCCTGCGCAACGGTTGGTATACAGAGAATTATGCCATGGGCGCGGGGTCTGCGCTCCAATTGGGCGCGTTGTATGGCGCGGCAGGCGACGGTCGGATCTCTTCTGCGGCCCGCAAGGATTATGCAGAGGCCGCCGCTGCCTTGCTGAAAGGGGATCTGCCCGCTTCCGGTACGGTCTATGAGTTGGCGGGCGACGACAGTTACACACTTGGTGAATTTGCTGCGCAGATATCGGACATCGCCGGAAAGGAAATTCCCTACGTCAATCTGCCCGAAGCAGAGTATGCCACTGCGCTCGAGCAGGCGGGACTTCCCGTTCCTGTTGCCAGGATGCTGGCGGACAGCGATGCAGGGGCCGCCAAAGGCGGATTGCACAGCTCCGACAACACGTTGTCGCGCCTGATCGGGCATCCGACCACCCCGTGGCAAGATACCCTGAGAACCGCCATCGCCTGAAAGTGGCGGCTCTCACCTTCATCTTGATGAAAATACCTCAATGGGGGTTTTGGGGGAAGCAGAGCTTCCCCCAAGTTTATCTCTCGAGCCAGTCGACACAATCCCTCGGGCTGAGGTCAGTCGTCGGCGCCGTGGTAAGGCTTCACGTATTGCAGCGCCATGTCCCACGGGAAGAAGATCCAGGTGTCCTGGCTCACCTCGGTGACATAGGTGTTCACCTGCGGCTTGCCCATCGGCTTGGCATAAACCGTGGCAACATGCGCCTTGGGCATGTGCTTTCGCACGACTTCGAGTGTGCGCCCGGTATCGACGAGGTCGTCGACCACCAAAACGCCAGTCCCGTCGCCGATCACATCCATGTCCGGGGACTTGATGACCTTGGGTTCGCTCTGGGTCTGGTGGTTGTAAGACTTGACCGAAATCGTATCAACCATCCGGATGTCCAACTCTCGCGCAACGATCATCGCCGGGGCCATGCCACCGCGCGTTATGGCCACCACGGCCCGCCATGCGCCGTCGTCCGGGCCAAGCCCCTGAAGACGCCAGGCCAGAGCCCGTGCATCGCGGTGCAGCTGATCCCAGCTGACGTGAAAACCCTTTTCGTGCGGCAGGCGGTTGTCCATGGCGAAGCCCTCAAATGTCAGAATCCCGTCGATTTAGGACAGACGACCGGGGGCAGACAAGCCCGCCGGCCTTGCGCGACGCATCGGAAACTTGAAAAGTTTCCGCCCCGAAGTCTTTTCAAGACTTCGGTTGCACCGCCCGGTTGTCAGCCTTTCTGGATATCGGGCGCGTCCACGGCTTTCATGCCGACGACGTGATAGCCGCTGTCGACATGATGCGTCTCGCCGGTGACACCGTTCGACAGGTCCGACAGCAAATACAACGCAGAGCCACCGACATCGTCGATCGTCACGTTGCGGCGCAGTGGCGAGTTGTACTCGTTCCACTTCATGATGTAGCGGAAATCACCGATCCCGGAGGCCGCCAAAGTCTTGATCGGGCCGGCGGAGATCGCGTTGACGCGGATGCCGTCCTTGCCGAGGTCCTCAGCCATGTAGCGCACAGAAGCCTCCAGTGCAGCTTTGGCCACGCCCATGACGTTGTAATGCGGCATGATGCGCTCGGCGCCATAGTAGGTCAGCGTGATCGCCGAGCCGCCATTCTTCATCAGCTTTTCCGCGCGCTGCATCACGGCGGTGAAGCTGTAGACGGATATATCCATGGTCAGCGCAAAGTTGCCGCGCGACGTGTCCACGTAGCGACCACGCAGTTCGTTCTTGTCCGAGAACCCGATCGCATGCACGACAAAGTCGAGGCTGTCCCATTCCTGACCCAGCGAGTCAAAGAGCATGTCGATGGAGCCTTCGTCGCCCACGTCACAAGGCAGGACGATCTTTGAACCCAGCTGCTCTGCCAGCGGATCGACGCGCTTCTTCAGCGCTTCGCCTTGGTAGGAGAACGCCAGCTCCGCGCCCGCGTCGCTCAGGGCCTTTGCGATGCCCCAGGCAATCGACTTGTCGTTGGCCAGCCCCATGATGAGGCCACGCTTGCCCGCCATCAACCCGTTTGACATGATCGCCCCTTCCACCAGATCGTCAGTACGCGCCCGTTTAGGGTATCGCTATCGGCCCATCAAGGGCGCAAAGGTGGGAAACCATGACTTTGCGTCAGGCGCGCAGGGCAAGAGACTGCAGGCAGGAGACTGAAATGAGTGACAGAGACGGCATCTTTGCGGGGGATGATCCATTCGTCATCGCGCGGCACTGGCTGGCCGAAGCGGAAATGACCGAAATCAACGATCCCAATGCCATCGCGGTGGCCACCGTTGATGGGGAGGGCATGCCCAACGTTCGGATGGTTCTCCTGAAGGAGATCGAGGACAATGCGTTTGTTTTCTACACCAATTACGGAAGCGTGAAGGCGCAGGAGATCGAGCAGGCCGGCAAGGCCGCGTTCGTGATGCACTGGAAATCGTTGCGGCGTCAGATCCGCGTCAGGGGGACGGTGACGCGCGAAGAGGGGCCAAAGGCCGACGACTACTATAACTCCCGGTCGCTGAAGTCGCGCCTCGGCGCCTGGGCCTCACACCAGAGCCAACCCTTGGCGAGTCGCGCTCATCTCATGGCCGAGGTTGCGAAGGTCACCACAACACAGGGTCCGAACCCAAAGCGCCCACCCTTTTGGGGAGGATTTCGTATACTTCCGTATGAGATAGAGTTCTGGGCTGACGGGGCCTTTCGGCTACATGACCGATACCGTTGGGTCAGGTCGGCGGAAAATCACGCATGGCAGGTCACCCGTCTCAACCCGTGATAAGGGGTTGATATATAAACTGTTTTTCACGTCACATGAAATGCCTGAGGCGCGTTGCGTTAATATATCGTTAATCATGCTGACACAAATCAGCCCGGTGGATGCCTTGCGCATGCATCCGGGTTTGTTTCAGAAATGTACTCGGGGATATGTTTATTGCGTGGGAATACAGTGGAACATCAGTCAAATGGCGTCCGTGTTGTCGCCGGTAAAGTGAAATGGTTCGATCCGGTGAAGGGCTTCGGCTTTGTCGTCGCAGATGAGGGCGGTCCTGACATCCTGTTGCACGCGAATGTGCTGCGGAACTTCGGTCAAAGCTCCGTGGCCGACGGTGCCACCATCGAGATCGAGGTGCAAAAGACAGATCGAGGCGTACAAGCCACTCAGGTCCTGAAGATCCAGCCGCCGGATGCTCCTGAGGGGGCGCCTCTTGCAGATTTCGAACACCTCGATCCCGACGTCATCGCGTCTGCCGAGCTGGAGCCTGCCCGGGTGAAGTGGTTTGACAAGGCCAAGGGATTTGGCTTTGCAAATGTCTTCGGAAAGCCGGAGGATGTGTTCATTCATATCGAGGTCCTGCGTCGTTCAGGCCTCTCGGATCTGCAGCCGGGCGAAGCCCTGGCGATCCGTGTGGTTGACGGTCGACGCGGCCGCATGGCGATGGAAGTGAACGCATGGGAAGCCGCATTGGCTCGTTAAGGACCGGACCTGCCAAGGGCAGGTCTTTTCCGTTGGTTTCTGTTATCGTCTTGAGCCTCGTGACCTGCGTCACGTTGGCTCCTTCGGCGGTTCGTGCGGAGGAGCAGGGTGTTTCGGTCTGTGCGGACAACACTCTGAACCTGCGCGGTGATTTCGGGCAGGCCCGGTTCACCGTCGACCTTGCCGTGACTCCCGAGGAACGCAACAAGGGGCTGATGTTCGTGGAAAAGATGCCGACAAGCAAAGGCATGCTTTTCGTCTACGAACGTCCGCAGCAGGTGGCCTTCTGGATGAAGAACACGCTGATCCCGCTCGACATGATTTTTGCCGACGCACGTGGGGTGGTCCAGAATGTCCACTCCAATGCCATTCCGGGTGACCTGACAGCAATCCCGGGTGAGGGCATGATCCAGTATGTCCTTGAGATCAACGGCGGTCTGGCCGCGATGCTCCACATCACGCCGGGCACCGAGTTGCGTCATCCGTTGATCGAGGAGGGCGCTTGGCCGTGCGAGTAATTTATCCGCAGAATCGGCTTTTCATCGGCGCGCGGTGCCGTTACATGAACGGCCAGTCGGGGTGTAGCGCAGCCTGGTAGCGCGTCTGTTTTGGGTACAGAAGGCCGTGAGTTCGAATCTCGCCTCCCCGACCATTTCCGTTCCTGTTGTCGTGTTAGCACTTCATTTCCGTGCGAACTTCCGCCTTCCGCCTTCCGGCGTTCAAACGCACGCTAACCCGTGCGGTGTCACTGGCTGCGACGAAGCTGTGGCAAACCCCAAGAGATATTGGGGTTACTGGGCTCTGTTGCACAAATCCTGTGAGGGATTCATGTCGTGAATCCAGCGTGGTAGCTGGACGACATGAGCAGACCCACACCCCCGACCTACAAGACCAGGAACTGGCCAGCCTATAATGAAGCGCTCAAGCGTCGAGGCTCGCTGACAATCTGGTTCGATCCCGAGATGATCTGGGATGCTGCGCCGACCGGCAAACGCGGCCGACA
>NZ_JBNAGB010000046.1:0-16003 GCF_049800975.1 Sagittula sp. S175
TGTCGGCCGCGTTTGCCGGTCGGCGCAGCATCCCAGATCATCTCGGGATCGAACCAGATTGTCAGCGAGCCTCGACGCTTGAGCGCTTCATTATAGGCTGGCCAGTTCCTGGTCTTGTAGGTCGGGGGTGTGGGTCTGCTCATGTCGTCCAGCTACCACGCTGGATTCACGACATGAATCCCTCACAGGATTTGTGCAACAGAGCCCGTGCTGTCCATCTTTGTGTGGCCGAGAAGCAGCTGCACGGCCCGCAGGTTCCCCGTCTTCCGATAGATCTGCGCGACCTTCGTTCGTCGCATCGAGTGCGTGCCGTACGATGACGGTTCGAGCCCGATGGACGAGACCCAGTCGCGCACGAGGCGGGCATATTGTCGCGTCGAGGTGTGGAGGCGGTCATGGAAACGCCCTGGCCAGAGATGTTCGGACCCGATCATTATTGGTTCGGCCATCCATCGGGCCAACGACCGCCGGGTGCCCTCGGTGATCTCGAAGCGGACGGGTCGCCCGGTCTTGCTCTGGATGATCGAGGCACGTTCCTTCACCTGGTTTGCTGCGAAGACATCTGCTACCCGCAGCTTGACCAAGTCGCAGCCTCTCAGCTTGCTGTCGATGGCCAAGTTGAACAGCGCGAGATCCCGGTGCCGTTCTGCGATTTCGAGCCGGACCCTGATCGCCCAGACGTGCTTCGGCAGGAGGGGACGCTTCTGGCCGACGATCCGTCCCTTGTTCCACGCAGGGCGGCAGGCGCGGATGACGGGTAGATTTGCAGCAGGCATGGCAGTTCCTCCGATCCGCCGCGCCCAGCCACATCGCCAACTTCGTGCTGGCGGCCAACTATACCACGGGAATGCTGCAACGGGGCAGCAACGGCAGCTTCGGGGAGCCGAACTCAGTCCCGGACAGGAACGCAACGTCCAGAAGGCGCAGGAAGCGGACACCCCCGTTGGGTCCGAGATTGTCCGAAATATTTACTGGTGTGACTGCTCCTCATGCCTTCCCGCACCTTGAGCGTGCCTGCCGTCGGTTTCGGCTGGTCGGGGCTGCGTCGCAAAGACGTAGCGCGGCACCTTGGCCATTGAGCGCAGGGATGGAAGTCTTTGCGAACCTGAGGCGTGCATCCGTTCGACGGACAAAGCCGCGGCCTAAACCCGTCGACGAGACCGGGAACAGTGCAAGGTCTTTTCGACGATGCAATGGCTTCCGGCCCTGTTGATCGTGCGGTAGGATATTTGTCATGAACCCGCCGCAGAAAACGACGGTCCGTTCGGTCGAACGCACCTTGCAGATTCTCGAACTGATGAACCGTGCGCCGGTGGTGCGGGTGCAGTACATCGCGGCAGAGACCGGGCTGCCCGCACCGACTGTGGTCAGGTTGCTGAAGACGCTTGTGGAAGCCGGCTACGTGCAAAGGATCGGGCGACAGGCGGGCTATTGCGTCACCGAGAAGGTCGCCGCCCTCGGTGCCGGGCATCACGGGCTGCCGCAGGTCTTCGACGTCGCGCGCGAGGCTGCGATGGCGTTGACCCGGCACACCCTGTGGCCCACGGCGCTGGCCACGCTGGATGTGGACGCGCTGGTGATCCGCTTCAGCACGATCCCCATGAGCCCGTTGTCGCATTACCAATCCACCATCAACCGTCGCATGACGTTGCTGGACTACGCCCACGGCCGTGCCTACCTCGGCTTTTGCCCACGGGAAGAGCGTCAGCATCTCGTTGCCTTGTTGCAGCAGTCCGCCGCCACGCCGGAGGAGGCAGAGGCCATCGCGCAACGGGCCGAGTCTGTCGTCTCCGTAACGCGGGCAAGCGGTTTCGGCGAGCGGACCGGCAATATCCAGCCGGAAACGCATTCCATTGCGGTGCCCCTGCGTTTGGGCGCCAAGCTGGTCGGCACCTTGGGCATCACCTACTTCGCCAAGGCCCAGGTGGATGTGGCCGCGCTGAAGACGGAGCTAAAAGCCGCCGCTGGGGCCTGTGCCGCGGGTGAGGTCTATCAGCCTGTCGCTGCGTCTTCGGGATAAACTGTCCGGACGCGGTTGTCGTCCTTGCCGGAGGCGACAATGCGCGCTGCCGCGTGACGGGCGTGATCGAGGTAGGCCTGCGCCGAGGATGCCACCGCCACATCGTCCAGCTCGCGCACGCCGGTCAGCGTGAAGGGCGGCAGGTAGTGCATGCCCGTATGTTTCGCCATCAGCTCGAAGGGAACCGTAACCTCGTCCAGCGTGCGTCCGTAGCGCCCCTCCGGCTGATAGTCGCGTCCGTTGGACCCGGTCGACAAGGCGACGCCAAGGGTCTTCAACCGCAAGGCGCGACCGCCCGGGCCATAAGCCCAGCCGCGCTTCAGGATCGCGATCTGCCACTGCGACAACAGCGGAGGGCAGCTGTACCATGTCAGGGGAAATTGCAGGATGATCCGGTCATGCGCGTCGAGGAGCGAGCGCTCCGCCGCGCCGTCGACCTGGCCATCAGGATAGGTGGCGTAGAGGTCGTGCAGGGTAATGTCCCCCACGCCCCGCAAGGCATCGACCCAAATGGCGTTTATCCGACTTTTGCCCAAGTCGGGATGGGCAACAATGACGAGCGTCTCTGTCATGGGGTCCTCCTGCGCCGAGCCTTGCGCGAGCCTCCGGTGGCCTCAAGTCGAACGCGCGGTAATTCCACGCTGCGGAATGGAGACCCGTTTCCCGTGCGTCTGCTGCGCAGCCATGCGACCTCCGGTACAGCCCGAAGTCCGGTACAGCCCGAAGGAGGAGACGCCCTATGTTCGATGACAGTGATCCGCGCAAGACGCTGGCCGCCAAGGCAGAGCAAAGCTTTGCCGGTCCCTTCTGTGCGCCCGAGATCCGCGATTTCTCGCAGAGCGACCCGCAGCAGACCGGCGAGGACTGGCGCGCCTGGATGATGCGCTCGACGAACCTCGTGCTGCGGCTGGTCGAACTGGACGGCACAGCAGAGTTCCACCGTCAGGGCCAGTTGGACGAATACACCGTGTTCTCCACCGATCCCGATATGCGTTTCACCATCGAGACCGAAGCAGGGACGGTCAGTGATCATCCTGGCAACCACCTCTTCATCGTGCCGCCCGGTGACAGTCGTGTCCGGATCGAAGGGCTGGGCACCGTCACATTCCTCTTCACCACACGGGCAACAGACCTTGTGGCAATGTGCAGCAATCCGACCGTCACAAGGAACCCGGTGATCCCACCATTCCAACAATGGCCCGATCCTGTGGGTGGTTTTCGCCTGCGCGCCTATTCACTCGACGTGCCGGATACACCGGGGCGCTTCGGGCGCATTTTCCGCTGCACGACGATGATGGTGAACCTGATGCCGCGCTTCACCGCGCCCCGGGATGCGTCCAAGGTCTCGCCGCATAATCATGCCAGCTTCGAGCAGATCAGCCTGACGCTGGAGGGCACATTCGAGCACTTTCTCCGCTGGCCTTGGACACCCGACATGGCCAATTGGCGACCCGATGCACATATCCGCTGTGCCAGTCCGTCGGTCACGGTTCTGCCGCCGCCCGCGATCCACACAACGCTCTGGACCTCGGAGACGACGCAGATCGTCGATATCTTCTCCCCGCCGCGCATGGATTTCTCGGAAAAGGATGGCTGGGTCCTGAACGCCGCTGACTACCCTGCGGCGCGGCGCGACACCGAGTAGATCAGTCCGCGATATCGCCGAGCGCCGGCATCGAGGCGATGACAATGGTATCATGAGCGATGGCTGGCAGGGCGGGCAAGGCGCGTCGCGACAGTTCGCGCGCGGCCTCCTGCCTCATGCCGAAGGCCATGAGGATATGCTCCGAGATCTGCTCGGGGTAATCGTCCTGCACCGTGCCGCTGGTGATCGACACCATGGCCGAGGCGACGGACCCCATGAGAATGTCGCGCCCGATTTCTGCCGTCGGGATATGGAACAGCCCCTCCTCCACCCCGCGCCGGATCGTCACCAGCGAATTGTGCCAGACCATTTCGCCGAAGGTATGCCCCGGCGCGGAGGAATGGATCATGGCCCAGCCCCAGGCGGGATTCTTGGCGGCAGCGTGCAGGTAGTAGCGAATGGCCACCGCGCTCTGTTCGGCTGCATTTTCCAGCGCGCTGAACATGTGATGCACCGCGCGGTCGAACTCTCCGGTCATCTCTTCGAGCAACTGGTATCGCAACGCTTCGAGGTCGTCGAAGTGGTTATAGAATGTGCCGCGCGCCACGCCCGCCGCCTTGCAGATATTCTCGATCCGCACGAATCGCCCGTCCGGACGTCCATAGCAGGCAAAGGCTGCTGTCAGGATCGTGTTGCGCGACTTCGCACGACGCGCCGCGCCGATCTCGGCCCGCCGGCCGTTCGGCGCGGTGCGATAGCCCATGCGGGCGATGGCCTCGTCGGCGTTTTCGGTGCTCTGTGCCATGCGCGAAGCGGACCTGCTGCTGCCGTCCCTTCGTGCGGGACAGACCAAGGTATGCCGCAGCTGCGAAGCAGGGGCCAGCCCACAGCGGCGCTTTGCCGCCAATTCCACGCTGCGAAATTGCTAAAATGACTATTTGTACAAATTGGGATCTGGCGTAGTGTCTGAATACGGCAGCAGGAGGGCTGCCTTCATCATGGGCCCGGGAGAGCCCGCAGGGAGGATTTCGACGTGACCACACGACACCGACCGGGCTGACCGGTCGCACGGCGCCTCGGCGCGCCTTGACCTGACCCATTCATCACCGAGTGCGCAACACGCGTGACGGACGGATTTGTCCGAGCGTACGACCCGTGCCCGGCCCTTGGCGGTCCACGCAGGGCCGCCCCCACACGGCCCCGATCCGGGTGCCGCTCCGAACAACTTTGCCTGAAGAAAAGGATCACACCATGGGGATCAACCGCATCGACCACGCCGCCATTCAGGTCGGCGATCTTGGCAAGGCGCTGGCTTGGTACGAAGACGTGCTCGGCCTGACCGTCCTGTCGCGGGACGACAGCACCGTCCACCTCGCGTGCCGTGGCAAGGCTGCCGACATCACGCTGGTCAAGGGCACGCAATCGCTGGAAAACTTCACCTTCGGCGTCGACGACCAGGAAGACCTCGACCGCGTCGAGAGCATCCTGAGCAAGGAAGGCGTCGCCTCCGAACGGCTCAACGGT
The DNA here is from genome assembly GCF_049800975.1 of Sagittula sp. S175. Lineage (NCBI taxonomy): Bacteria > Pseudomonadati > Pseudomonadota > Alphaproteobacteria > Rhodobacterales > Roseobacteraceae > Sagittula > Sagittula sp. S175. The sequence continues at coordinate 5,130 of NZ_JBNAGB010000046.1, forward strand.
GACAGCCGTCCTGGCGAAGGCGCGACGCTGAAGTTCCATCTGCCGTCCGGCCACGAGTTGCGCCTGTGTACCGGTGGGGCCGAGCGTCGCGCGGGCATCTCGGATTTCGACGCCAAGGGGTCACACATTCCGACCGACATGGACCACATCAACCTGCTGGGTGAAGTCGACCCGGCGGTGATGCGCGACTTCCTGATGATGATCGGCTTCAAGTCTTCGTTGAACATTTCGGTCGGCGGACAGCTTGCGGGCATCTGGCTGCGCGGCTCCGCCTATGACCACGACATCGCCTACATGAAGGCCGTGCGCCCCTCGGACCGGCTGCACCACGTGGCCTTCGCGGTCGAGGACGGAAACCACTACTTCCGCCTTTCGGATCGCCTGCTGGAGACCGGCCACCGCTGGGAATTCGGACCGGGCCGTCACAATGCGGGTCTCGGCAAGTCGACCGGATTCGGCACCAACAACTACGCCTATGTCTTCGACCCCTTCGGCAACCGCAACGAGTTCTCCTCGGGCATGGAGCAGTTCCCGGACGATGCAGCGCCGCTCGACTGCGACATCGCGCCCGAGCAACTGGCGGATGTGATGAACGGCTGGGGTTACGAGATGGCCGAGACCTTCATGACGGTGGGATCGTGACCCTTCCGGTCGAGACATATCTGGCGGTGCAGGACCTGGTCCTGCGCTTCTGGGCCGTGGTGGACGAGGCTTTGGACACCCCTGGCGCGGTGCTGTTTACCGAAGATGGCGCGCTGGTGATCGAGAGCTTTCGCGCCGAAGGGCGGGAGGAGCTGACGCGCTATTTCGCCGCGCGCCGCGCCCTGTCGGCCGAGCGAAGCCGTGGCACCCGGCACCTGTGTACCAACTTCAGGGCGCTGCCGGGCGAGAGCGTGCGGATGGCGGCCACGATCACCGTCTTCTCCGGCAATGGCGCCCGCCCGTTGCCGCTCGAGGCGCCGTCCTCGCTGGCGGATTTCACCTTTGACTGCGTGGAGACGCCCGAGGGCTGGAAGCTGCGCGAAGTGCGCGGGGCGCTGGTCTTTGCCGGAGCCGACACGCCCGATCTGAAAAAGGCCGCAGAGTCCGCAAAGGGAGTGCCCGCATGAAACAGGTGGCCCTGATCCACGGCTGGGGTGGCTCCTACGCTGCCACATGGAAGGCTGACGGCTGGACGGAGGCGCTGCGCAATGCGGGGTTCGACCCGGTGGGCGTGGATATCGCCGGACACGGGCCGCAGGGCGGATCGCATGACCCGGCGGACTATGCCGACCTTGCCTCCGACCTCGCGGCAAAACTTCCCAACGGTCTGCACGGGGCCATCGGCTTTTCCCTCGGGACCAAGCTCCTGCTGGAATTGGAAGCCCGTCAGCCCGGCGCCAACGGCAAGCTCGTCCTGGGCGGCATCGGTGACAACCTCTTTGCGCCCGAAGCCGCCGGACCTGCCATCGTTGCTGCCCTGCGCGGCGAGACAACGGAGAACCCGCCGCAGGTCGCGGCGCTTCTTGCCTATGCCGGCAAGAGCGAGAGAGATCCAGCCTGTCTCGCCGCTGTGCTGGAGCGTCCCGCCAACCCGGTGCTGACCGAAGATCGGCTCTCCGCCGCCCAGGCGCCGATCCTGATCTTCAACAGCCGCGACGACGCGGTGGCACAACCGGACGACCGCCTGCGTGCGTCGCTGCCCGGTGCCGCACACCAGCTGATCGACGGCCCTGGCCATGTGGCCCTGACCTCCGATCCCCGCTTCCGCGAGGCGGCCATCGCATTCCTGTCCAACTGACACTCCAAGGGAGGAGAAGACCCATGTTTGACGACACCACCCCGATGATCGAGCGCGTGCGCGCGGTCCTGCCACAGATCGCGGCCAATGCCTCGAAGGCCGAGGAGATGCGGCAGGTTCCGCAGGAGAACATCGACCTGCTCAAGGGCACAGGCCTGCACCGCGCCTTTCAGCCGAAAGCTTACGGCGGGCTCGAAATGCCGGTTCCGGATTTCGAGAACTGCATCGCGCTGATCGCCACGGCCTGCGGGTCGACCGCATGGGCATTCTCGCTGCTGGCCGAGCACGCGCATCAGATTGCGCTGTACTCCAAGGAGTTGCAGGACGAGATCTGGGGCGAGGACCCGGACACGGTGGTCTCCTCCTCCATCGCGCCTTACGGCCGAGCGACGGAGGTCGAGGGGGGCGTGCGCTTCTCCGGCGATTTCGGCTGGTCCTCTGGCTGTGACCACGGGCAATGGGCGATCCTCGGCTTCCTGCGCGACGATGCGGAGCTCGGCAAGGTCTACAGCTTTGCCATCGTCCCGCGCACGGACTACGAGATCAAGGACACATGGTTCACCGCAGGGATGCGTGGCACCGGGTCCAAGAACATCGTGGTCAAGGATGCCTTCGTCCCCAATCACCGCATCGAAAGCGTGCCCGCGCTGATGACCCTGACCTCGGCAGGCGGCAGCCTGTATACCGAGAGCACGACCTACCACGTGCCCTTCATCTACGTCTTTGCCAGCTGCTTCTCGGCGGTCTCCCTCGGCATCGCCGAACGCATGATCGCCCTTTACACCGAACGCACGCAGGGCCGTGTCCGCGCCTACACCGGGGCAAAGGTCAGTCAGTCGATCCCTGCCTGTATGCGTCTGGCCGAAAGCACGCACCAAGTGGCGGCGGGCCGCGCCTTCCTCGAGAAGACCTGGGAGGACATGCGTGATCACGCCGAGCGTCGAGTCTTCCCGGACGAGACCAAGATGGCCTTCTGGCGCACCAATCAGGCCTACGCGGTGAAGATGTTCGTAGAGGCCGTGGACCGTCTGTTCGAGGCATCGGGCGGATCGAGCTGGTTCGACGATGCCGAAGGCCAGCGCCTGTTCCGCGACGCGCATATGACCGCAGCGCATGCCTACACCGACTACGACATCTGCGCCCAGATCCTCGGGCGGGCGCTGATGGGGCTGGAGCCGGATCCCTCCCTGTTCTGACCCTCCCCACGGACTGTCCCGCACACCGGGGCAGTCCGCTCCCTGTCATTCCCCTAACCGCAGAGGTCCCGATGACCGAAACATACTTTGCCGCCGACGGGTTCGATCCCCGTGCCTTCCGCGCAGCTCTTGGCTGCTTTGCCACCGGCGTCACCGTCATCACCGCGCAGGCGGACGGCCGCCGCGTGGGCGTCACCGCCAACAGCTTCAACTCGCTCTCGCTGGAGCCGCCGCTGATCCTCTGGAGCCTGGTAAAGACCTCGTCGAGCTACCCGACCTACGAAGCCGCCAGCCATTTCGCAGTGAACATACTCGCCCATGACCAGATCGACCTGTCGAACCAGTTCGCCCGCAGGTCCGAGGACAAGTTCGCCGGTCTCGACGTGACCGAAGGAGCGGGCGGCTGCCTGCTGCTGCCGGACACCTGTGCCTCGATCCAATGCGTGCGCGAGAACATCCTCGACGGCGGCGACCACTGGATCCTGATCGGGCGCGTCTGTGCCTTCGATAGCTCGGAACATGCGCCGCTGCTCTACCACCGGGGTGCCTATTCCACGGCCCGACCCCACCCGCAGGTCGCCGCCTCCTGATCCGCAACCCGTCATGAAAACAGGGAGGAGACCTGAATGACACTGATAAAAACCCTCGGAGCGAGTGCCCTCGCACTGAGCCTTGCCGCGCCTGCACAGGCGATCGACGTCGGTCCCGCTGACTACACGATTCTGCCCGGCGGCACCACGCTGGGGATGCTATATTGGCAACACCTGTCCTCCGATACGCTGAAGTTGAACGGCGCAGAGGTTCCCGGTTCCAGCTTCGAGGCCAACGTCGCGATCCTGCGCAGCCTGAACTATTTCAAGCTGGGCGAGATGCCTGCGGCGTTTCATGTCGTCGCCCCCTTCGCCAGCCTCGACGCGGACATCGGCGGCTTTGGGCAGAAAACTTCGGACGGGCTCGGGGACACGACGCTGGGTCTGACCGTCTGGCCGGTGCAGCCGTCCAACCCCGAGACCGGGACCACACTGGGTTTCTCGCTCTTCGCGACGCTGCCGACCGGCGACTACGACCCGGCGCGGCTCGGAATCGGTGAAGGCACGACAACGATCACCCCGCAGGTTGGCTTGATCCAAGGGCTGGGCGGCGGCTTCTACTTCGACGGTGTGCTCGATGTCGCCTTTCAGAAGGACCACGACGAGAACGGCGTGACCTTCGAACGCGAGGAGTCGTGGCAGCTGCAGACCATGCTGCGCAAGCAATGGGGGCCGGGCACCTCGCTGGCCATCGGCTATTCCGGGCAGCGCGGCGGCGAACAATCCGTCGGCGGCGTCGAAACCGGGCTGAAGACCCACCGCGATCAGGTCCGTCTCTACAGCACGCATTTCCTGAACCCGACGACCCAGATCCAGGGGATGGTCGGCAAGGATGTGAATGTCGAAGGCGGCTTCGAATACGACAGCGTCACACAGATCCGCCTCGTCAAGGTGTTCTGAACCCAATCCGGCCCGGAACGTCCGGGCTGGACCACGCACGAAAGGACTACACCCGTGCCGCGCGCCTCAAAGAAGACCATCATTTCCTGCGCCGTGACAGGCTCCATCCACACGCCGTCCATGTCGCCCTATCTCCCTGTGACGGCCGAACAGATCGCAGAGAGCGCCATCGGCGCCGCCGAGGCCGGGGCCGCCGTGTTGCACCTGCACGCCCGCGTCCCCGAAACAGGCGCACCCAGTCAGGATCCCGAGCACTACTCCGCCTTCCTGCCGCGCATAGCCGAGGCCACAGATGCCATTGTGAACATCACCACGGGCGGCGGTCTCGGCATGCCGATGGACGACCGCATCGCACCCGCGCTGCGCAATGTGCCTGAACTGGCCTCTCTCAACATGGGGTCGTTCAACTTCAACATATCCGCCGCGGAGAAGGCATGCCGCGATCCCAAACCTTGGGAGATCGACTACCTGCGCGGCACCCGCGACCACATCATGTCGAACACCTTCACCCAGATCGAGGCGGTACTGACCCGGTTGAATGCCCTCGGCACCCGGTTCGAATTCGAATGCTATGACACCGGGCACCTGTACAATCTCGCGCATTTCGCCGACCGGGGGCTGGTGAAGCCGCCATTCTTCGTGCAGGCGATCTTTGGCGTAACGGGCGCACAGGGGACCGATCCGGAGAACCTCATGCACATGCGCGCCACCGCCGACCGGCTGTTTGGCGACGATTACCTCCTGTCAGTGCTGGGCGCCGGCAGAACGCAATTCCCGCTGGTGACCATGGGCGCCATCCTTGGCGGCCATGTGCGCGTCGGGCTGGAGGACAACCTTTATATCGCCAGGGGCAAACTGGCCGAAAGCAACGCACAGATGGTCGCCAAGGTGCGCCGCATCCTCGAAGAGCTGGACCATGAGATCGCCACCCCGGACGAGGCCCGCGCGATGCTCGGCACCAAGGGCAAGGTCTCGTTCTGATGCAGGGGTTCCGCAAGCGCCTGCGCGCGTCCGAGCCGATGCTCGGCACGTTCCTCAAGATCCCGTCGACGCAACCCGCCGAGATCCTCGGAACGCTAGGCTTCGACTTTGTCGTGATCGACGAGGAACACGCGCCGCTCAACCCGGAAACGACCGATGCAATCCTGTTGGCCTGCCGGGCGCATCACATGGGCGGATTGGTGCGGGTGCGCCACCCCAGCGACATTCTTCGGGTGCTGGACTGTGGCGCCGATGGCGTTCTGGTGCCGCACGTCACTTCGGCGGAGGTCGCCCGTAAGATCGTCGCTCTTGCGCGCTATGATGGTGTGCGTGGTCTCTCGCCGACAACCCGCGCCGGCGGCTTCGGCGGCGTGCCCGTGTCCGAGCACATGACCGAACAGGATACGGGTTGTGCTGTCATCGCGATGATTGAGGACGTCGACGCTCTTGATCGGATCAACGAGATCGTCGCGACAGAGGGGCTTGATGCAATTTTCATCGGCCGGGCCGATCTGGGAGCAAGTATGGGCGTCCCTCCCGGGGACCCTGGTCTGGATTGCGCGGTAACAAAGCTTCTGACAGCGGCAAGATCAGCCACCCTGCCTGCGCTCGTTCTTGCCGCTGATCCCGCAGAGGCGGGCAGGCTGCGCTCTCTTGGCGCAACCGGTTTTCTGAGTGGATCCGATCAAGGTTTCCTGAGAGTGGCAGCCGCAAACGCACGCTCTCTCTTGCTCAAGTGACCCTTCATCAGACGCCTGACACCGAGATGTTCGTTTTGCTGCAACGTGTTCGTGACATCGCGACAGACACTTCAGGAGTGACGCAATGGGCTGACACCGGCCGTTGGCGACCCCTCCGTGTATGTCCGGATCGGGTCGGCGCAACCGCCGACCCGTAGTTTCAGATCTCGACGCCCTCCCAGATCGAGAGGGCATCTTCCAGATCGACACCAAGATACCGATCCGTGCTGTCCATCTTTGTGTGGCCGAGAAGAAGCTGAACGGCCCGCAGGTTGCCCGTCTTCCGATAAATCTGCGCCACCTTGGTCCGCCGCATGGGGTGCGTGCCATACAAGGTGGCTTCCAGCCCGATGGACGTGACCCAGTCACGCACGAGCCTGGCGTACTGCCGCGTCGAGATGTGGAGGCGTTCATGGAAACGCCCCGGCCAGAGATGCTCGGATCCGATCATGAGGGGCTCTGCCATCCAGCGCGCCAATGACCTGCGCGTGCCCTCGGTGATCTCGAACCGGACGGGTCGCCCCGTCTTGCTCTGGATGATCGAGGCCCGTTCCTTGATCTGGTTCGCGGTGAAGACGTCGATGACCCGCAGCTTGACCAGGTCACAGCCTCTCAGCTTGCTGTCGATGGCAAGGTTGAACAGCGCGAGATCCCGGTGTCGTTCGGCGATCTCAAGGCGGACCCGGATGGCCCAGACGTGTTTCGGCAGCAGCGGCCGCTTCTGGCCGACGATCCGTCCCTTGTTCCACGCAGGGCGGCAGGCGCGGATGGCGGGTAGATTTGCAGCAGGCATGGCAGTTCCTCCGATCCGCCGCGCCCAGCCACAACGCCAACGTTGTGCCGGCGTGCAAGCATACCACGGAAATGCTGCAACGGGGCCGCAACGGCAGCTTCGGGGAGCCGAACTCAGTCCTGGACAGGAACGCAACGTCCAGAAGGCGCAGGAAGCGGACCTTTGCAACGTCGCGGTGCCTGCGCTTGACACCTGTGGCAGTAAACGCTGGCGAGCTTCTTGGGCAAGTCGAAGCAGGCAGGGGCCATCCGTTGTGCCATCGCCCGTCGTGAGATCTTTGATCGTCTCCTCACCGAAAAGCCGTAATGCGCCACCCCAGCATCGTCGAGCCTGCCATCAGGCGCCAGACCATCACGCTGAAGAGCAGCCAATTCGCCGGGTCAGACGGCGGCTGAATGCGCTACCATTGCCGCCTTTATCCAGACCTGCAAGGTGGACCGGTAGATCCGCTGGCGCGGCGCACCCAGACCCTTGGAAGCATCGCAAAACCGATGGCAAAGCGCCGAAATCGACCTCCATATGCTGTGGACCTGCACACTCTGAACGGCATCGGTTGCCCGCTTCCGGTTTAGCCGAGTGGTAATACCTTGAGTTTATCAACGCTCGTGATTTTTTTCATGAGGCTGGTAATGATTCTCGAATGGTTGAAGGCTCTGACGGTGCGCTTCGCCCTCGGCCTGCTGTGGACCGTTTCCGCGACCCCGCTGATGGCGGCGTCTTTCGATATCCTCGACCTGTACGTGGCCAGTTCATCCACCGGCAACATCACGCTGACCGAGAGCCTCGAGAGTCATGCGCCCGGAGCCACAGCGCTCTTCACCTCGACGCCGGACAACGACACATTTTCGAATTCGCTGACCTCTGGCGTGCTGAGGGGCAGGATCACCTGCAGTGAGGTCGCGATTTGTGGCGCGTCCGGATCGCAAGGAGAATTCGTCAGGCGCGCGCCCACCGGGTCGACCGTGATTTCCGCCGTGACCTTTCTTGCCGAACCCGGTTCTCCGTTGGAGGTCTATTTCGGACAACAGGAATTCCTGGTCGTTATTGGCGATGCTCCTGCCTATCATGTCGGTGGCAGTGTTTCGACCTCTGCCAACGCCAACGGCACAGCCATCGCGGCGCAGCTCGATAGCTATTTCGCAACAGTCGATGGTGTCAGCAGCGCCACTGGGTCAGAAGGCACGTCTCTTGTCCATACGGTCACGCTGTCAAGAGCCAGTGACGGATCCGAGCGTCTTGGTTTTCTACGCAGCAATACCTCCACCAGTGATGCCGATATTGGTACCATCACCTATTCCGATGGCGTCATCCTGAGTGGAGGCAGCCTGGTTCTGCCTGCCGGACTGACCAGTTTCACGATCAGTGTCGCCACCGTGGATGACAGCGGTAAGCGGTCGCTGGACGGCACGGTCAGTTTAGCTTGACAGCTTGAAGTTCCACGGCAGCAGATCGTCGAGGCGGCTTTGCGGGTGGCCATTGGCGATCGCTGTGAGGGTGGCCTTGAGATAGGCGAAGGGTTCGATGCCGTTGATCTTGCAGGTCTCGATCAGCGAGGCGATGCGGCCCCAGGCGATGCCGCCCTCGTCGTGACCCGCAAAGAGGGCGTTCTTGCGATTTAGAGTGATGGGGCGGATCAGGTTTTCGACGCGGTTGTTGTCGATCTCGACGCGCCCGTCGGTCAGAAAGGTTTGCAAACCGTCCCAGTGATTGTGGATGTAGGTCAGCTTTTCGCCCAGCCGGGATTTAGCGGAGATCTTGCGGCGTTGTGCTTGCAGCCAATCACCGAATGCCACGACCAGTGGAGCACTGCGGCTTTGACGGGCAGACAGACGCTGGCCGGGCGAGACGCCACGGATATCGGCTTCAACGGTATAGATTTCGGCGATGCGGCGCAGGCCTTCGGCGGCGATCTCTGAACCATCGCGGTCAAAGACTTCCTTCAGCTTGCGGCGCGCGTGTGCCCAGCAATGGGCCACCCGAATGGGGGCACCGCCCTTGCGGGTCAGTTTGGTCAGTCGGTTGTAGCCCTGGTATCCGTCGATCTGCAGGATGCCGTCAAAGCCTGTCAGGAATGTTTCGGCATTCTCGCCCGCCCGACCGGGTGCATAGAAGTAGACCACACCGGGCGGATCTTCACCGCCCCATGGCCGGTCATCGCGGGCCAGGGCCCAGAGATAGCCAGTTTTGGTTTTACCGCGACCCGGATCCAGCACCGGGGCCGTGGTTTCGTCCATGAACAGCTTGCCGGATCGTTTCAGATGTTCGGCGAGCCGGTCGACGACGGGCTTGAGGTGGAACGCTGCCTTGCCGACCCAATCCGCCAGCACGGCACGGTGCAGATCAAGGCCTGCGCGCGCCAGGATCTGGCTTTGGCGGTATAATGGCAGGTGGTCAGCGTATTTACTGACCAACACATGGGCGATGCTGGCCTCAGTTGGCAACCCACCCATGATCAGGTGCGCTGGTGCTGGAGCTTGGGTCACACCGTCGGTGCAGGTCCGGCAGGCGTATTTGGGCCGGACGGTGACAATCACACGCAACTGGGCCGGCACGATGTCGAGCCGTTCACTGCGATCTTCGCCGATCTTGTGCATGACGCCGCAGCCACAAGGGCAGATCAGGCTATCGGGTTCGATAACCTCTTCGATGCGCGGCAGTGCGGCGGGCAGGTTGCCGATGGTGCGCTTTGGCGCAGGTTTGGCTGCCGTCTTGTCATCCGTTTTGGCAGCCAGATGTTCCTTCTCTGCCTCGACCTCGGCCAGCGCGATGGACAGGTCCTCGAAGGCCAGTTGCCGCTCATCCTCAGACAGCTTTTCCGACCGTTTGCCACGCAGGGCATGGTTCAGTTCGGCAATCAGATGCTGTTGGCGTTGGGTAATATCCTGAAGCGCTGCGATCGTTTCCATCAATGACGCAACCACTGCACGCTGCGCGGCAGGGATGGTGGAAAGGTCAATGACAGGCGTTTCAATCATGACCCGAGATTATGATAAAAACCCCAGTAAAAACACGCAAAAGAGAATGGTTGTTTCATTCTGTCGCAGTGGGTGGGCGTGTCTCCAGCGCCTTGACACGGCGCCAGTCCAGCCCGGCAAACAGGGCCTCGAACTGGGCGTGGTTCAGCGCCATCATCCCGTCCTTGATCGCAGGCCAAGTGAAGGTTGCCTCCTCCAATCGCTTATACGCCATCACCAGCCCAGACCCATCCCAATACAACAGCTTCAGCCGATCCGCCCTGCGCGAGCGGAAGACAAACACCGTCCCCGTGAACGGATCCTTGCGCAGCACCGATGACACGATTGCCGCCAACCCATCGTGACCTTTGCGAAAGTCCACAGGCTGCGTCGAGACCAGAACCCGCATGCGGTTTGAAGGGAACATCATGGCCGTGCCCCGATTGCACGCACGATCTCGGCTATCCGGTCAGAACGCGTCTCTGCGTCCAATCGGATCGTGACTTGGCCCATCGCAATCTCGATTGGTGCCGAGGGCGGTGCTGCAGGCGTGACTGGCTGCCCCGCAACAGCTGGCACATGCACCCCGCCGTTATCCGACACCATGACCGGCGCAAAACAGAAGCTGTCATCTTCAACCGCAGGCAAAACCAGCCGGCCATCGCGTGCCCGACTGCGCCATTCTGAAAGCTGGTTCGCGCGAAGCCCATAACGCGCAGCAACCGCATTCACCGTCGCACCCGGCTTCAACGTCTCAGCGACGATCAGCGCCTTGACCTCGTCGGGCCAGCGCCGCTGACCATTCCCCCGTATCTCTACGCCATAGTCCCTGAGAAACTCACCCGTAGTTGCCATCGCGAAACTCCCGCACCAATATCCGTCAGGCGCGGCATCGCAGGTCAGGCTATCGGCTGGAAGGTGGGGGCCAGGAAACGCTTAC
>NZ_JBNAGB010000047.1:0-14982 GCF_049800975.1 Sagittula sp. S175
TGAACCGCGCCGGGTTTGCCGGAGGCTCCAACTCTTGAGTAGGATGGAGCATTATGAGCAAGACGACGAACAAGTATTCCCCCGAAGTGCGCGAACGAGCCGTTCGCATGGTTCTGGACAACGCAGGGCAGCATGAGAGCCGCTGGTCTGCGATCCTGTCGATTTCGTCGAAGATCGGGTGTGCGCCTCAGACGCTGAACGAGTGGGTCAAGAAGGCGGAGGTCGATCGCGGTGATCGCGCCGGTGTCTCGACCGAGATGGCCGAGAAGATGAAAGCGCTGGAACGCGAGAACCGCGAACTGAAGCAGGCCAACGAGATCCTGCGGAAGGCATCGGCATATTTTGCCCAGGCGGAGCTCGACCGCCGGTCCAGGACATGATCGCCTTCATCGAGGAACATCGTGACGCCATCGGGGTCGAGCCGATCTGCAAGCACCTGCCGATTGCCCCATCCACGTTCTACGATCACATGGCCAAGCGGGCGAACCCCGACCTGCTGTCGGATCGGGCGAAGCGGGATATTGCCTTGAAGCCCGAGATCGAACGCGTTTGGGAGCAGAACTACAAGGTCTATGGCGTTCGCAAGGTCTGGCATCAGATGCGCCGGGAAGGCTTCGATGTGGCCCGCTGCACGGTGGCGCGGCTGATGAAGGATCTGGGGTTCGAAGGCGCCATCCGTGGCAAGAAACACAGGACGACGATCCCGGACAGGTCTCAACCCTGTCCGCTTGACAAGGTGAACCGCCAGTTCAAGACGCCTGCGCCAGACATGCTCTGGGTCAGCGACTTCACCTACGTGGCCACATGGCAGGGCTTCGTCTACGTGGCATTTGTCATCGATGCCTTTGCCCGCCGCATCGTCGGTTGGCGGGTCAGCCGCACAGCGAATGCCGGGTTCGTGCTCGATGCGCTGGAACAGGCCGTTCATCAGCGGCGACCAGGCTCTGGACTGGTGCATCACTCGGATCGCGGATCGCAATACCTGTCGATAAAATACACCGAGCGCCTGGCGGAGGCCGAAATCGAACCGTCGGTCGGCAGTGTCGGTGACAGCTACGACAATGCTTTGGCCGAGACAATCAACGGTCTTTTCAAAGCAGAGGTCATTCATCGCCGAGGGCCATGGCGCAGTTTCGACGCCGTGGAATACGCCACACTCGAATGGGTCGATTGGTTCAACGACCGCCGCCTGCTGGAGCCCATCGGGAATATCCCACCAGCAGAGGCCGAGGCAAACTTCTACGCCGCTCTGGAAAGATCAGACATGGCCGCGTAACTAAGACAAACCAGCCTCCGGCAAACCCGGCGCGGTTCATCATGACGCCGGACGAGGCCTATGATAGGCGATCTCCGGATCCGAAGGTTGCCGCCTGAAATGAAACCAATGCTATAGCTTAGCACGGCGGCAAACTGGTCGAATTTCCAGGACCACCTCTGACCACCTCAGTCATTCTGCATGCTGACGTCTGCATACATGCGCTTCAGGCGACGGTTCTCCTCGGCCATCGCCTTCATCTCGGAAATCAGGCTCGCATCCATGCCACCATACTTCGCCCGCCACTTGTACAGTGTGGCGCTGCTCATCCCGTGCTCGCGGCACAGCTCGGCGGCAGGGACACCGCCCTCCATCTGGCGCAGCACAGCCATGATCTGCGCTTCTGTGAAACGTGTCTTCTTCATCGGAATCTCCTCGGTCATCCTGCCGAAAAAATTCTACTTCCCCATCCCCCCTAAGATCGGGGGGGATTACCGCCCGGCAAGCTTCTTCAGCAACTTGCCGACGCTGGCGGGTGTGTTCTCGAACGTAACAAGGCTGAGAACCTCGTCACCACGCTCTCCACCCGCGATCGCGACCGCAAGTTTGTCCTTGGACACATCAATTCCGACGTAGATCGTTCCATGAGCTTTCCGCATGTCTTCCTCCATCGCAAACGGACGGCACCCACCGCCCCACGACCAGAATACAGGCTGATCCGGCAGGGCCGGGCCAGTGGAAAAGACATGCGGTCTTACCTCCTTCCTGTGATGTGACCCACATCACCTTGGCACATTGCGATGCCGTCGGGTGGGGGTATCCACCCCATCAATTCTTAATGGAAATCTGGCGACTTCCCGGGTCGATTTTGAGTGGAAATCAACATTACAGGTCAGCTTACTCTCTAGGTCCGGGGTCGCGAATTCGCCCGAGTTCGTCCACGTGTACACGCCGCAGCCCTGCTTTCACGATTGGTCCAGCTCCAAGCTGAAGGAGACGGAACGGATCCTCTTTGTTGCGGTTGCGCGCGTCAGCGTTTGCCTCGTTGTGCGGCGCAAGGAACAGACCGTTCACAGGGTCCAGCTTTTGGACATAAAAGACTTCCGTTTCTCCGTTGCGGCCCACGGCGACCATGTCCCTCTTGAAGATGCGCAGGAGCCTTTTGGCAGCGGGATGGGGGCGCTTTTCAGTACTCGTATTTGCCTCGAAGGTCGTAACGACCTGAGGTTTGACCTTGCCATCGGGCAAACGCCAAATCTCATAGCAATAGTTGCTGTCTCCCTTGTAAGCTTTGAGTGGGCTTCCTTTCTTGCCTTCGCCAACTTCAATTCGTGCGCTTTCGTTCAAGGTTTCGATGAGGCGCACCCTCCGTATACCTTGATAGGGGCCCTGTTTCGCGGAAAAGTTCGACAAGGCCGCCTCGATTTCTTTGCCTTCCTTGCCTTTGGTCGCCAGAGCCAGCGCCGATTGAAGTTGCAGGTCTCGAATGTTCTTGCCCCTGCTTGTGAGCGCGATGTCTGCTGGTTTGAGGGACTGTAGGGGAACACGGCTGACAACCGTGCTCTCGTCAACTATTCCGTAGGCTGTGTCGTTGTGGAGGCGTCCCGTCGTGCTGGAGCGATCACTTCTGCAGATGGCTATGTCAATCCGGCCGTGGTCGGCACGGTGACTTACGATCATCGTGCTTAGCCGCCGCTCTACAGCATCCCGAAAACCTTTCCACGGTGGCGACGTATCTCGGGCAATCATCTCAGCGGATTGCCCGGCTTCCTCTCTTTTGCCGGCAGTCTCGCTGATCCGATTGAGAAGGCCATGGTCAGTCGCCGCGACGATTGCTGCATCAATGGCATGGTGACGATGATCCGTGCGGTTTCTGGCGTTAGCTGGTCCTTTGTCGGCGTCGCTCAGCAGGGAATTTAGACCCCAGTGCCTCCGTAGCATTTCGGTCAGGCGTCCGGGCACGACCCAGACGCGTCCGTATTCAGTGAATAGGTTGTTAAGATAGCTTTGGGTGATGCGGGCGAGGTAATGCGTGTCAACGAGCTCCCGGCCAAGAAACCCATGGCCTTCTTCGAAGCGCGCCATCGCATCGGGGCCAAAGCGCCAGCGCTTGTTGTCAGGCAGGTGTTTGAGGTTTGCCTTTATGGTTTCCCATTGCTTGCTATTTCCCCAAGCTTCCCACGGGGTCTGGTTGGTCTTTTGCATGTTTGCCTCTCGCAAGCAGAGAGTTCGGTTCGCGAAGCTGTCGTCCAAAGTCCGGGAGTACGGGAGGATATGATTTACATCGCATGAGCCATCGAAAACCATGTCAACGCTAATAGTCTTTCCCGTGTAGGGGCAGCACCGTGAGCCGATTGCAGGCCCCAGGTCCTCCCAGAGGCGCAGGAGCATTCGGTTGTGCCCAATGTCAGCGATACCCAATTTGTCCAGCTGAGCGGAGCGTCTTTGTCCGTCGGCGGTAGTTTCGCGAATACGCTTGATCGTCTTGCGCTTCTGCTCCTCCGATTGTTTCAGTTCCCTTGCGATTTTCACGACGATCTGATCGGGTTTGCCGAATACCGCGATAATTTGGTTCACGAGGCGACGAAGCTGGTTCAGCCCGATGTGAACGGTTGGATTGGTAATTCGACCGAAGCGGGTGATGTCATCGTCGTCAGGGTTGTAAGTCCCTGGGGTGACATGGCGTTCCAAAACCTCACCGTAGTAAGGTAGACGATCGAGGCACTCACCTGTTCGTTGGTCTGAGTGGTGCCATCCACATAGCCTTACAGCGCGGGCATATGTCACAACATCTGCCTTCAGATGCTCCAGCACCAACCGGGTGGCAGTTAGTCCCAAGCGGCTGAAGCCGTCGGGCAGGGGAGCATTCGCGACGGCTTGTGCATGGTCCTTGTCGAGTTGATGGTTCTCGCGCAGCCATTTTTTTAGCGCGCGAAAATCGTTGCCGTTTTGAACTTCGCGGATACTGCGGATGACCTCCCACTGAGCCTCCCAATTCAAGGTTGACCAGCGCGGCCCAAACCTGTCGGGGTGCGACAGGCTGGCTCGGACAGGATCACAGGTGATGCTGTCACGAACGCCCGTATCCAAGGTGAGGCGTTCATCCTCCTGAAGCTTCAAGACTTTGGCCAGCGCTGAAAGCTTTAGCGTCATGGATGCAAGTGATTTCGCAGGCGCCTTGTTGTCCAGCGCCATGATGACAGTATCGCGCTGCTCCTTATTCAAGGGCCTTGTCTTTCGCCCATCCGTTGTGATGAGCAGCTGGTTGACCGTTTCGAAGAGGCCGCGCCTTTGAGCCAAGGGATGTGACTTCGGCAAGCGCCGCTCATTTTTGGGTACAGGGGCCTGGTTCGAGAACAGGCATAGGCCCACTTCCGGTTCCTTCAGGGGGCGTTGATAGAAAATTTTCTCGAACACCAATGCCTTGAGATTTTCGTTCAGGACCTCCGGTCGATGGGCTGCCTGAGCTTCCCACAGGCAGTAAAATTCCTCTTCGAGGTGCCGACGGTCAGGATAAAAATCATAGCCTGCTTCTTTGTTTGCGTCTGGACCGCCTCTTGTTGCTACCGAAAGCCGTGTCCGTACTGTCTTTTGTTTTCGGTAGTCCAGCCGGGAGCCATCACTGTTGAGCCGCGCGTTTTCAGCAGGCTTTTGTGGCATATCTTTCCGGCGCATGTAAAGGAACTCACCGTAGGTGCGTGCTCCGACCTCGCGCATCTCCCAGTCCAGTCTTTGGGTTGCGTCTCTGATCTTGCCGCTTTCATTTTCGCCGCGATCGGTTTTGCGATTTGATTTGAAACCCCGGCGTTGGTTCAGATGAAATAGGGCGCGTCCAAGATGTGTTAAGGGCAGCGCTTCATCCAGGCCGCGGGTACGCAGGTCGTAAGGGTCAAGCTGTTCCAGCTTTTTTGCCTTTGTCGGATCGGCAGGCATGAGGCCGACGTCCGCAAGAACTTTCATCAGCGTAGCGCGACGGCGTAGATATCGGTCTCTGCGTCGCCGAATGGCACGTGCAGTACGTCGGTCCACTGCCAGCGAAGCTCCGGTTTTGGGGTCGCGACCGTCAGAAAAGATACGGACGCCACCATCGAGGACGCCAGTAATTCTGGCCTCGTTTTCCTCACCGTGGGTTTCGTAAAGCCACCATCCAATTGAGTTCGTTCCCATGTCCAGCCCAAGCCGCATCTCAATCACCCGAATTGCTCTTCAACCCAAGTTTTCGCGAAGAACTCGGACATGCAACTTGAAAGTTAATGGCTTGTGCGCTTGCTCTGCCTCGTCGGCAGTGTCCCGGGTGGTGTTGTAGGAGGCCGCGCGCGGAGCCCCCAGCGTAGCGCAGCGCGCGGCCGGCGTTGACACTGGCGGCCAACGCCGATCTTTGGAGAAGGTTTGGGTTGCGAGACCTTGAACCTGAAACGGAGACGACGATGTCCGAAGAGAGGATGGCGCTGATCGAGCTGGTTGAGAAGCAGGCTGACGGCAATCGTGTCCGCGAGATGCTGACGACCAGGGTAATCCCCCGATCTTAGGGGATGCGGAAGTAGAATTTTCTCGGCAGGATGAACGAGGAAATTCCGATGAAGTAGACACGTTTCACAGAAGCCCAGATCATGGGCGTTCTGCGCCAGATGGAGGGCGGTGTGCCTGCTGCCGAGCTGTGCCGTGAACACGGCATGAGCAGCGCTACGTTCTACAAGTGGCGGGCGAAGTACGGCGGCATGGATGTCGGTCTGATCAGCGAGATGAAGGCCATAGCGGAGGTGACCTGCCCCCTGAAGCGCATGTATGCAGACGTCAGCATGCAGAATGACCTGCTCAATGAGGCCTAGGGGCCGCAGTTGTACACAAAGTTTAATGACATGCCTTGATTTAGCCATACCTGTCGCTAGCGGCTTACATAAGCAAATGGTCGAATTGCAGGACCCTTCTCCGCACTCGGGAATGAAAATGCCTGCTTACTCTGTCGCCATAACGAACCAAACTGCGACCGGACAATTGGTCAAGGACAGCAACTTCGGAGCCAATGCTCTCGAAGCCGTCAACGTCAATTACGATGGTTCAAACGGGCCAACTTCCGGCTTCGACGCCGCGGTGGAGGCCTTGGATATCAATCACCTGCGCTATCCCGGCGGCGCATCGGAGAATGTCATCAATGTCACCAAACTAGAAAATGGCCAGCTCCGTCATGAAGTCCGCGCCTTCATGGAATGGGTCAAGGCCAACAGTACGCCGGAAGACCCAATCCAAGTGACGATGGTCCTGCCGACAAAGACGGACATTCCTGCCGCGGAAATGGAAAATTTCGTCTACCTCCTTCTCGAAGAATACGGTGACCACGTTTCGGGGCTGGAGATCGGCAACGAGTATTCCATTGGTCAAGTCGACAGGAATGCCGACCGCAGTACGCACCCGGAGGAGAACCCCGACAGCGACTTTGTCGCCGCCATGAACGAGACGGAATACGGCATCATCGCGAACCGGGTGATAAATGCCTCGCTCGACGCCATTGAGCGGCTGGCTGTAGACCGCCCCGATCTCGGGCATGATCCGAAGATTCTGATTCAGATGTCGGAAACCAACGGAAATGGCAGCGCATACAAGGGAGAGGCTTGGGCCTTCGATCTCGGAAACGAGGCGATCCTATCCTGGTTAAGCCCCCGCGCCAAGGCGGCCATAGACGGCGCCGTCGCGCATTATTACTACAATATTGACCACGCCGACGATCCTGCTTTCGCCCATTCCTGGCAGGAACAGCGCAGCTTGGATTACCGGATCGAGAACTTCAACATGCATCTCGGGCATGATGTTGATCTTGTCATCACTGAGTGGAACGTGCTGGGCAGCAACTACGAACAGCTCGGTGCGAGCAGCGCCTCCATCCTGCTCGAGATGTTCGAATTCATGGTGCAGACGGGGGTTGAGGAGACTTTTGTTTGGCCGTTCCAGCATCGGGTTGGCAGCAACATCGCCGGGAACAAGGGGGCCGAGGGGCTGGACCTGACCATGGGCGGCGCGGCCTTTACCATGATGCGCGAGAGCCTGCGCAGCGAGATCAGCGACGAGACCGGCCATGTCGCCGCGATGGAGAGCATCTGGACCGATTCAACCGGGAGCGAAGGCAAGGTCGAAGTGAACTTGTACAGCAGCGTCTACACGGATGTCTTCTATGTCTCGCTACGCGACCTGTCGGCGGGAACGGTTGACCTCGATGTCTCGCCATTCCTGGCGGATGTCGTGTCCGTCGATGTTCGGCACCTGACCATCGACACCACGACTTCGGACGGGCTGGCCGATATGGCCTTTGACGATGGTTCGGGGCGCATCGGGCGGCGGTTCATCACGCAGGAGGAATACGACGCGCTGTCCGCCCTGCCGTTCTTTGACGCGACAGACAAGAACCACGTGAAGATGGTCGGCGGCCAGTACACCACCTATTTCCCTCCGATCGACACGATCCTGCCGCTCGTCGCCAATCCGCAAGGCATAGAGGACTATTACTTTGTCACCGAAACCGATGTGTCGCCGCTGATCGACGTCCTTGAGACTAACGCATTGTCCACTGGCCATGTCGCGCTCGATCTTCGTCCGTACGACGTGGCCGAGATTACCATCAAGAAGATCTGGAAGCAGGACGGTGACGACACAAGCGAGGTACTGACGGGGGGCTTGGGTCGGGATGCACTGATCGGTCGAGGCGGCAACGATACCCTTCGGGCGGGTGAAGGCGATGATACCCTCAAAGGTGGATACGGCGACGATCTGCTCGATGGCGGATCGGGGAATGACTACATTGTCGACGGCGATGGCACCGACACGGTTTTCGGAGGCGATGGCGATGACGTCATCGTGCTGTCCACCGGGAACAAGATCGTTGATGGTGGAAACGGGATCGACTTGGTGCAGTTCGGGTTTGACATGGCCGACGTCACGGTGATGCGGGAAGGCGATGGCTTCCGGCTCGCAGGCGCTGGACTGTCCGCGCTTCTTACCGGGGTTGAATACGTCCGCTTTGCAGATCAGACCGTGGCCACGGATGTCTTCAATGAACCCGACGTCACATACCTCCGCGGCTCCAAAGCGTCCGAGACGCTGACAGGGACGATTGCCACTGACGTGATCACCGGAGGCGGTGGCCGCGACGTGCTACAGGGGGGAGATGGTTTCGACATCCTGACCGGGGATCGTTACGGACTATGGGGCACTGACGAAGCAAGCCAGGTGTTCCGCCTGTTTGACACCATCTTTGACCGGGCGCCGCGCGCTGCCGGGCAGTATCATTTCTCGACGCTTCTTGCCTCTGGCGACCTGACCTTGGCGCAACTCGCCGACAGTTTCATGCAATCGGAAGAATACATGACGCGCTACGGCAACACGACGGCTCCCGAGTTTGTCACGCGGCTCTTCCAGAACACGCTGGACCGCGATCCTGCAGCGGCGGGCGTCGCCCATTGGAGCGCGGTTCTTAACGCTGGCCTGAGCCGCGCGGATGTCGTTCTGGCGATCTCGGAATCGCAGGAACATCGGAACTTGACCCTTCCACGACAATTGGCCTTCGAGAACGGGCGGGAGACCGCCGGGCATGTCGATGACCTGTATCGACTGTTCACAACCCTGTTCCAGCGCGAACCGGGCGCGGCCGGTTTCGAGGGCTTCGTAGAGGCCATCGATTCCGGGGCCACGCTGCCAACGCTGGCCACCAGCTTCATGAGTTCACCGGAATACACCGCACGTTTCGGCGGAACGGCGAATGCCGAGTTCGTCACGGCCATGTTTGAGATGACCCTCGGGAGGGCGCCGGCCCAGTCCGGTCTCGCGGCGTGGACCGCGGCACTCGATGGCGGGATGACGCGCCTTGACATGTTGTTGAAATTCATAAACTCGGCGGAAAGCATCGCGCGCTCCGCGCCATCGGTGAACAGTTACATCCGCGGCCTCGGCATCGACGACCGCCTCACTCCCGGCGAAGGTGATAGCCTGTTGTCCGGGGGGCAACTCTCCGACGCTTTCGTCTTTGATCTTGCATCGCATGGGCAGCACCGGATTACCGACTTCGAGGCTTGGGATGTCTTGGACCTGACGAGGTTTGGCTATGCCGATACGGCAACTGCACTTTCACATTTTAGGTCGGAGGGAGATGACCTGGTCTTCGAGGACGGTGGCGTTTCCATTGTCCTGGAAGGTGTCGATGCTGCTGCCTTGGATCCGGAATGCCTGTTGATTTGACGTCCCCGCCTTGCGAATCAGAGCGCGTCCATAACTCCTTTCGTTATGGATGAGGGACCGGCAAGCGGCGGGCCAGTTCCAATGTCCAGTCCAAGCCGCATCTCAATTAATCCTAGATACTCCTCAACCTAGATTTTCGTGAAGATCTCGAGTACGCAACTTGAAAGTCCATGCCGTTCGCGATAATCTGAGTTTGTTCAGAATACGAGGTCGAGCCGTTAAAAAGCTCGATGTAGCAACAAATTGAAGCGCGTCCTACGGGGCGCACTTTTCTACTCTTATCCGCTGATGGCTTAGTTCCCGAGGTGTCCGGCGAGCACCCTCGTTTGGTAATTTAACATGGGCATATGACATGAGCCAGATAGTCGACAAGCGCCTCTCTAGGTCCCTTGAGTTACAAGGCCTTGGTGAGGTGTTTACGATAGCTGTTCAAAACTTGAGGTCCAGCCGCAAATGCGCATGATCGATTCACTGTGATGCATAAATGATAGTTGTTCAGACGTAGAAGTCCAGCGGTAACCTGAGCTGTACCGACCCAGCGGGATCTGCTCAGGTTAGGCCGCTAATCTGAATGCCTCGGCAGGCGTGCGCATGGCAAGGGCCTGATGAGGGCGGCGCTTGTTGTAGAAGGCAATCCAGTCATCGATGGCGCGCATCGCATGCTGGATGGTCTCAAAACGGTGGCGATGCACGCACTGCTCCTTCAAGGTCCGGATGGAGCGCTCAACCATCCCATTCTGCTGCGGGCAGTGTGGGGTAATGAACTCCTGCTTGAGCCCGTAGCTGCGGACGATGGCCGTGAAGTGCAGGCTGGTGAAGACCAAGCCGTTGTCGGAACGCAACAGGAACTCATCTTCGACCCGGCCCAGGGTGCCGAACCTCGCGATCAGCGCGTGTTCAAGGGCTACACTGGCGGTCGTGGCCTTGCCGGACTTCGACAGATGCCAGCCCAGAAGCTCGCGCGTGTGGCAATCGATCACCAAGGCCAGCGAGGCCCAGCCGTCCTTGCCGGTCCAGATGCGGGCGAGATCCGTTGACCACCTTTCGTTCGGCGCTGCGGCCACCGACGGCACGGCCTGGACGCGCGGCCGCATTCCCACGGCACGCTTGCGCACCTGCCAGCCGTTGATCTGGAAGATCCGCTGCACAGTGTTTTTGTTAAACCCCAGCAGCCAGGCCACGGTCCGATAGCCGAGCGACGGCTCCTCCTCGATCATCTTCTTGATCGGCTCAGAGAAGCGGGTATCGACCTTCGGCACGGATTTTACCGGCTTGTAGTAGACCGTGCGCCTCGGGATACCGAACCACATGCAGAGCTTTGCGATCGACACCGCGACGCCTTCCGCCAAGAGGCCCTGCTGAACGCGACGGATCATGTAAGGATACCCCCATTCGCGCAAGATGGCTTTTGAACAGTATTGACGTGTGATCGGGTGCGGTCATGTATCAGGCCTGTAGTGCGGCAATTGCATGACCGTTGGCCGGTCTGGAGCTGCGCGGCTCTGGTGCAAAATCAGTTCTGCGGGCTGGAAGCCCATTGACCCCCATGCGTTTCCAGAACCATCGTCACCGATCTTTTGTCCTTACTGTCTATGACCTCCTCACACGCCGACGTCCCACTCTTGGCTATCTGACACTGTCAGGCTGCTGCCAGTCGTGGATCCTGATAATCTTCTTTCCGCGTTTCCATCGCCCAGAGTGCTCTGGCCATCTTGTTGGCCAACGCGTTGCGACCACCTTGCGTGGCTTGCGGAGCAGCATGGCTTGTAGCCATGTTCCCTGGATTGTTCCTTTACGGGTAGCCCAGCGGATGACCGACATTGCGCCGATGATGAGCAGCCGCCGGATATCGCGTTGTCCCATCTTTGACGTTCGGCCCAAGACTTGCTTACCCCCCGTAAAATGTTGTCGTGGCACCAGGCCCAGCCAGGCCGCGAAATCCCGACTGCGCTTGAAAACTGACAGGGTGGGAGCGAAGGCTTCGATTGCCATTGCAGTGATTGGCCCGAGACCCGGCATTGTCATCATCCGCGATGAGGTATCAGAACGTGCGGCTTCGTGCTTCAGTGTCGCCCCCATCTTGGCGATGCGACTGGACAAATCATTGATCTGCTCAAGGTAGATCCGGGCAGTCTCGGCTATCAAAGGTTCTAAATCAGCTGTTCCCTCTTCAACTACCCGCTGGATCCCTGCGAGACTTGACAGACCCTGAGGTG
This sequence comes from Sagittula sp. S175, assembly GCF_049800975.1. Lineage (NCBI taxonomy): Bacteria > Pseudomonadati > Pseudomonadota > Alphaproteobacteria > Rhodobacterales > Roseobacteraceae > Sagittula > Sagittula sp. S175. The sequence continues at coordinate 11,695 of NZ_JBNAGB010000047.1, forward strand.
CGATGAGGCCATGTTCTGCCAAATGGCCCGTAGCGCGTTGATGGTTTGTGTCCTCTGGCGGACAAACAGATCGCGGGTTCGAAAGACCATGGCGCGCGCTTGCTGTCGGGGTGACTTCAGCTCGACGAATCTCATGGTCGGCCGGCTGGCTGCTTCAGCTATGGCCTCCGCGTCAGCCGCATCGTTCTTTTGACGCTTGACGTAGGCAGGCGGCACCAGTCTGACGATATGTCCCAGAGCACTGATCTCACGTGCCCAGCAGTGAACCGTGGCACAGGCCTCCATAGCAACCACGCATGGCGGCATGTCTGCGAAAAATGCCAATACCTGACCCCGTGACAGCTTCTTGCGAATAGCAACGCCGCCATCGGCCGTCGCACCATGAACTTGGAAAACCCGCTTTGCCAAATCCAGACCAACGATGGTAACTTCTGTTATGGATACTCCCTCCTTCCTGTGATGTGACCCACATCACCTTGGCACATTGCGATGCCGTCGGGAGGGGGTATCCACCCCATCAGTTCTGGGCGGAAATCAACACTATTTGCAGGAAAGTCCCGAAACGTGACCGACCGCTCTCAGGATGCCGCCGACATAGGTTCGTACAGCACTCCCTGGACTTCTCCCTCAAGCCACCAAGGCTGGAGATCACCGTTGTCCCATTCGTAGAGGAGGCCGACCAGTTCGCCGGACGTTTTGGAGACAATTCTCATGATGGCTTTTCCGGTCTGGCGCGGGGCTGTGGACATGGTGAACTCCTTCGAACGCGTCACGCAAAACGTAAGCGGTCGCTGGACGGCACGGTCAGTTTAGCTTGACAGCTTGAAGTTCCACGGCAGCAGATCGTCGAGGCGGCTTTGCGGGTGGCCATTGGCGATCGCTGTGAGGGTGGCCTTGAGATAGGCGAAGGGTTCGATGCCGTTGATCTTGCAGGTCTCGATCAGCGAGGCGATGCGGCCCCAGGCGATGCCGCCCTCGTCGTGACCCGCAAAGAGGGCGTTCTTGCGATTTAGAGTGATGGGGCGGATCAGGTTTTCGACGCGGTTGTTGTCGATCTCGACGCGCCCGTCGGTCAGAAAGGTTTGCAAACCGTCCCAGTGATTGTGGATGTAGGTCAGCTTTTCGCCCAGCCGGGATTTAGCGGAGATCTTGCGGCGTTGTGCTTGCAGCCAATCACCGAATGCCACGACCAGTGGAGCACTGCGGCTTTGACGGGCAGACAGACGCTGGCCGGGCGAGACGCCACGGATATCGGCTTCAACGGTATAGATTTCGGCGATGCGGCGCAGGCCTTCGGCGGCGATCTCTGAACCATCGCGGTCAAAGACTTCCTTCAGCTTGCGGCGCGCGTGTGCCCAGCAATGGGCCACCCGAATGGGGGCACCGCCCTTGCGGGTCAGTTTGGTCAGTCGGTTGTAGCCCTGGTATCCGTCGATCTGCAGGATGCCGTCAAAGCCTGTCAGGAATGTTTCGGCATTCTCGCCCGCCCGACCGGGTGCATAGAAGTAGACCACACCGGGCGGATCTTCACCGCCCCATGGCCGGTCATCGCGGGCCAGGGCCCAGAGATAGCCAGTTTTGGTTTTACCGCGACCCGGATCCAGCACCGGGGCCGTGGTTTCGTCCATGAACAGCTTGCCGGATCGTTTCAGATGTTCGGCGAGCCGGTCGACGACGGGCTTGAGGTGGAACGCTGCCTTGCCGACCCAATCCGCCAGCACGGCACGGTGCAGATCAAGGCCTGCGCGCGCCAGGATCTGGCTTTGGCGGTATAATGGCAGGTGGTCAGCGTATTTACTGACCAACACATGGGCGATGCTGGCCTCAGTTGGCAACCCACCCATGATCAGGTGCGCTGGTGCTGGAGCTTGGGTCACACCGTCGGTGCAGGTCCGGCAGGCGTATTTGGGCCGGACGGTGACAATCACACGCAACTGGGCCGGCACGATGTCGAGCCGTTCACTGCGATCTTCGCCGATCTTGTGCATGACGCCGCAGCCACAAGGGCAGATCAGGCTATCGGGTTCGATAACCTCTTCGATGCGCGGCAGTGCGGCGGGCAGGTTGCCGATGGTGCGCTTTGGCGCAGGTTTGGCTGCCGTCTTGTCATCCGTTTTGGCAGCCAGATGTTCCTTCTCTGCCTCGACCTCGGCCAGCGCGATGGACAGGTCCTCGAAGGCCAGTTGCCGCTCATCCTCAGACAGCTTTTCCGACCGTTTGCCACGCAGGGCATGGTTCAGTTCGGCAATCAGATGCTGTTGGCGTTGGGTAATATCCTGAAGCGCTGCGATCGTTTCCATCAATGACGCAACCACTGCACGCTGCGCGGCAGGGATGGTGGAAAGGTCAATGACAGGCGTTTCAATCATGACCCGAGATTATGATAAAAACCCCAGTAAAAACACGCAAAAGAGAATGGTTGTTTCATTCTGTCGCAGTGGGTGGGCGTGTCTCCAGCGCCTTGACACGGCGCCAGTCCAGCCCGGCAAACAGGGCCTCGAACTGGGCGTGGTTCAGCGCCATCATCCCGTCCTTGATCGCAGGCCAAGTGAAGGTTGCCTCCTCCAATCGCTTATACGCCATCACCAGCCCAGACCCATCCCAATACAACAGCTTCAGCCGATCCGCCCTGCGCGAGCGGAAGACAAACACCGTCCCCGTGAACGGATCCTTGCGCAGCACCGATGACACGATTGCCGCCAACCCATCGTGACCTTTGCGAAAGTCCACAGGCTGCGTCGAGACCAGAACCCGCATGCGGTTTGAAGGGAACATCATGGCCGTGCCCCGATTGCACGCACGATCTCGGCTATCCGGTCAGAACGCGTCTCTGCGTCCAATCGGATCGTGACTTGGCCCATCGCAATCTCGATTGGTGCCGAGGGCGGTGCTGCAGGCGTGACTGGCTGCCCCGCAACAGCTGGCACATGCACCCCGCCGTTATCCGACACCATGACCGGCGCAAAACAGAAGCTGTCATCTTCAACCGCAGGCAAAACCAGCCGGCCATCGCGTGCCCGACTGCGCCATTCTGAAAGCTGGTTCGCGCGAAGCCCATAACGCGCAGCAACCGCATTCACCGTCGCACCCGGCTTCAACGTCTCAGCGACGATCAGCGCCTTGACCTCGTCGGGCCAGCGCCGCTGACCATTCCCCCGTATCTCTACGCCATAGTCCCTGAGAAACTCACCCGTAGTTGCCATCGCGAAACTCCCGCACCAATATCCGTCAGGCGCGGCATCGCAGGTCAGGCTATCGGCTGGAAGGTGGGGGCCAGGAAACGCTTAC
>NZ_JBNAGB010000048.1:0-13644 GCF_049800975.1 Sagittula sp. S175
CGCCAGCGGCAGACCGGCCCCCACCGTGGGGCATCGGGCGAGACACTGGCGCGACATTGCGGGACGCGATCCAACTGCCGAAGTTGGCCCTGGAGAGTTTGAGAGGCCGGGAGGGCCTTTCATTCCGACGCGCCTCGCGTCGGACGGAGTTCGCCGTCGGCTGAGGCCCTGCCTCAAGGAGATCGCACGCAAATCTCGGAACCAGAGGTGGAGAGTTTGCATAAGTGCGCCCTTGTCCTTTACAGGCCTACGGGTAAGCGCTATCGCTGGCTGTGGCAAGCCTAACCTTTACACCTGCCCTCTTTGAAGTGGATTCCCGAATTGGCCGAGACTGAGCTTGAACGCGCCGAGAAACGCTATGCCCAGGCCAAGGCCCGCCTGCAGGCCCTGAAGAACCGGGAAGCCACCAGACAGCGCAAGCTGGATACACGGCGCAAGGTGATCCTGGGCGGGGCGCTCATGGACCTGGCGGAACGGGATTCCAATGCCGCTGTGATGCTCGACCGGCTGATCCGCAACCTCTCCCGTGAACAGGACCGCAAGGCCTTTGCGGATTGGGACGCCCCCTCCCCTGCCTCCAGCGATGACGGCGCGGCCTGATGCGGAGCGTGATGCTCGTCTTCGGGGGTCTGTTCCGCTTCTTCGGTCGGTTGATCTTCACCCCCATTCTGCTGGGCTGGATGGTCGGCGCTGTCCTGTTTGGGGCGATGCTCGGAGCACTTGTGGCCACGCCGTTCATCTTTGCCTTCTTCGATCAGCCGCCCGGTGAAAGCGCCTGGCAATGGTTGGTCTTCGGTCCCTTCATGCTCATTGGCGCTGTCTTCGGGTTCCAGTACTGGCGCATGTCCTCCGGGGCGGATGCTTACTTCGGGCTGACCGGTGACAGCCACGGCTCGGCCCGGTTTGCGAACCGCAAAGAGCTGAAGAAGCTTCAGCGGGAAGACGGCCTCCTGATCGGGCGCAACCCGCACACCGGGCGGCTCTTGCGCTATGACGGCCCGGCCCATCTGATCACCCTCGCCCCGACACGGGCCGGGAAAGGTGTCGGCACCGTGATCCCAAACCTGCTGGCGGCGGAACGCTCCGTTCTGGTGATCGACCCCAAGGGCGAGAACGCGCGGATCGCAGGCGAGGCCCGGCAACGGTTCGGGACGGTTCACGTCCTCGATCCGTTTGAGGTCAGCGGTCATCACTCCGCCGCTTACAACCCGCTCGACCGGCTGACACCGGACAGCCTCGATCTGGGCGAGGATGCCGCCTCCCTGACCGAGGCGCTGGTCATGGACCCGCCGGGACAGGTGACGGAAGCGCACTGGAACGAGGAGGCCAAGGCCATCCTCGGCGGGCTGATCATGTTCTGCGTCTGCCATGAGGATCGCGACCGCCGGTCTCTGGCCACCGTCCGGGAATATCTCACCCTGCCCCCGGAAAAGCTCCGCGCCTTGCTGGAGCTGATGCAGGACAGCGACGAGGCAGACGGGCTGATCGCCCGCGCGGCCAATCGCTTCCTCGGCAAGGCAGATCGGGAAGCCGCCTCGGTTCTCTCGAACGCGCAGCGCCATACACACTTCCTGGACTCGCCCCGGATCGCGAAGTGTCTGACGCGCTCAGACTTCGCTTTCTCCGATCTGCGCCACCGGATCACCTCTGTCTTCCTTGTGCTGCCACCCAACAGGATGGACGCCTACAGTCGCTGGCTGCGCCTTCTGGTCTCTCAGGCCCTTCAGGACATCGCACGGGACGCTGAGCGGCCTCAGGGCGCGTCAGAGGGCCGTTCTCAGCGCCTCAAGGCCCCCACCCTCTTCCTCCTCGATGAATTCGCCGCCCTGGGCCGTCTGGAGGCCGTAGAGCGCGCCATGGGGCTGATGGCGGGCTACGGGCTTCAGCTCTGGCCGATCCTGCAGGACATGAGCCAGCTCAAGGACCTCTACGGCGAACGCGCGGGCACCTTCATCGCCAATGCCGGGGTGCAACAGGTCTTCGGGGTGAACGACTTCGAGACAGCCAAGTGGCTGAGCCAGATGATCGGACAGGAAACCGCCGGGTTTCAGACGGACAGCTTCAAGCCTGGCGATGGTCCCAGTTTCTCGAACAACCTCACGGGCCGCGATCTGCTGACCCCCGATGAAATCATGCAGCTCCCGCCGGATCGTCAGCTCCTGCGCGTCCAGGGGCAGGCCACTGCCGTCGCGCAAAAGCTGCGTTACTACACCGATCCTGAATTTGCCGGGCTGTTCACGCCAGACGCCCGATAACCTGAAAGCATTCCACCATGTCCGACACACCCGCCTCCCCTGCCCTGCTCTCAGATGACGATCTGCGCGAGACGCTCGATCTTCTCGCCACAGCTGTCGCCAGCATCTCGGATCGAGTGGATGATCAGACGCGGGTGCTCGACCGCGTGAACAAGACAGCGACGGAAGCCCGCTCTGCCGCCTTTGCTGCTCAAAAGCAAACCGACCCGGAACACTACGGTGAGATTGTCGGCGCGACCATCGACGGCAAGATCGACGACACCCTAACCCGCGTTGGCCAGATGGCCGGTGATCTGCTCCGGGCCTCCAACCACACTCAGGAGGTTCTCAGGAAAGCTGAGGATGCCAGGTCGGACACCATGCGTCAGCTTTGGGAACGGGAGCAAAAGCTGGTTATCTTCAAAAGCCGTCTTCCATGGTTTGGTCTGGGTGCTGTCGTTCTGGCTCTTGTCCTGACGGTGACGCTTCCTCGTTTCTTAGCCAGCAACGCTTCCATGTGCGCTGTCCTTGGAGCGTCCTGGACCACGACAACCACGGGCGTCGATGCCTGCGTGTTCTATCAGCGGTGAGCTGAGTCTTGCTCGCTTCGACTGGTTCTGACTTCGGAGCTGGGTGTTATATATGTGTTAAAGAAGGTGTTACGAGAATCGGCGCGATCATAAGCATCTGAAATATTTGGTAGATTCAGTACAAATTAAGCCCACTGGTGGGTAGAGTATCGAAGAATGGTGGGTAGACTAGCGAAGATAGGTGTGTAGAGTATCGAAGAATGCTGCCCCTCGGTGGGCAGACTGTCGAATAACAGTGGGTAGAGTATCGAATAATGGCACGGCCTCGGAAAAGGACAGCTCTGCTACCGCAGCGGCATACTGAGCCGGACCTGTTTGTCTGCGACATTCTGGACGCGACGCCGAAGAGCGACCGCGCCTCGATGGAGCATCCCCTGTTCTCGCTGTCGGTCAAAAAAGACCTTGCTGCCTTCGAATATGAGCAGGGCAATGTGAAGGTTAAGATTACGCCAGCGGCCGAAGAGGGTCGCGCCAACGTCTTCGACAGGGATATTCTGATCTATGTGCTGAGTCAGCTCATGGCTGCGAAAAACGAGGGCCAGGAAATCGGTCGTCGCGTCCGAATTTCTGCGCACGATCTTCTGAAAGCCACGAACCGGCACACGACAGGACAGGCTTACGCAACCTTGCGGCGCGCCCTCACCCGCCTCCAGTTCACCCAGATCGAAACCAATATCCATGACCATGGAATAGGCGAATGGCGGTCCATTTCTTTCATCACCGATGCGCGGATCGTCAAGGAAGACTCGACAGGACGGCTTCTGAGCGTGGAGCTGGAAATGGGCGACTGGCTAGTCAAAGCCATTGAAAACAAAAACGTCCTAACGCTCAACAAAGCATATTTTCAGCTTCGCAAGCCGCTGGAGCGGCGTTTGTATGAGCTGGCCAGAAAACACTGCGGAAAGCAGGATGTCTGGCGGATCGGTCTCGACAAGTTGCAACACAAGACCGGCTCGACCTCCTCTCCCAAAGAATTCAAGCGTCTCGTGAAGCTGATCTGCAAAGCCGATGCGGCCCAGTCCCATATGCCTGACTACAGCTTCCGACTTCTGCACGACGTGCTTGAAGTCTCTCCCAAGGCGGAATTTCTCGACATCTACGGGGATGCCCCGGCGATCATATCCGAAATCTCAGTTCGGCTCTCGTCGGAAGCGTATGAAAAGGCACGCGAGGTCGCGCCGACATGGGACGTCTACTTCCTTGAACAGGAATGGCGCATGTGGATGAGCGAACCACCACGCCACCCTGACGGCGCGTTCATCGGTTTCTGCCGCAAATGGTATGAGCGCAAGGGTAGAGCCCCATAACTGATAACAGATAAGTAATAATTATTATCTAATACCTGTTATCAGTTGACTGTTAAGTGTTACCTGTTAGGATTCCCGAAAAAGAGGGCAGAAAATGGCGCAGGTAATCAGCGTAGTTCAGGAAAAGGGCGGGGCCGGGAAAACAACCCTGCTGACGGCACTTGCGAGCCTCATGGTGGAAGATGGTGCGAGGGTTGCGGTGATCGACACCGACCCACAACGGCATCTGGAAGCATGGGCGAAGAAGGATGAGACAGACCTTGATTGGTTATACGAAGAAAACGACGAAAAGCTGATCCCGACAGTCAAGGCACTGAAGAAGACTGAACCTGCCTATGATGTGATCTTTGTCGATACCGCCGGTTTCAAGTCCGCCATGGCGATGCACGCCATCGCAGCCGCAAATCTGATCTTGATCCCATCCAAGGCAAACGAAGCGGATGCGAAGGGTGCGAAGCGCACATACTCGCATGTCCAAAGTGTTGCCGAGACGATGGAGAAGGAGATTCCGGCGCTTGTGGTGATGATGGATGTGGATACGAACACCAACATTACGCAAGCCATTACCGATGCGCTCGATGCACAAGGCGTTCCGCGTCTCAATGCCATGTGCGCGCATCGCACGGGATTTAAGGAAATGACCTCAACTGGCCAATCACCACAAGGATCGGCTCGCCGATCCGCGAAGTCTGTGCTTGCCGATTTGCAGGGCAGGGGCCTGCTGAGCTTCTACAGGAGTGGTTCATGGCCAAAGTCAGCGTAAATCTCGATGACGATCTGGATGATGATACCGGCTCCCGGAAGCTGAAGGAGCTTGCCGCGCCGCTGCCGAGCGTCAGCAAGGCAAAGTCTTCCGCTCTTAAGGATGCTCCACGGGTTCAGTTCTCCTTCACGAATGTGCCGGAACCGATCAAGGAGGCCTTTTCGCAGGAGGCTCGCAAGCGCGGCCTAACCAAGAAAGAATTGCTTTATGAGTGCCTCCGCGCAGGCGGCATAGACATACCGGATTCCGCCGAAATCGACGGCAGAAGGCGGTAAGTGTTATCTGTTATCACACGCGTTTCTTGGCAAAGTTCTCGGTTCCGAGCATGAGGTCTGTCTGGCGAATCCCTGTAACCACTAGTTAGGGCAGGGGAGTAGGATACCGCAGCCACCTCAAAAAACATGAGATTTCTCTTGCGCCATCGGGCGAGCTCATGAATCCTTCGCCCAAAAAGGCGGGAGAGATGGCAAGAAGGGCAGCATACACAAAAGTCGAACGCTCGAACTTTTCCAACCCTGACCATGTCGAGGATAAAACCTTTCGTGGTTTTCAGTGTTTGAATAAGGATTGCACGAACTTTCTATTTATAAAGACAGATACAATCGATCCAGATTTTGAGTACCCGTGCGGGGTTTGCGGTTTCGTTCACAAAGCTGGCGAAACAACGATCTTGTACGATTATGAGCTGAAGGACACGCGCGACGACTCGACGATAGAACAAGGATCGTTTGAAATTCTGCATGACGACTACGTAGGCGAGTCTAAAGAGTACAAGTACTGCATAATCTGCGGAACACTGAAGCCATTTGAACTGTTTGGCATTCATCGCCGCCGCAGCACCGGACGGCAAGGCGAGTGCCGGATTTGTAAGCAGGTTTACAACGGGATCAAGAACCAAACGCGCCTAGTAGAACAGCATCGTGAAGCTAGTCAGAAGCGCCGCCTGTTTACCCATTTCGAAGATCGAAGCAAAATGGATGTCTCGGCAATCTATGCTCGTTTTGACAACTGTTGTTTCAAGTGCGGTCTCGACCTTTCTGGTGATCTAGTAGCTGGTGTTGCCCAGAAAGAGGGCAACCTGGATCACACCTTGCCAGTCTTCTATCTTTGGCCGCTAACAACAGACAATGCCACGCTGCTTTGCCGAGAGCACAATGGCGCAAAAGCAGAAAAATGGCCTGGAGAATTCTACACAGATGCAGAGTTGCGAAAGCTATCTGCAGTAACTGGAATTGATCATCGTCTCATGGCGGGCGAGCCACAGTTCAACCCTGCCGCGCTTTCAAAACTGGAGGATGCGGAGTTTATTGAGTCTTTGTTCGAGAAATTTGCACGCTACCCTCAGGAATTACTTCGGCTCCGCAACAGGATACTTGTGCAGACGGGATTTGACTTCCTTGACGTCAGCGCGAGAATTTCACCCGATTGGAAGAAACAAGCAGATGCTCTCATGACTTGATCTTCTCAAACAACAAGTACTGATGGTGGGTGACAGTGCCTTTGTCTCGAATCCCGTGGCTTTCGCAATGCTCGACGCTCTCCGAGAACCAGTCTTCAAGATGCAGATAGCGTTCACCGATTTGCTGTAGTGCAGCTGCCATGTCGCACTTATTGCTCTTTCCGACATGAACGGCGAAGAAGCCGCCTATGTTCAAGCGATCTTTGGCTTGTCGAAATATACTTTCGTAGATGTCGAAGCTCCTTTTTTGCCTCTCATCTACAAAGTCTGCAGGACGCTTTGTGAAGTCCTCAGCCTCCCATCCAGCAAACCATAAACGCATCCAATTTGCGGAGTAGAAGCGGGTGCTGTCAAAGAATGGCGGGGAGGTTATGATCGCATCGAGCCCATCGACCTCACGCGGCCACGGTTTGGTTACGTCCTGGTGGAAAGACCGGCCTAGTACTTCAGGCACGTTCTCACATGCCTTTCTACAGCGATCCACCTTCTGACGCAGCCGCTCGATCAGACCGCGATATTCCGTAGGGCCTGTCGGAGCGAAAGGGGTGATCGGATGGGACCTCCTGCTCAAAGCATAAGGTCGGTTGCCATGCAGAATGTGGAGCAGGGACGCCAGGACAATGGCAGAAGACCCAGTGACAGTTTTGTTCTTCAGGAAGTAATCACGCGCGATAAGTATCTCCTGCAGCGTGTCTTCGTGGAAATAGGAAAGTAGCGGACCATTGAAGCGGATGGCTTCCAGTTTTCTGGTGGATCGTTTCCGGTGCCGGCCTTTGGCAATAGCGTCGTCTAGCGCTTCGATCACGCCCTCTACAGCGAGCCAGTCGATGTGTTCGAGTTTCGCACGAGAGATGGCCACCGCAGCTGGACTAATGTCGAAGCCGAATGACGTATGGCCCTGCATTCTTGCTTCAAACGGGATCGTTCCGACACCCGAAAATGTATCGAGGAGACGCCCGCTTTTCGTTGGCATCAAAGCATCGACTAGACATCGAGCGATCGCGGGTTTCAGCTTACCCTGGTAAGAACACATCGAATGCCATGCATGCCCCCAGTTTCGGCGAGCCATTTCACCTTGCTGATGCGGAAGCGTTGTTTTGAAGTCGTTCCATCCAGATAGGCGCTCTTCTGCATCCAATGCCTTGATCGGTCGCTTCACGGTGCGTTTGGGTGCGAAAATCTGCAGAGTTTGGCTTAAGCGTGCTCCGTCGCGCGATTGACGTTCACGTAGGATCACCGTTTCATCCAGAGAAAACCCGCTGCTTTCGAGTATTTCAGCAAGGATATCGTGGGTTCGGACGTGAACGCCGCTGTAAACAGAGTCGCCAAGATCAATTGCGACTACGCCATGTTCATTCAGAACATCTGGTAGCGTCGCGAGCACATCATGCATGTCATAGAAGTAGTTCTCGACCATAGCCGGAATGCGCATGTCATATGCTGCTTCGTTTAGCTCCCGAAGAGTCTTCGTAAGCAGATCGGAGCGGAACCGGCTGTTGTTGTTGCGTGCCTTGTCAAGCTTACCCTTGGTGACATCGTTGATGCCGCTGGTGATCGCAGAATCTCGGAAGCTACGGAGGTCGGATTTAGCGGTCAGATAACGCAAAAACCAAAGCTCTATCTTAGTGTTCCTGAAGTAATTTGTTCCATTCAAATACGGTGGTGATGTGATGACAGCATCCACCTTCGCAGGCAGATGTTTATGAAGTGACCGAGCATCACCAGCGACAAACTGCGTGCGCCCTGGAGCTGCCTCAGCATCGATCAAATCACTGGCGATCAGGTCAAGACTTGCGGACAGTTCACCAAAAAATTCGGGCAGTCCTCGCGAGTGCTCCTTCTCGGTCATGAAGCGCAAATCCCCACGTCGGGTCAAAAGGGAGCACGGCACCAGGCTCCGCAGAACAGCCACAATAAAAAAGCGTGCTGTGGCCGGATCATCCTTCTCCAACCGGTCAGCAAAACTGCGCGTCTGAAGGACCTTGTTGTAGGCCCCATCTTCGAAAAATGGGCGCTTGCCGAAAGTTGATGTGAAAGACCTGGAGAGCGCTTCATCGCGCGCGAATTTTCCGATCTCTGTCTCAGCCTGGCTGGCTATACCGTGGAGGCGTTCCGCAATGCGATGGCGTTCCCGGACACTCAGTGTCAACGCCAAGGCCTTAGCTTCGATGACATACTGGCAGGAAGGGTTGACCTCTGAGTAATAGCCGACACCGCCGCGCGCTGCAGCTACCAACGCTGTTGTGCCAGACCCACAGAAAGGATCGAGAATATCGCGTGCGTGCGGAGCAAACGTCTCGATGACGTTTGCAACAAATTCGGGGGAATAGCCTTCAAGATACGGATACCACTCGTGCAACGGGCTTCCGCGCCCACCACTAAACGTAGACTGAATACGGAAGAAATATGCGTCTGATCTGTCAGCTAGATCAGCACTATCGCGTAGTACTTTGCGAACATAGCTTGCCACCTGTGACTCTGCTTTAGCGGCGGCGATCTCAACATCCGCATACTGATTGAAACCGATCAATCGGCGCAGAGTATGGCTGCTTAATGGTCTCACATACTCGTAGAGCTGTGCGTCATCCTGCGAGAAGGGGATGGTCAGACCTGACCTGGTCTTTCCAGGAGAAGGGTAGTCAGCAAAGTAAATGGTTTTAGATGCCTGCACTGTACTTCTCCCTTTTCGAGAAGAGTGTAACTGCCATACTCAACAGAAACAACCCATGAACTTGCGCGGCGTGATTTTAGGAGAATATCCTTAACCAATTGAGGGTAGGTTAATTTTCCCGCATTACACGGCTGATTGTAGAGCGATGAACGCCAAAGAGCCGCCCGGTCTCTGCCTCGGTGCGCTTGCCAGACCGCACCATATCCCGGATTTCTCGTCGCTGATCGTCAGACAGCTTCGGCTTGCGTCCTGGGTGGCGCCCTTTCTTGCGAGCTCGCTCCAAACCGGCGCGCGTGCGCTCACGGATCATCTCGCGCTCGAACTCGGCGAAGACTCCCACCATCTGCATCATCATGCGCCCGGCGGGTGTGGTCGTGTCGATGGCTTCTGTCAGGGATCGGAATCCCGCTCCAGCTGTGTCAATCTTTTCCATGATGGACAGAAGGTCTTTCAGGGAGCGCGACAGCCGGTCGAGCTTCCAGACGATCACTACGTCGCCCTGGCGGAGCTGGTCGAGCATCCGGTGCAGCTCTGGCCGATCCCAGCGGCCTCCGGACGCGCGTTCCTCGAATACACGTTCACATCCGACCGCGCGCAGCGCATCGAGCTGCGCGACTGTAGCCTGGTCGTCGGTCGATACGCGGGCATAACCTAAGTTCATGAAAACACTGTTGCGCTTTCTTGTTGCTCAATCAAGATAATTCGCAACATAATTTTGCAACAGGAGAGGTAGGGTAGGGCGTGTGTTGCGCAAAGGACCGTTTTCGACTGGAAAACAAATATGTAACATAAAGTCTTGCAAATCGCGTTTTATATGTTACATATTCTCTACATGATCTTTTGAGGAGATAACCATGATGCCCGTCGTACGCGTGAATGACGCCACTTTTGTTGACCTCAAGTCCGTGGCGACATGGTTAGGGACGGAGACACCTTCCCTGACCATCGACCGTCTTGTGCGGGAGAAGATGGAGCAGCTCGGCCTCGAGCGCGATGACGCATCGGAAGATGTCGTTGCACAGGAAGGCGTGCGCGCAACTCCCGACACTGGAGTTATGGAATTTCGTTCCGCACCTGGCCTCTCGTTCACACGGTTGCTCGACGCCTCAGTTGGCGATCAAGCGCTTGCGAAGGCGAACTGGTCAGGTGTGCTGTTGAAGGTGATTGCTGCAACCAAGAAGAAAAATAGGATGGATGCGAAAGTACTCAGCCAAGAGCTTCAGGTTCCTTCGAAGCCGCATGAGTACAGCTCTGAAGGCTACAAGTACCAAGCTGAGCTAGGCATCTCGATCCAAGGACAATCCGCACAGGATGCGTGGAAGGAAATCCACCGCCTCGCGGAGAAACACAGCATACCTGTCGAGGTGCGCTTTCAATGGCGCGAGAACGACAAAGCTCAATATCCAGGTAGGATCGGAGTCCTTCGCGCAGGAAAGTGAACTGGTACATTGTCTAGCCAGCCGCGCACGTGACTGGCTAGAGAGTTTTTCAGTCAAACCGAACCACCTCGGCCTTTGAGGGATAAGAAAGCGGCATCGACCGGCAATAGGTACATAGTAGCCATGAAATTTGTTTATGTAGATGAAACCGGTGATCAGGCCCAATCTGATATCTTCGTTATGGCTGCCGTCGAGATCGACGCCGTCCGCCTCAACAAATACAGCCGCATTTTTTCGGTAATGATCGACGAGGTATTTGCGAAGCATCCTGGAAAGCCTCAAGATCTGAAGACACGCAGGTTCCATCGCGGTGCTGGCGGTTGGAACAAGATCTCCGGGGAAGACCGTAAGGCCTTCATGCACGCTGTGGTAGACGAGATCGCCACCAGTTCAAAAGTCTACGCATCTGCAATGTCCTTTGAGAAGTTCAAAGCGACCGATCACAAGGCGTTTGGTTATCCCGATGTTTCACACAGCTACTGGATCGCCAACGCGATGTTCGTCCTTTCACATGTGCAACGCGAACACTGCGACGATCCCAAAAACAAGGGTAACTGCGTGATCGTTGTAGATGACAACAAGGTTGAGCATGCCAACATGGCAGAGCTCATCTTCCAGCCTGACCCCTGGTTCGATGATTTGGCGTTCAAAGCCGCGTTCCTGAAAGCCAAGAAGCGCCCGAAGAACTGGGAGGGACGCCGCTTCGATCAAATCGTCAACACGCCCTTTGCGATCAAGTCAGAGCATGCATCAACTATTCTTGTAGCCGATCTGGCCGCATTTGTTCTGCGTCGATACATCGAACTCAAGACGGGTGATGAGGCCTTCAAAGGCGAAAGGGATTTCTTCGAAGCCCTATTTGCCAAACTAAAGCCTGTCATCAAGCCTCACAAAAACCTGCAGAAGAAGACTGAGTCCTACGGGTATTACCAATCCTTGCAGCCAGATGGTTGGGATTTTGCGCTGTAACTAAGGAATACGACATAGCCGCTCAAACAGGTCAAAGGTGCTTATTTCGGCTTCTGATCGAACAAGATCACGCGCCCGTCGCCTTCGTCCGGATCGTTGACAAGGACAAACGGCACATCCGCCCCGTCCTTCTCATAGAGACAGCGGTACTTCATCTTGCCATCGAGCGGATCGCGCACCTGGTCGTAGCGGTAGCTGTGGGGGATGCCCTTCTCGATCCAGCCTTCAACACCTGCGGGCGTCACAAGCGACAACGGCTTTCCGTCCAGCAAGATCGTCTTGCCCACGTTGAATACTTCATACATCCGATCTGTCTCCTCTGTTGTGCCATCGGGTTGCGTCACAGGCTGTGACCTTCGCCACGATCCCGGTCCCGCATGTTTTCGTTTTCGTCGTCACCGCGCTCCTGTTCGCGCTCGTCCTCGATCTCCAGCCGCTCTCGCGGCTTGTTCAGTACGTCCTTCAAGCGCTCGTTGACGGATGGCTTGCGTGCCTCGCGCCTATTGTCTTCACCCAAATCATACTCGCTGTGGCCGTCCAGCTTGTGAACCGCTGCCTGACCATCACGTCCGGCGTCCTTCTCCATGATCTCCTTGAGCCGCTCCCGCGCATAATTGCGGCCTTCCGGTTTCGGCGTGTCGTCCTGGTCCCGTGACCGGCCCACGACGTTCGCCAACCGCTCCCGGAAATCCTCCGGGTTGCGGTCGCGATCTTTCGCGGTTGCGGCCCTGAGTGCTGCCAGACCGGCAGAGACACGCCCCTGCCCCGCCTCGCGCTCAATGCCGTAGGTCTCACGCGCCAGCTCCAGCCGTGCGCGCATTTCGCGGAAGGCGGCGCGGGCCTGGCGGGCGGCATGGACGACAGCGCCACGTTCGGTGACGGGTTTGTATTCCCGTCCCTGGCGCTCGGCTACTGCCTTCGCGCGTCGTTCCATGGAATTGGCTGCTGGCCCCAGCTTCAGCTCCGGGTCGCGGTCCAGCTCCTCGGCTGAGAGCTGATCGCCCCGCTCCAGCGCCGCCTCGCGCTGCGCCTCGAGCGACCGGTGATCGACGCGCTCCACCTCCCCTGCCCGCTCCAGGGCGCGGTTCTGCAACTCGGCCCAGAGGCCGCGCATCTGCTCGATCTCGACGCCGCCTGTCTTCGCGGAATCGAGCACGCGGGTTTTGGTGGTAAAGCCTTCGGCTTCCAGCTTGCGGGTAGAGGTCAGGACATGGGCATGGTGGTTACGCTGATCGCCTTCGCGGTGCGGCGCATGGATCGCCACATCGACGGCCACGCCGTAGCGGCTGACCAGCTCCTGGGCGAAGTCGCGGGTGATCTGGGACCGGGCCTCGGCGCTGATCTCGGACGGCAGGGCCAACTCCCACTCGCGGGCGGTGACGGAGTTGCGGCGGGTCTCGCTGGCCTCAACCTCGTTCCAGAGGCGAGACCGATCCGTGGCCCAGTCCGGCGCGTCCTTCGGTGCCAGGATGAAGGTCTCTTCGATGCCCTGCTTGCGGGTGTAGTCGTGGACGCGGCCTTCGCGCTGGCACTCGATGCGCTCCCCGACACGGTAGGCTGCTGCCGCCGTGGCAGAGCGCCCGGCGCTGCGTTTGATCGTCTTCACGGAGAGGTGGTAGCTGGCCATCCGCCCTCCTCTCTCAAAGCCGATAGTTGCCGCCGTGGCAGAGTGCCCAGCTCTTGGCTCGTGACAAGAGCTGAGGTGTTGGTGCAGAGTGGGGATGAAGCCCAACCTCTTCCGGTTCCCTTGGGAAAGGGCTTCGTCCTCCCTGTTGGGCGTAAGACGGTGGTTTTGGAGATCAGTGATCCAAGACCGCCGCAGCTTTGCGCAACCGTCTTTTCCCCGGAGGCCCGCGCCCCAAATCGCAGTGCGCGTTCGTACCGCTGGGGCTGGAGGGGAAAAGACAGCCCGCCCGAAGCGAGCCTTTGGCTCCCTGAGGCGCGAGCTTGCCAGTGATCTGTCCCCATATCCCCAGCCTCATGGGGGGCGAGATATGGGGACAGATCACTGGCGGTTTGCCGGGGGCAAACCCGGTATCGCGAAGGGGCGTCAGCACCTGGGCGCGATACCTCCCGCAAGGGAGACGCCAGCGGCAGACCGGCCCCCACCGTGGGGCATCGGGCGAGACACTGGCGCGACATTGCGGGACGCGATCCAACTGCCGAAGTTGGCCCTGGAGAGTTTGAGAGGCCGGGAGGGCCTTTCATTCCG
>NZ_JBNAGB010000049.1:0-12370 GCF_049800975.1 Sagittula sp. S175
TGTCGGCCGCGTTTGCCGGTCGGCGCAGCATCCCAGATCATCTCGGGATCGAACCAGATTGTCAGCGAGCCTCGACGCTTGAGCGCTTCATTATAGGCTGGCCAGTTCCTGGTCTTGTAGGTCGGGGGTGTGGGTCTGCTCATGTCGTCCAGCTACCACGCTGGATTCACGACATGAATCCCTCACAGGATTTGTGCAACAGAGCCATCTGACGGGGAGATGGTTTCGTTTTCGAAATTTCTAAAATTTCGGGTTTGATGGTAGTTCCGTGGGCGCGGATACCGGGCACCGATGGCGATACCGCAAGGGCCGAACCAGCGGTGGTCTCTCGACTTCGTGTCGGACAGCCTCTCGGATGGCCGCCGGTTCCGGGTTCTCTGCGTCATCGATGACTTCAGCCGGGAATGCCTGGCCGCGGTCGTGGACACCTCGCTGTCGGGGCAGCGCGTTGGCCGTGAGCTTGACAGCATCGCCCGGGTGCGCGGCTATCCATGCATGGTAGTAAGCGACAACGGCACGGAGCTGACCTCGAACGCCATCCTCAAATGGCAGGAGGACCGCAAGGTAGAGTGGCACTACATCGCTCCAGGCAAGCCCATGCAGAACGGCTTCGTCGAGGGCTTCAATGGCCGCTTGAAGGACGACTGCCTCAACGAGCATCTGTTCGCCAACCTGCGCCATGCCCGGGAGTTGATCTCGGCATGGCGCATTGACTACAACCAACACCGCCCCCATACGAGCCTCGACGAGCTCACCCCGTGGGAGTATCACCAACGGTCATTAGCGGACCAAACCCTGAACAGAGCGAACTAAAAAACGCGGACACTACGGGGAGCAGGTCAGCGGTCATAGGATATTGCGCGTTTAATCTGTAACCACGAGGAAGGTACGTCTTGGGTCTTCGGATGGCTCGAACCGGTCGGGACTTCGCTGATGCTTCCCTACGTCCATTTCATCTTCGGCGGTTGATACGCTCTCATCCCCTCCAACAGGGTCTCTACTGTGTCGGAGCAAATGAGCATCTCCCGAAATTGGTGCTGCAAGAATGCATGTTCCACCATTTGGTCGATGAAGCCCATCAACGGGTCGTAGAAGCCATTGACGTTGAAAAACGCCACGGGCTTGGCGTGGAGGCCAAGTTGTCCCCAAACCCATTGTTCCGTGATTTCTTCCAACGTCCCGGCGTCCTCTGGCATGGCGATGAACCCGTCTGACAGATCGGACATTCGCGCCTTTCTCGTGGCCATGTCAGGGACGATCTTCAATTCGGACAGGTCAGGATGGAAGATTTCACGCGCGACCAGAGCTTCAGGCATGATCCCAGTGGCGCGACCTCCTGCCGCCAAACACGCATCAGCGATCTGGCCCATCAGTCCGACCTTGCCGCCACCATAGACAAGAGTGATGGACTGCCTTGCCAGAGCCGTTCCCAAGGCAATTGCCGCATCGGTGTATTCGCGTGCGTTTCCGGCGCTGGATCCGCAAAAGACTGCGATCTGCTTCATGTCGCGCACTCCCCGGTTCGAGAGTTCATGCGCAGCAACGCCAGTCCGAAGAGGAGCAGAACGGGCGCGGACAGACCAGCCAGAACCGTCCAGCGAACACCCACGTAGAATCCGCCGGACAAGAGCGAGGCCACCGATGACGAGACAGCGATGATCGTGTCATTCACGCCTTGAAATCGCGGACGGTCTTCATCGCTGAGGGTGGTCTGGAGCATGTGTGTTCCGCTGACGAAGCCGAAGTTCCAGCCAATCCCAAGTAGCACGAGCGAGCCGTAAAATTCAGGATCGTCAGGCCAGACCACGCGACGAGCGCCGAGAAAACAAGCAGCGCAATGCCCATGGCTGCGATCCGCCCCGCACCGAAGCGCTTGATGAGGGAGCCGGTGAAAAACCCCGGGGCAAACATTGCCACCACATGCCAGCGGATCACATCCGCCGCCTGATCGTCTGCAAAGCCACATCCGATCATGGCCAGAGGCGTCGGGACCATCAGAAAGACCATCATCGCCTGTGACAGTGCGGCTATCCCGATTGCCGCGGTGATGCGGGGATTTGCAGACAGCACCTCCCTCAACGGCATGGTTTTTCGCGAGGGCCGTGTCGCGGAATGCGCGCCCATAGAGAGGCCAAGGACAGGTAGGCTCCCTATAAGGCCGAGTGCTGCCATCGCCCCATAGGCGCCCGCCATGGGCGTGGGAGAGAGCGCGTCCTTGGACAGGGAAAACAGCTCCGGACCAATCAGCGCGGCAATCAGGCCGGAGGCCAAGGTCAGGGAAATCGCTTGCGGACGGAAATCGAGGCTCACAGCATCAGAAGCTGCGAAGCGAAAGTAATTCACACAAATCAATGCGCCGCCGAGGATGACATGGGCCACGCACAACAACGGGAAGCTTTGAACCACCAAGGCCAGCGCACCCAGAAGCCCACCTACGCAGAGCATGGCCGCCCCAAGCAGGAAACCCACCCGACGCCCAAAACGCCCCATGAACAGGGAGATGGGCGCGGCCACGAGAATGCCGGAAATCATCTGCGCCGATGGCGGAGCGGTCGCGAGCCAGCTTTGTGGCGCGAGCCATGCGCCCGCCAAGCCTCCCAGTATGATCAACATCGGCATGGCCGACCCGAGGATGATATTGCCCAGGAGGATCAAGATGAAATTTCTGGTCAGCATGGTAAAGCCCGTGTCCGTGTGAGGTCATGGCTCCGGTATAGGCGCTGGCGAAAATGGCGTTAATGACATATGATCATCAATTATGGACATAGCGCGCCACATTGACGTCTTGCTTTTCGACGACCTGAACATCTTGGATGTGGCGGGGCCCGTTCAGGCATTCGTCGCGACAAACCATGGTGGCGTCAGCCGGTACGAACTGCGCTACGTCTCGTTGGATGGACGCGCTGTCACGACGTCCTGCGGATTGCGCCTTCAGCCGGAAGATCGATTGGACCCCGAAGCGGATCGAGACCTTCTGATCCCCGGCGGGCCTGGCGTGGACCGAATGTTGCTCGATGAGAACCTTCGGAAAATCCTCATGTCGTGGCCAAACGCCGCCAATGACCGCAGGCTGATATCCATCTGCTCCGGCGCGTTGATACTCGCGGCTGCGGGCATCTTGGATGGGCGCATAGCGACGACACATTGGGGCAGAAAGGCGCAGGTTCTCTCGCATTTTCCCGCCGTCTCGTGGCTCACGGACGCGCTTTATCACATCGACGACCCGATCTTCACATCGGCGGGCGTCACATCCGGCATAGACCTGTCACTCGAGATGATCCGCCGCGACCACGGTGCGGCCGTGGCCCTTTCTGTGGCACGGGAATTGGTGGTCTACCTCAGGCGCAGCGGCGGCCAGAGCCAATTCACCGACATCCTCGAGGCGCAGTTCACGGATGATCCCGCGCTGTCTCGGCTCATCTCTGCCCTGCACGACACTCCCGGAGCGGATTGGACATTGGATAGAATGGCTGATGTCGCGGGGCTGACCTCGAGGACTTTGGTGCGCCGCTTTTCAGCCAAGACCGGCCAGACGCTCGTGAAATTCCTTGAGCGCTACCGGGTCAAACGCGCCTCGGATGCTCTGAGCGGAGGGTTGCCCGTTGGCCAAAGCATCGAAGTCGCAGGTTTCACCGATTTCCAGCAGATGCAGCGCGCATTCAAACGGCATTTGGGAACAACCGTCGGTTCCTACGTCGACAACTTCGCCACATAAGCCCGGGCGCATCGCAAATCATTGAAACCCGCGCTGAGGGGAGTCTTGCAAAGCCGAAGGCGGGCCATTCAAGCCCGCCTTCCTTTCTTTTTGTCTTTCCAGAACGGCGGCACGTCGCCGGCCATGATGCAGCCGTAGGGATCGATGTAGTCCTCGATCTCTGCCAGACCGTATCTCTCGATCTGGCGCACGACTCCCTCCGCCTTCTTGTACGACGATGGCAGTTCCGAGGCATCGACCGCGCCCGCGTGGAAGCGCACGTCGAGACCCGCAGTCTCCGCCTTCAGCATCTGCTCCGGCGTCACCGATCCCATCCGGCGGCGATGTTCCGAACGCGAGAAGTTGCGCCCCGCGCCGTGCGGACTGAACCCCAGCCCATGCGCGGCATCCTTCCCGCGCACCACCAGCACCGGCTCCGCCATGTTCAGTGGGATCAGCGTCAGGCCCGTTGCATCCGCAGCATACCCATCCCACGCCGGGGTCGCCCCCTTGCCGTGGTAATACAGGTCGCCCCGTTTGAAGACGAAGTTGTGCTCGTTCCAGAAGCGGTTGCCTACCTCGGCCCGTGCGGCCTCCACCGTCGCCTGATGAATGGCGTTGTGGTTGGCCTTCGTCCACTTGCGGATCAGTTGCAGCGCGGCCCAGTAGTCCTGCCCCTCCTGCCTATCCGCCGGAATCCAGGCGTTCTGCTTCGGCGTCGACGGCGAGAGTTCCTTGCGGAACCGCTCTGCCACCGCCATGCCGTTCTTGTACAAAACCGCCCCCGGCCCACGCGAGCCGTGATGGGTCACGATCGCCGTCCGCCCCGTCTTGCGCGAGCGCCCGACAAACAGGAAATGGTTCCCGTCGCCCTGCGTCCCCATATGCTCCTGCGCCATGCGCAGGCTCTTGGGATTGTTCAGGAAAGGGTTCTCGCGGAAGGCATCGAGCAGGCCCATGGACACGGTGAAGCGCTTGCCATTGGGGCGCCCGCCGGGGCCGAAATGCGTGACCGACTGCGCGGCGTCCAGAACGGCCTTCGGATCGGCATGGCCCAGATCGGTGATCATCACTGAACAACAGATGTCCGCCGAATGCATCCCCGGATGGATCGCGTTTCGCGCCGCAGCCACACCGCCGACAGGGATCGTGCCCACCGGCCCCGCCGGGCAGGCATCGGGCATGATGGCCCCGGCTTCGATGGTCGGCACGCGCATCAATGCGGTCATGGTCTGGCGCACCTTGGCAAGGTTGTCCTCTTCGTCCGCGTCGCCTGTTTCGATGTTCTCGTGAAAGGGCACCGCGCTGGTGGCGCGCAGGTCCATGGTCGGCGGGACCTCGGGGATCTCTCCCTCAAGCTCCATGCGGATCTTCACCAGCCCGAAGCCCTCCGCGCGCAGAGCATTGGCGCGGGCCAGAAGCTCCGGGAATTGCTTGCCCGGGCGATGCCCCCAGTCCTTGAGGTGTTCGCCGGTTACGGGATCGTATGTGGTTTCAGTCGTCATCATCATCTTCCTCGGTCGTCGGACGCGGGGACAAGGGATCGCAGGACAGTGAATTCCGCCACCGGGTTTTCCTCGTGGAACGTCCCGGGCCGGGTTTGAACCGGCACAGCCTTCTGACGAAGGCCCCGTCCCACGGGGGGAGGTGCGTCTACCTGTAGTCCTGCGGGCATTCCCCGCGCGTCCCGGCGACAAATCGGTCGTTTGCACGACCATGGAGAAACATCCCGGTCCCCGCCCCGCGACCCTTTGCAGGATCGCGTTTGCCGTATGGGCGCCAGCCAGGAGGGGAATTGAACCCCTCGGGTTATCCGGATTTGTGGAGCTGTAGTTCCTCCGGGCATTCGCCGGGACACTTCCTTTCGTTCTGCGTTTCAATCACTGGCTGGAAGGGCAGGATTCGAACCTGCAACCAACGGTACCAAAAACCGCTGCTCTGCCAATTGAGCTACCTTCCAAAATTGCCTCGGCGACAAGGCGTCAGACCGCGCTGTGCAAGGGCCGACATGGGGAAACATTCCTGCTCTACCACTGAGCTACGCGCCCTCAGTGTTTTGGTGGGCGCGGCGGGATTCGAACCCGCGACCTGGGAGTTAGAAGCTCTGTAGTTCCCCCGGCATTCGCCGAGACATGTCCTTTCGTTTGGTTGGGCGGACAAGAAAGATTGCGAGAGGGTTTGACAGGTTACAGCTGTACTCCCGCAGGCATTCCGCCCATTTTAGTTTGCCCCGTCATCCGGGCGGCGCACCGCCCGGACGCTTGTTCAAACCGCGATCTTCGCGATCTCGCGGGTCCAGTGGTCGCCCCCCGTGCGCCCCTGCGCAAAGTCGGCCACCTGCCGGAAGACGGCATCGGAGAAGCCGCCCACGTTCAGTACGTCCTTACGCGTCTGCACCTGCGTCGTCCCAAAGGGCGCGATGTCGATGCAGACGAGGCGGGCCTTGCGGTTGCGCCGCTTCAGACGCTCCCATTCGGCCATCATCGCCGTGCCCTGACCACCATTCCGGGCATCAACCCAGGACTGGTTGTCCGAGACGAAGACCAAGAGGTCCGGCGTGCGCCCCCGATCATTGAGCCACTTCAGCGGTGCGGAACAATTCGTCCCGCCGCCCGCCATCGTGGCCAGCTTCTCGGCGTTGGTCAGCACCGTGTCGCGCGCCCTGAGCTTGACATCGCGGACGTCAAACTCGAACGGCAGCACCGTGCAGCCCCGGTTCACCCGCAGGAAGGCCGCCGCCACCAAGGCCGCCGCATCGACGTGGCGCACCTTGGAGGAGGCGCCGGGGCGATACCCCGTCACCGGCCCCAGCATCGACCCGGACACGTCCGGGCAGACGACGACCTGACCACGCACCTTCGGCACGTTCTGCACCGCCAGTTCCATGGCATCGTGCAGCGCCTCGACGATGGCCAGAGGCATCTCCGGTGACACGTGCTGCGCCGCGACCATAAGCTGGTACGGGAAGGCACGCGCCTTGCGGATCGCCTCGGGGTCACGCAGCAGGGCCGCCACGTGATCGACGTTTTTCGTCACGTCGAAGACCCCGTGGCGCAGGAACATGTTCAGACCCTGCCGCACCATCTGCCACGACCCGTTGCGCGCCAGCCGCCCCCATTGGTGGGAGGTCAGCGGCAGTTGGGTCAGCATCTGGAACGGCACATCCGGCACGCTCCCCCTGCCCGACTTGTTGAAGGCCATCCAGTCCTGCACCGCCTGCGGCAGCAGCCGCGCCTCGCAGGGACGACCGACGATCCAGGCATAAAGCGCCTCACGCTCGCGCGTTTCAGGCTTCGGGTGGACCATCTTGATGACATCCGCCAGGGACGGGTCATTGCCGATGTTGGCCTGCAAAAGCGCCCGGTCGGACGCCGTGTTCAGCCAGGTCTGCACCATCGCCTTTGGCGCGGAGCCAAGCGATTTGCGTCCCGTGGCCCCCGAACGGATCACCTGCACGAAGGTCCGCAGCATCTTGCCGTTGTCGATCACGCGGCCAAAGACCGCGCGGAAGAGCGCCGGATCGCGCCGCGCCAGAACCGCCAGCAAGACCACTGGCATGTCTTTCATGTAGCCCTCGGTGCGGGCGTAGATCGCCGTCTGGGCGAGGATCATCGGATCGACGGTCTCCGCGAGGTCGACGACATACTCCAGTTCTTCGGCCGGGTCGGTGTAGAACATGCCGCCGAAGGTGCCGGTCATGGCCACCTGCGCGAGGGCATGTGCATCGGAATGGCGGTAGGCCGGCACGCCTTCGGCGTTCACAGCGGTTGCCTTGGCGAACCGGCCCTTGATCGATGCAAACACGGATTTGTTTGCCATTGTTTTCTTCCTTCTCTCTTCGGTGAGCCTGTTGTGCCATTGGGTGCGGCGGAGGCTGAGAGAAAAGTGAAATTCGAGCAAGCCGTTGATAGTTAACCGAAATATTCGGAATTGCGCAAATCACCCCCCAAGTATACGATCCAAAATTATAGCCGTATATCATCTTGGATAAGCGCATGAGAAACGTGGTCATCGGCTTCCTCGGCACCCAGCTTGATGCGGGCCGCAAGCGCAAGTGGAAGCCATCGCGCAGCCTGGTCGAACAGCAGGACTTCGAGGTCGACCGCTTCGAGTTGCTCTACGACCACAAGTTCAGCCGCCTCGCGCATGGTGTGGCGCAGGAGATGCGCGCCATCTCGCCGGACACCGAGGTCCTGCTGCAACGGCTCGACCTCGACGATCCGTGGGATTTCCAGGAGGTCTACGGCAAACTCTTCGACTTTGCCCGCGACTACGGCTTTGACGAGGACCGCGAGCGCTATCATGTGCATCTGACCACCGGCACCCACGTCGCCCAGATCTGCTGGTTCCTGCTGACCGAAAGCCGCCACGTCCCTGCCAAGCTGATCCAGACCGGCCCGCCGCGTGAAGAGGGCGAGATTGGCAAGTTCGACATCATCGACCTCGACCTGTCGCAATACAACGCGCTGCAGCAGCGCTTTGACCAGATGTCGCGCGCGTACAGCGACCAGCTGAAAGGCGGCATCGAAACCCGCAATCCGACCTACAACGCCCTGATCGACCAGATCGAATTGGTGGCAAGCAAATCCGACGCGCCGATCCTGCTGCTGGGGGAGACTGGAACAGGCAAGACCGAGCTTGCCGCGCGCATCCATAACCTCAAGCTGGACCGGCGGCGGGTGAAGGGTCGGATGGTGCATGTGAACTGCGCCACGCTGAACGGGCCGGACGCGATGGCAACGCTCTTTGGCCAGCGTCGCAGCCATACAGGGATCGCCGGAACCGAGCGTAACGGTCACCTGCGCGAAGCGGACGGCGGGACGCTGTTCCTTGACGAGATCGACATGCTGGGGCTGGACGCGCAGGCGGTGCTGCTGCACGCCATCGAGACGGGAACCTACTACCCGGTGGGATCCGACACACAGCGCTCCAGCCGTTTTCACGTCATCGCGGGCGCGGGCCGTGATTTGCGCAAACTGGCCGCAGACGGCCATTTCCGCCCGGACCTTCTGGCGCGGCTCGACACGTGGCGGTTTGCCCTGCCGCCGCTTCGGAAACGTCCCGAAGACCTCGCGCCCAACCTCGCTTTCGAGCTTGCCCGCTCCGAGCGGGAACTCGGCATCCAGACCGGCTTCAACACCGACGCGCGCGAACATTACCTGCGGTTTGCCAAAGACCCCGCGACACCATGGCCCGGCAATTTCCGCGACCTCTCCGGCTCCGTCCGCCGTCTCTGCACCCTCGCGCCGCGAGGCCGCATCACCCGCGCCATGGTGGATGATGAAATCGCCCGCCTGCGCGAAGGCTGGCACGATGCCACGGCGGACGAAGACCTTCGCCTCCTCGCAGATGTCATCGGCCCGGACTCCTCGGAGATCGACGCCTTTGACCAGTTCCAACTGGCCCATGTCATCCGCACCTGCCGCGCCTCCTCAAGCCTCAGCGCCGCCGGTCGCACCCTCTTTGCCGCCTCCCGCGCCCGTCGATCGACCACCAACGACGCCGACCGATTGAAGAAATACCTCGCAAAGTTCGGCCTGAGCTGGGACAGGGTGACGGCCTCCTGACGTTGCACCTCCGAGGACCGGCCCGGACCATCACTTGAGACCGGATTCAATGTTACTCACGGCCCAATGCTGCCATTCGTCGGGTTGACTATCGCTGTTGTGCAGCTTCCCCAAACCGGCCGTCGGCGGCATCGCGCAGCATGATCTGGCAGGCCAAGGTCGGGGGAGCGGATTTTGCTGCCGATCCGAAGATGAAAATGAATGTCAGTTTCACCGTGTCAATTGAGCAAGCCTTGCCCCCAGCGAGAAGAGAACTAACGCGAGAGCCCGCCACGGTGCCAGACTTCCTTGCTTGCGTTTGTGTCCTGTGGTTGTCTTCCCAGACCGAGCAGGCGGCGTTGGATTTACAGAGGTGAGTGAATCAGTCGTTATCGTCGAAGAAGAAGAATGTGAGTAGAGTGGATGAAACCCTATACGCGGTCAATCATCGAGCTGTTCGATGGCAAGAAGCGATTTCTAATACCTCTGTATCAACGGCAGTACGCATGGAATGTCGGATCCCAAATCCCGCTTCTATGGGAAGATATTGAGCGCATAGCCAAGCGCATAGATGAGGACCGTTTGTCAGTGGTTCCACATTTCATGGGCGCAATGGTCATAGGGCAGATAAAGACTTTTGGGAAGCAGGTTCAGGCTTTTGAGATCATTGATGGCCAACAGCGGCTGACAACATTCCAAATAGTTTTGGCGGCACTGAGAGACGTGGCTGAGGAAAGTGGATCAAGATATGCTTCAGAGCTGCAGAAATATCTTTTGAATGATGGGGTGATGGAGCACCCCGAAGTCGAACGATTTAAGCTTTGGCCATCGTTGATGGACAGAAGGTCATTCACCGGAATAGTCGATCCTGAAGCAGAGATAGAAGACTCTTTGCCGAAGCAACGAGATGATGGTTTCGTAAAGAAATCGGTACTTGCCCACGAATACCTGAAAGACGCCATTAGAAATCATGTCGCTATTGACAATGTTTTTGATGAGCATCGCTTTGAGACGATATTCGAAGCCTTGAAGGATGGTTTGGCTATTGTATCAATCGAGCTTGAAGGGGGCGATGACCCTCAAACCATATTCGAAACGCTCAACAGTCGCGGAGTGGAGCTTTCGCCGGGTGACCTTATGCGCAACTTCATCTTTCAGCGCGCGAAAGGCATGGGCCAGGTCGAAGGGTCGCTCAATGTAGACAAGCTCTATGAAGAGCACTGGCTGCCACTGGACAGGCCCTTCTGGTCACAGGTTGCTTCCAGAGGCCGACAGTCACGCGCAAGACTTGATTGGTTGCTCACCGATCACCTGTCGATGAACATCGGCAGCCTTGTCTCCATTGAGAACCTTTATGATAGCTATCGACGCTGGATCTTGAACGAGCGGCCATTTCCAAGCGTTGTTCCCGAGCTGGAAGCGATATCCGCATCGGCCAAGGTAGAAGAACGCTTGTTCGAGCAAGGCAAGTCGGACCCCCTTGGAGACTTTGGTCGCTTCGCTCATGCATTTGATGTTTCAACTGTTTTGCCGCTGGTGCTTTATTTAGCCACCGAGGCAAACCTTGGTGATCGTCTGCCTGAGGCCCTTTCCATTCTAAAGAGCTATATTTTGCGGCGTGACATCTGTCGCCTCACGACAAAAAACTACAATAAGCTCTTTGTTGGCCTCATTCCTAAGCTGCGTGAAGCAGCAGGAGATCAGATTGAATCCCTTTTTGCAAGCCTGTCTGAGCGTGAAAGCGATATCGACAGGTGGCCGGATGATGAGGAGTGGAATATTGCGTGGATGACGCGTGATCAGTACAGTCCAGCCCGTCAAAATCGCTTGAACTATCTGTTCGAAATTATTGAATCCGAGTTGCGGAGTGATCGCAATGAGGACATCGAAATAAAATCAGCTTTGACAATCGAACACATTATGCCGCGCAAATGGCAGGAAGCATGGCCGCTCCCGGGATACGAAGGTGTAGATACTATTGACGATTTTGACATGGAGTATCGATCAATGATGCTCCGCCGAAGCAAAGTGGTCGACACCATTGGGAACCTTACGCTTTTGACACAAAAGCTTAACTCCAGCGTATCCAATGGCCCTTATGCTACCAAGATGCCTGCCATCCGCGCTCATTCAAGTCTGGCATTGAACCGTGACTTGAACGAATGGAGCCAGTGGGATGAAGACGCAATACAGCAGCGCGCTGAAATGCTTTTCAAGGCAGCTCGACGTGTCTGGATTGCTCCAATCCGGCAGGAAGGATTTTTCAAGGACTCCGATTCGACCAATGACATCAATAACGGCTCACGGTCTGGATTGCCAGAAGATGGTACGCGATGCGAGTTCACCTACGGCGGTCAGTTGTATCGCGGGGTCATTGAGAATGGTCAGCTTGTCGTTGAAGGATATAACACGCTGTTCGGCACATTCTCCGGGGCATCGCGGACCATCACGAGAACAAGTCGAAACGGCTGGAACGATTGGTATCTCGATTTTGGCGATGGACAAAAGATTTTGGCAGACAGTTGGCGCAAGTCATAGCAGCCAAAACTTCTGACAGATTAAGGTAAACGGATGGACCGCTACTTTGATCCTATCATCCTGTTCGACCGATAGTCGGGAGAGCGGACTTTCGTTCAATGCCCAGCATCAGGCGATATGGGCGCGGGGTCGACTTGCGGCATCGCAGAGGACTTCACGGTTTCCGGTGAATGTGGATGTCTGCTTTCAATGTTGCGCCTTGACCGCTTCGCGCCTGCGGAGAAGGTTAGCTTCCCGCCCCGACCATCGGCTCCGTCGCAAACGGCCCAGAGCCGACCTTAAGCATCAGATCAGGATGCCGCGGCGCGGCCCGTCGAAGTTGCCGTTCGCCGCGCTTGCAAACCCACGCGACCGTCGGAGGTCCGCATTGCGGGAGACCTCACACAGGCTCTGTTGCACAAATCCTGTGAGGGATTCATGTCGTGAATCCAGCGTGGTAGCTGGACGACATGAGCAGACCCACACCCCCGACCTACAAGACCAGGAACTGGCCAGCCTATAATGAAGCGCTCAAGCGTCGAGGCTCGCTGACAATCTGGTTCGATCCCGAGATGATCTGGGATGCTGCGCCGACCGGCAAACGCGGCCGACA
>NZ_JBNAGB010000050.1:0-11196 GCF_049800975.1 Sagittula sp. S175
ATCTCCTTCACGCCCAGCATCCTGCCGCGCTACCTGCGCAAGGCCAAATCGGTCGAGGAACTGCTGCCCTGGCTCTACCTCAAGGGGGTCTCCACCGGCGATTTCGGCGAGGCGCTGGCCGCCCTTCTGGGGCCGGACGCCAAGGGCCTGTCGGCCAAGACCGTCACCCGCCTGAAAGCCAACTGGTGGTCCGAATACGAGGCTTGGGAGAAGCGCGACCTCGGAACCCGGCGGTTCCTCTACATCTGGGCCGACGGTGTCTACTTCAAGCCGCGCATGGCCGAGGAAAAGCAATGCGTTCTGGTCATCGTCGGGGCGGATGAATACGGCCGGAAGGAACTGCTGGCCATGACCGACGGCTTCCGCGAGAGCACCCAGAGCTGGCGCGAGGTGCTGCTCGATCTCAAGCGGCGCGGCCTCACGCAGGATCCCAAGCTCGCGATCGGCGACGGTGCCCTCGGCTTCTGGACGGCCCTGCGCGAAGTCTTCCCCACGACGCAGGAGCAGCGGTGCTGGCTGCACAAGACCATGAACGTGCTGAACGCGCTGCCGAAATCGGCGCAGGCCAGGGCCAAAGGACACCTGCACGACATCTGGCAGGCCGGGACAAAGGCCGAAGCCAACGTCGCCTTCAACTTCTTCGTCGAAACCTACGGTGTGAAATGGGACAAGGCGGTGGCCAAGCTGGTCAAGGACCGGGACGCGCTGCTGACCCTCTACGACTATCCGGCCGAGCACTGGAAACATATCCGGACGTCAAATCCGATCGAGAGCACCTTCGCCACCGTCCGGCACCGCACCCGGCGAACCAAGGGCTGCCTGAGCCGAAAGACCGGGCTCGCCATGGCCTTCCGGCTGATGATGTCGGCGCAGAAGAAATGGCGGAGGCTCGACGGCCGGAACCGCCTGCCAGAGGTCATCAGCGGGGTTGAGTTCCGCGACGGCGTCCGCCACATTCAAGCTGCCGCCTGATCAAGCGTCACCAACTTTCGAGCATATCTCCCACAGGAAGCCTTCGAGCACTGCGGCAAAGGCCACCAGCCCGAGGATCGCCAGCCCCCCCCCCCAGAGGACAAAAGGCACCGACCCTCCGATGATGATCTGTTCGTTGAACACCATAAAGAGCGGAATCAGGTAGAGACCCTTGGCGTATTTCCATGCCTGAATGCTCGTCTCCATGGGCTTCGATCCGGCAATCGCGGCCCCGGCAAACCCCGCGAGCGCGACGGGCGGGGTCACGTTGCTGTCCTGAGAATACCAGAACACCACCAGATGTGCGATCAAAAGCGGAATGCCGAACTGTTCAGTCAGCGCGGGACCAACAAGGATGATGAGCACGATATAGGCGGCTGTTACCGGCAGGCCCATGCCCAGCACGAGGCTGGCCAGCAGGACCAGGATCAGCGCCAAGACGATGTTGCCCCCGGAGAAGGCGATCATCATGGCCGAGAACTTCAGCCCGAGGCCTGTCAGGCCGACGACGCCCACGATGATGCCCGCGACGGCACAGGCCACGGACACCGCCACCGCGTTGCGCGCGCCCAGATCTAGCGCTTCGAGCGTCAGGGCAAGGCCGCGTCTGGACAGCGCGACAAAGCCCGACACCGTCGGACCAGACTTGGCGAAGGTCCAGAGCGCCCGCGCCGAGGCCGCCGCGATGATCGACAGGATCGCGTAGAAGCCCACCCGCATCGGGGAATAGCCCGCCACCAGCAGGGCGACGAGGGCGGCCAGTGGCAGCAGGAAATGCCAGCCTTCGGCCAGAACCTTGCGCGTGTCGGGCAGGTCCTCGGCGGACAGGCCGGTCATGCCCTGCTTGACCGCCGCGATATGCACCAGCAGGTAGACCGTACCGAAATACAGCACCGCCGGAAAGATCGAGATCAGCACGATGTCGACGTAAGGAACGCTGGTATATTCGCTCATGAGGAAGGCACCGGCCCCCATCAGCGGCGGCATGATCTGCCCGCCGGTGGAGGCCGCCGCCTCGATCCCGCCTGCCTGCGCGGGGCGGTAGCCGAGCTTCTTCATCAAGGGAATGGTGAAGGCGCCGGTCGTCACCACGTTGGCAATGGCCGAGCCTGAAATCGACCCCATGCCAGCGCTGGCGATCACGGCGGCCTTGGCCGGGCCGCCGCGCTGACGGCCTGCGGCGGCATAGGCAAGGTCGATGAAGAACTTGCCCGCGCCGGTGACTTCGAGGAAGGCCCCGAACAGCACGAAGACGAAGACGAAGGTCGCCGCGACGCCGAGCGGAATGCCGAAGATGCCTTCGGCCCCCAGCGTCATCTGGCTGGCCAGACGCTCCAGCGAATAGCCGCGATGATTGAGGATGCCGGGCATCCAGTCCGCGAGAAAGGGCAACTCACCCCGGCTACCCGCGAAGGCATAAACGATGAAGAAGGCACCGATCAGCGTCATGCCGAGGCCCACGGCACGTCGCGCGGCCTCGAGCACGACGATAATGGTTGCAACACCCATGACAACGTCGACTGTCCGGGGAAAGACTTGGTTGGCGATGATGTCGATGTTCAGCGGTACCCAGGCGCCTGCGCCAATACTCAGCACGATCAGGGTGCCGTCGATGATCCATCCCGTCACGCCGCGCGGTCGATCCTTGCCGAAGGCCGGGTAGATCAGGAAGCACAGCACCAGGACAAAGCCGAGGTGGATGGGTCTCTGGAAAAACAGCCCAAGCGGCTGCACGCCTGCTGTATACAGTTGGAACAGCGACAGCGCGATGCCGATCACCGTGATGGCACGCGCAACCATCCATGGCTGTTCAGGCGGCGGAAGCGGGTCGTCGGATGGCATTGTCATCGGGTCTGTGTCCTTTCGAGGGCGATCCGCACCCTTTGGTGCGACGCAACCGCAGTCAGGGAGACGATGTCGTCTCCGACCTGAAGGCGGTGGTTCACGGGATCGGCACCGGGGCGCAAGATATAGGCGTCACCCGGAACCGGTTCGTCGATGTCGAGTATGAAGTAGCCGCCCTGTCCGTCCGTGACCTGCCGTCCGCGCCCGGGAATATGGTCCAGACCAGCGGCGAAGTCGGGAAGATGCGCGTGAACGAGGACCATCCGGCCCGCCCGGTTCTCGTAGCAGTCAGAGACCGCAAAGCCCTTCACCGAATGGTTCCACAACACGCACCAGCCGGTGCCTTCGGGAACGTCCAGGCGGGCAATCTCCGTTCCGTCTTCGAGAGTGGCCGTCAGCGCATCCGCCCCTGCCGGAACCGGCAGCAGCGAGAGAAGGAGGAAAGGGAGCCATTGAACTCCCCTTCCCCGGATGGCTCCGATCATGGACGCAGTTTGTCCGGAACGGTGGCGCCGATCTCTTCGTAGTAGCGGATCGCGCCGGGATGCAGCGGCACCGGCGTCGCCGTCAGGGAAAACTCCACCGTCGTCTCGCGCGCTGCCGGGTGGATCGCCTGCAGTTCGGCGATGTTCTCGAACATGGCCTTGGTGACGTTGTAGGCCACCTCGTCCGGCATCTCGGACGAGACCGTCAGCACGTTCGGAATGCCCAGCACGGTGATGTCCGCGTCGACGCCGGTATAGCTGCCGCCGGGCAGGACCGTCCGGGCAAAGGTTGCGTCCGCGGCCATTGCGGCCTCCAGCTGTGCCTCGGTCAGGGCGATGACGACGATGTCCTGCGTGGTCGCAAGGTTGAGGATCGACGACGTCGGCGCGCCCACCGACCAGAACCCGGCGTCGATGTCACCGTTGGACAGCGCGTCGGCGGTTTCGTTGAAGTTCAGGCGCTGTTCCTCGATATCGTCATAGCTGATGCCGTTCGCCGCGAGGATCGCGTTGGTGTTCACCTCGGTGCCGGACCCCGGCGCGCCGATGGAGACGCGCTTGCCGCGCAGATCGTCGAGCGAGCTGATGCCCGAATCCTTCAACGCCACGATCTGCACCATGTTGGCATAAAGCGATGCCAGCCCACGGACCATCGGCAGTTGCTGGCCCTCGAACCGGCCCGTGCCGGAATAGGCCTGCGCCACCGTGTCGGCCAGGCCGATGGCCAGGTCCGCGTCGCCGGTGGCGATCAGGCCCATGTTCTCGACCGACGCGCCTGTGACTTCGGCCGTCGCGGAATATCCGTCGATATGCGTGTTGATGATTTCGGCCAGCCCGCCGCCCATCGGATAGTACACCCCACCGGTCCCGCCTGTGGCAATCGACAGTTGCTCTTGCGCCAGTGCCGGCACAGCAAGGCCGACCGACAAGGCAACGGCAGTTCCCAGTCTGCGCAAAGATGCGTGTTTCACGAATTTCGTCATGGTCTTCCTCCCATATCGGGCCAACCGCCCAAGTGTGCTCCCGACTCCTCTTCGAGATGGGAAAAAGCTAAGGCGTATTGCGCGGGAGATCGGCCAGTTTCCGGGGCGGACAGGGCATTTCGTGGCAATGGACCGCCAGCCCCAAGGCAAATATTCGCCAGAGCCTGCACCGCCGAGACGCAAGATGTGCGTTCCGGGCCAATGTCACCTGATGACGGTCTCGACCTGTGGATACTAATGGTGCGGTCCTCAACACCAATTGATGCGCCGGAACATTATCCTCCCCGTCCATGGCCCGGCTGAAGCCCTGACCGCGGAGCATTGTCCTGGCGGCAAGTCCTTCCGGAACTGCACGGGCTCTGGTTTAGTTAGGTCAGCTTTCTGCGCACAGCCGACCTTGGCCTGTCAAAAATGCTGCAGGATGCCTTGGATGTCCGGTTTGGTGAAGCCGCGCTGCGGCGGTAGATGCTCTGTCGAAGGTCCGCGTTGGTGAAGGATTTTTGATGCGGGCCGTGGAGCAACGTTTCCTGGCGGCGCTTCGTCGGCCCGCGTTGGAAATCCTCCCAAGGTGGAAGCCGCGTTGGCCGGGCGCAGTCTATGGGGAAAGTGGGCTGAGGTATCCAGCGACGGCGTAGCGTGGTGGGCGGTTCGAAGGCTGCCGACCGTTCCCAATGGCGCCCTGATCCGTCCAAGTGATGATGCTCGGTTTCGGATGGCGCATTCCGTCGGCGGTTCGTGGGCACGGCGCCGTGTAGGGCCAAGCTGAGCCTGTCCGGGACGATTGCAAGATCCGGAGTGGTTTTCGTGACAGTGACGGGAGTTTCGTCATGCGGCTTGCTCCCGCGTCGGTGCGCGCGACATTGGTTTCTGGCCGCGACGGAAGATCTCGATGATGCGCATCGGCCCGCCGCAGCATGGGCACGGTTCCCGCAAGGTAAGAGGTGCGAGCTCCGTCGGGTCTTGCGCTTCCCGTTCGGGCGTACGCTGCCCGAGCAGGTCGCGGACGCGGGCGATATTGACCTTGCGGGTCGCGCTGGCCAGCAGGCCGTAGTGCCGGATGCGGTGGAAGCCGTCTGGCAGGACATGGATCAGGAAACGGCGGATGAACTCTGGTGTGGCGAGACGCATGATCTTCTGCCTGTCGCCGGCTTTGATGCGGTAGTCCTTCCAACGGAACGCGACGGTCCCGGCGTCGGCGCTAATCAGGCGATGGTTCGAGATTGCGACGCGATGTGTGTATCGGCTGAGGTAGGCGAGCACGGCCTCGGGGCCACCGAAAGGCGGCTTGGCATAGACCACCCATTCGGATTTGCGGAAAGGGGCGAGCCACGCGGCAAAAGTATCCGCATTTGCCAGCCGTTCAAGGTCACCGTAGAAGGCCAGTTCTCCGACGCGATGCAGAGCCACCAGCCCTTCGAGGAACAGGCGCCGGAACAGGCGGGACAGCACGCGGACATGCAGGAAGAACCCGGGTTTGCAGGCGACCCATCGGGTGCCGTCCTGTGACAGTCCTCCGCCCGGCACGATCATGTGGATGTGGGGGTGATGCGTCAGGGCAGGGCCCCAGGTGTGAAGCACGCTGGTCATGCCGATCTTGGCACCGAGGCGCTTGGGATCGGCGGCGGTTGTCATCACCGTTTCCGCAGACGCGCGGAACAGCATGCCGTAAATGGCCTTCTTGTTCCACAAGGCGATCTGCGCGATCTCGGCTGGCAGGGTGAAGACGGCGTGGAAATACTCCACGGGGAGAAGGTCCTCGGCGCGGGCGGCCATCCAGTCGCGCGCCGCTGGCCCTTGGCACTTCGGACAATGCCGGTTCTTGCAGGAATTGTAGGCGATGTGATGATGGCCGCACTTGGCGCAGCCCGCCACATGCCCGCCGAGCGCCTCGGTTCGGCAGGCTTCGATTGCCCCCTCCCGTGACATTGCTTCGCAATGCACTGCCGGGCAGTGGACATCACCTTGAGCTGGGTCAGGCTGACATGCCCGGCATTGGCCCGCCGCCACGCAGGACCATGGGCGCGAAAGATGTCAGCGATCTCCAGCGTCGGCCGGGGCACCCCGGCGCCCGGTCACTCCAGACTTCGCTTCACGGCGTGATCCTGCAGCTTGGCCAGCATCTCGTAGGGGCTGACCGTGTCGCGGATCGTCCTGGTGGCGACATGCGTGTATTGCGCCGTCGTCGTCAGCTTGGCATGGCCGAGCAGAACCTGGATCACCCGGACATCCGTGTTGGCCTCCAGCAGATGGGTCGCAAAGCTGTGCCTCAGGGTGTGCAGGGTCGCCGCCTTTTTGACCCCGGCCATCGTTTTGGCTGACGTGAACGCGCGGTTCAGTTGCCGTGGCGAGATCGGGTTGATCTTGGGCTTGCCGGGGAAAAGCCAGCCCTTGGGGCGCGCTTCGCGCCAGTAGTCGCGCAGGAGTTCGAGCAAGCCGGGGGACAGCATGACCTTGCGGTCCTTCCGCCCCTTGCCCTGCTCGACATGGATCAGCATGCGGTCGCTGTCGTGTCAAAGACGCGCCTCCGGCACGATGTCCCCGATCTTGAGATTGCAGACCTCGGCAGCCCTGAGCCCGGCACCGTAGGAGATGCTGAGAGCCGCGCGATACTTCAGGCCGGGCCCGGGCGCCGCCATCAGGATGTCGGACATCCCCTCGACGCTGAACACCACGGGCAGCTTCCGCGGCTCAGTGCGGAATCCTCTCCCCGGTCATGGGAACCTCCTGTCTGTCGATTGAGAGGCCTCAATCGTCAGGCAGGTGCCCGCATTCCCAAATGCACAGGGTGGCGATCGGTCCCGAACGCCTGCCACGGGCGCCATTGCCGCGCGAGCGGCTTCGTCCTTGGTGAAGGACTTTCGCAACACGGGATGTAACGGCTGGTCCCCAGCCCTCATCAACCACTCGAGAACGGTCCGCTAGCGAGTCTGGTGCGCGAGCTATGCGTCTGGTAGTCGAGGCGACCCACCAGTGCCTTGCACTCAGGCCAATTTATTTCTATCATTGGCCCGCCCTTCTGTTCTTGCGCGGTGGCTCCGGCGGCAAACTTCGAAGAGCGTCCAGTCCTTGGGGACAATCTCAAGGCTGAAGCAATGCGGAGCACATTGCAGGAAACAGGCTTGCCGCCGGAACGTAGACGACTGCGGGCAACGGTACCTTCGAAATGACCAATAGCGGTCCGTCCAGGCCGGTCCAGGTGTTATATCAGGAAACGTCCGGCTTGCGCTCGACATCCGACGAAATTCCGTATCGCCGCATCTTGTCGTTCAGCGTGCGTCGCGGAAGCCCGAGGGTTTGCGCCGCCCGCAAGGTATTGCCCGCGTGGGCATCCAGCACAGCCGAAATCTCGCGGGCCTCGAAGTCGGCAACGCGGTCGGCCAAGGTCATCGGGGTCGTTGCGGGCACCCCGCCGCCTTCGAACTCCACCAGCCCGAGGGCAAAGGCCTCTGCGCTCGATTTCAGCTCGCGGACATTGCCGCTCCAGGCTTGCCGCTTCAGTTTCTGCGCCAGCGCCCAGGGCAGTCTGGGGGACTCGCGGCCATAGCGGCGGGCGGCGAGTTGCGCGTAGTGGAGGAAGATCAGGGGGATATCCTCGCCCGCTTCGCGCAGGGTCGGCGTCGTCAATTCTGCCGTCGCCAGCCGAAAGAACAGGTCCGGGCGGAAGCCATCGAGCAGACGAAGGTTCGTCTTTGTCGTTGCGATCACCCTGACGTCCAGACTCCGGGTCACGGTGTCACCCAGACGTTCGAAACTGCGTTCCTGAAGCACCCGCAACAGCTTGGCCTGAATGGCCATAGGCATGGTCTCGACTTCGTCCAGCATCAGCGTCCCGCCCTGGGCTGCCTCCAGCTTGCCGACGCGGCCCGCCGCGTCATGCGCCAGAACCCCCTCGGCATGGCCGAACAGGATGGTCTCGGCCATGGATTCCGGCAGTGCCGCGCAATTCAGCGCGATGAACGGCGCTTTGGCGCGGGGGCTTGCGGCGTGGATGCCGCGAGCGGCCAGTTCCTTGCCGGTCCCTGTCTCGCCGGTGATGAGCACGTCCAGATCGACCGAAGCCAGCACCGAGATGCGCTTGCGGAATTGCTGCATCGCGCGGGACCGGCCAAGGATGCTGTCCTCGGCGCGCTCGGCCAGAACCTGTTGTAGCCGCGCGATCTCGTTTCGCGTGGCCTGCGCCTCCAGCGTGCGGCGGATCACTGCGAGAAGATGCGCGGATTCATAGGGTTTCTCGAGGAAATCCTCGGCACCAGCGCGAATGGCCTCGACCGCATGGCCGACATCGCCGTGCCCGGTCAGCATCACGACCGGCATACCCAGCCTGCGCAGCCGAAGCTGCCGGAGGAAGGCCATGCCATCCATGCCGGGCATGCGAAGATCGCTGATCAAAAGATCGGGCTGTTCGGCCATCGCGTCCAGTGCATCCTGTGCCGCGCCAAAGGTCTGCACGGCATAGCCCGAGGCGTCGATCAGATCGGCCAAGGCCGAAAGATGATCGGCATCATCGTCAACGATGAAGATACGGGCGGTCATGCGGCCTCTGCTCCGTTCGGCATCGCCAGCGGTATGGTGACGGTGACCTGCGTGCGCTGTCCCGGCACCGACTCGATGGATAGCGTACCCTGAAAGTCGGACAGGATCGCCTTGCAGATCGCAAGACCCAGTCCAAGGCTTTCTCCACTGACCTTTGTGGAGAAGAACGGTTCGGTGACATTGGGCAGATCAGCCTCGGCGATGCCCGCGCCCGTGTCCGCGACGCACAGCCGCGCGCAACCATTCCCGGCAGTCAGCGTGACGGAGATCTGCGCGTCGGGCACATCGGCGACCGCATCCAGCGCGTTCAACAGCAGGTTGGCCACTACCTGTTCCATCCGGACGACACCCGCCAGGACCTCGATCCTCTCCTCCGGAGGATGGAACACCGGGCTCACACCGACGACACGCGCCCGGGGGGCCACCAGTTCCAGCGCAGAGACTACCGGAGCGCCTAGGTCGATCAGCGACCGTTCCGCCACATCCTTGCGCGCAAAACTCTTCAGATGTTTCGTGGTCCGCTGCATCCGGCGGATCAATCCGCGCGCCTTGGCCAACCGGTTTGCCGTGGCCGTATCGGACGGCGCCAGACCGAGTTCCGCGGCCGACAGCGTCGCCTCCATCGCGGCAAGGGGTTGGCTGATCTCGTGAACGATCGCCGTGGACATACGACCAAGTGCCGCCATCTTCTCGGTATGCACCAAGGCATCCTGCGTGGCGCGCAGGTCGATTTCCACCTGGGTCCGGGCGTCAACTTCGCGCGCCAGGTCGGCGGTCCGGGCGCGGACCATGGACTCCAGTGCTTCGGCTTGTGACAGCCGCAGTGCGACGATCTGTCGGCGCTGATCCCGGGCTTTTACCATGCCGATCAGAGCCAGCGTCGCCAGCATGGCCAGCACCGCCGTCCCGAAGGAGACGAGTTGCAGACCCGTCGTGGGCCGCGCAGCGACCACCTGCCATCCGGTCGACGGCATCGTGGCGATGCGGCCGATCCAGCCTTCGCCTCTTGCATCGCTGCCGACGGCCGGTCCGGGCAGCAGCGGCAAGGCCGCGGCCAGATCCTCACCCGCGAAAGCCCGTGTCGAGGCCAATTGTTCCAGCACGTCGGGGTCCAGCGCCGTCAGTGGACGGTATTCCCAATCGGGTCGGGCCGACAGGAAGACGACCCCATGCGGATCGGCAAGGGCAACGTCCGCATCCGCAGTCCGCCAGACGGTTTCCAGCGGTCGAAGGTCCATCTTGACCACCAGCACGCCGCGCGCGCCCTCTGCTTCGATCCGCGTGGCGAGGAAATACCCCGGCACGCCGGTCGTGACGCCGATGCCATAGAATTGGCCCTCGCCTTGGGTCATGGCCTCTTGGAAATAAGGGCGAAACCCGTAATTTTGGCCAACGAAGCTGCCCTGTCGGTTCCAATTCGACGCGGCGATCGTGTCGCCCTGCGCGTCGATCAGGAACAGGTCCCCGGCCTGCGCATGCGCCGCGACCGTCTCCAGGTAGGTGTTCGCGTCTTGCAGTGCGCCGCTTCCGGCCAGAGCCCGGCGCACCCGCGCGTCTTCGGCGGCGACGAAGGGGAGCGAGCGCAGCCGCTCCACCTCTGCCTCGACGGCACGTTCTGTCAGCAGCAGCGTCTGGTCCAGTTGCGTGCGCGCCGCACCAAGAACAAAGTTCTGCATGACCAGCCAGACCAGTCCGCCGACAAGCCCCGCCAGAAAGAAAGGCCTGATCAGGGTCATGCGCTCAGCCGCCCGCAGCGCCCGGTGCGCCGCTCGGGCCTCCGGTCAGGGTATTTGCCCGTCGCGCCTGCACCCAGTTCATCCCGAGCAGGACCACGACCAACCCAAAGCCGACGCCCTCGACAATCAGGTCGGGCCAGAACAGCGCAACGACCCCCGGCACCAGAAGCAAACGCATCCAGACCGGCACCGGACACCACAGGAAGAGTAACGCGCGAAAGTTGGTGATGCCCTGAGGGGCGGCATATCATGGCGGTGTTCAGACGCCGTCAATTCTCAGCCGAGAAAGGGATATGCCACATGTCGGAGACTACCATCAGCACGCTGCCCGATCCATCGGGGTTTTCGCCGGATCCGCTGACGGACCTCATCCGGGAGGGTGCGCGCAAGCTTATCGAACAAGCGGTTGAGGCCGAGCTGGCAACGCTCCTCGCCGCGTTCGCTGAGGAAAGGCTCGATGACGGCCGGGCCAGGCTGGTGCGGCACGGACATTTGCCGGAGCGCGAAATCCTGACCGGGATCGGTCCGGTCGCCGTGAAGGTGCCGCGGGTGCGGGATCGCAAGCCGGGAACGGAGAGGATCTCCTTCACGCCCAGCATCCTGCCGCGCTACCTGCGCAAGGCCAAATCGGTCGAGGAACTG
>NZ_JBNAGB010000051.1:0-11148 GCF_049800975.1 Sagittula sp. S175
TGTCGGCCGCGTTTGCCGGTCGGCGCAGCATCCCAGATCATCTCGGGATCGAACCAGATTGTCAGCGAGCCTCGACGCTT
This sequence comes from Sagittula sp. S175, assembly GCF_049800975.1. Classification (NCBI taxonomy): domain Bacteria; kingdom Pseudomonadati; phylum Pseudomonadota; class Alphaproteobacteria; order Rhodobacterales; family Roseobacteraceae; genus Sagittula; species Sagittula sp. S175. The sequence goes on from NZ_JBNAGB010000051.1 coordinate 81, forward strand.
GAGCGCTTCATTATAGGCTGGCCAGTTCCTGGTCTTGTAGGTCGGGGGTGTGGGTCTGCTCATGTCGTCCAGCTACCACGCTGGATTCACGACATGAATCCCTCACAGGATTTGTGCAACAGAGCCTCGCAAACCGAGAATTGGTTGCTGGGATTGGCATGTGCGGGAACCTTGGGCTGCGCAGCGTCCATCGTCGGCGTAGCCAACCAATCAAAGATTCAATTGTCGATTCCTGATGGCTTTCATGGACGCGTCATGGGGCTTTGGGTAATGGTCGGTCTGGGTTCGACGGCTCTGGGTACAATCGTCTATGGAACGATCTCGGACCTCACTAACCTGAGCGATGCCAGCGCACTAATTTCTGTCATCGGGATAGCGAGTGTTGGAGCAATCCTTCTTAAGAGCGGCGAGTAGTCCCGAACTAGCAGGCTCCGTTTGCCGACATTCATGCAAGGCGCAGCATTCGGTAAAATGGGCTCGTTCTGGACCTTCGCTGCGCGGCAGGGGCAAGCGCCTGATCGCCCCGCGCGGCGTCGCTTCCGGCCCAAAGCGGCCATTCGTCAGGTTGGGCGCCGCTGCGGCGCAGCTTCCCCAAACCGGCTGTTAGCCCATCGCGCAGCATTTTCGAGGGATGAAGGTCCGGCGTGGACAAAGAGAAACACGCCGAGTGCTTGGGAAAAGCCGCGCATGGCGACAGGCAAGGCCTACCGTCCATGACCTGCTGGCGTCCAGGTGATGCTCCGATCCCGCCAATCCAAATTGATCAGATGCCTCACTGATGTGGCACCTGAAGATCCGCACCCGGTTGGCTCACGAGATACACCCCATTTCCACGGGCATATCCGTGGGGCAGGCCGCATGACTGAAGAATAAATCCAGCAAAGCATGAGGCGCTCCTTTCAGGCATCCCTTTACTTGCCGCACTTTAGTCGCGCAATTTGAGGCATACCTGATCGGAGACGAAAAATGCCTCACATTCTCGGAAGCCGCCTGAAGTTCGAGTTCGACAAGCTCGGAATGAAACAATCCCACTTCGCAGAGAAACATGGATTTGACCGCAAACGACTTGGACAACACCTGAAACTGACGGATCAGATCCAGGTCAACCAAAATACGGCACGGATCTATAAACGTGCGTTCGGATGCACGCTCGAACACCTGCAGCGGCCCGTTTCCACGACGGAATGCACGAACACCATGCCCGCGGAGTGGTCGCGTGTCGCCTTTCCCATGACGGAAGAGGATCGGATGATCCTTAAGTTGACCGCACTCAGGTACAACGTCGAGGCAACGACGATCCTGCAGATGTCTGCGGCCCTGTTCACGGTCGTTGCCGAACTTCAGCTCTCCGATCGCCGCCGACAGGTTGCCGAAATGCAGGCACAACTCGACGACTTTCCTACGGGCCTCAAGCATCTGGCGGCGACCTCGCACGGCCAAGGGCAGATCATTGAGGCCTTGGCGTCCGAGCGTGCCGCGATCGAAGCACGCGACCTTTCCGGTTCCAGCTTCCTCGACTACGAATGGGACGAAAACCACGAGGGTTCCGGCGATCTGTTCGATGACTTCCTTGGCCAGAAACTCAAGGAGCTTGCGCCGGATATTTATAAATACTCGCTCGGTTCACCTTGCAGCGACCTCTTCAGCGATATGATCGACGACATGTGCCAAGGTGATCCCTTGGGGCGCATGGTGTTGTTGAGGGGGGACGTCAAGCCGCAGGATGTTATGAAGCTCCCGGCAGGCGAGCGCATCGCGTATCTGCATGAACATTGCAGGGTGGAAACGCGCGAAGCCTTCGACGAGCGTGAAGCCTTTCTGGCTTCACTCGATCTCGATTTCAACCTCGGTACCGACGGCGGAGGCGATGATGCTTGATCTCAAGATGACGAACCACGCCGAAATTCGCAGGCAGCAGCGCGGCTTCAGAAAAGCCGACATCGATGTCCTTGTCGCATTGGGTGAACCCTGCGGCCATGACGGCTATCGCATTCCGCGTCGTGCCGCACAGGATGAAATCCAAAGGCTCAAGGCCCGTATTCGCCAGATCGAACGGCTCTCGCAGAGCATCGCGATTGTCCAAGGAGAGTCGGTGATCACGCTCCACCATGGTGAAAATCGCAAGGCCAATGACAGGCGCCGTAAAGGAGGAAAAAATGCAGGCAACTGACCAGAGTGATGATCTCGTGACCATTCAACTTCCACTGCCTTTCGTCCATGGCCTCCTGGCCTTGACCCATCTGCTTGATGGGCGGGTCGTCGATGCGCTGCGGAATGCAGTCAACGCGCCTCGAATCGCGGAAATGGAAACCGATCAAGAGCCGGAAGAACTCGACGCAACGCCTGCTCGAGCGAAGCGATCGGCACCCATCCCGCACGACACGGAACTCGTCGCATTTGTCCTGGGGCAAACGGTCAGAGGCGCGACATTGCCCGACCTGTTCGGAAAATGCGTTGATCTGTTCCATAACCTTGATCCGGCAGCCATCGAGCAACTTGCGGAGCAGAAAACTCGCGCGCGCCGGTATGTGGCCAAGAACCGTGAAGATATTCACTTCCGGTCACCACACCTTGTTACCGAGACACAGCGGACAGAAACAGGCTGGTGGATCAGCACGAACGTGAGCGAAAATCAAGTAGTCGCGGGTCTTCGAGCCTTGGCAGATGCCGCAAATCTACGCTTCGGGCACGATATCGTATTCCCGTCGTGCGATAGTTGGCCAAAAAGATAGGAGCACGCTGGACGAGAAAATGTGCTTCCCGGCCCCAACCTGCCGTTCAGTCCCTGGCCGATCGCGGCGGTGCGGCTTCCCCATACCGGCCATTCGTCCATCGCGCAGCATTTTCGGAGGCTGAAGGTCGGCTGGGCGGGACCTTTGTGCCGTTCGCTGAAGGAGCGGCATCTTTACGGATGAAGGTCGGCGATGCGCAGGAAGTGGATGCGGCTCGCGGCGCCCCGTACCTCTCGCGCTTCCGGCAAAGTCGCCGACGTTGGACCGAAGCGCAACCAACAGCAGATCTGGGCGCTCCCGACCTGTGGTCCCGGCTCAGTGACAAGCTAATATCGCACGTAGGCCGTTGAAAATCTGTCAGGCGAACACCATTTACAAAAAGCCTAGGTTTCTTCTCTTCGTTATTCCGCCGCCAGTGGCTTGGTTTCGGTTGATCGGCTTGGATCGACTACGCCGGGCTGCCGCGATTATGTGGGCAGCGTTTATCAAGGAGACCACGGATATGGCCAATGGCACCGTGAAATGGTTCAACAGCACCAAAGGCTTCGGCTTCATTCAGCCTGAACATGGCAGCAAAGATATTTTCCTGCACATCTCTGCCGTCGAACGCGCCGGGATCAGCCGGATTGAAGACGGTCAGGCTGTCACCTTCGACGTAGAGAACGGTCGTGACGGTCGCGAATCCGCCAACAACCTGGCACTTGCGTGAAGACGAAGCTGGAAGACCTGCTAAAGGTGTTCCTGCTCAAGAGGGAAACGGTGGGCGGCTCTTGGCTCCCACGGTTTCCGCTTCGGCTGCAAAAGCCGCTGAGCCGGTGACTGCGATAGACAAGACGACCGCAAGCGCAAAACGCTTGCTGGATGACGAGGCTCTGGTCCGGCGCGAAAAAACAGCTCGCCTGAAGGCTGCCCGCGAGGCTCGCGACAAGGGCGAAGACGCCTGATCCCCGGCCCCACGCCGCCGCTTTCCACGTTCCTGCCCGCGCGAACTTCTCCGAATGAATTCGTGTGGTTCATCGTAAACAAAACAACACAAGGAGAAGGTCATGGGCTATTCCCAGCCGAAAAAGCAACTCGATCTCAAGGAGTTCCTCAGCACTCCTGCGAAGAAACGTCCCAACAATCGCAAGTTTGGCGCAATGAAGCCGCAAGCGGCAACGTCGAAGCCGACCACGACGTCAGCAATCGAACCGGACGACGCGGCAAGCTGAGCCGCGCGACGTCTCTGCCTCCGGATCCCGGAGCTGCATAACAGGGTTGGTTCCGAGCTTTCGGAGCCGACTGTATCCCCGATGCGGGACCTGGCACGACCCACGTCGCGCCGAACAGGCGATCTCCTCCACTTTTGAAGAGCGTTGCGGACTGCCCTGCGGGGCAGGCTGCGCCGGGATCGCGTTAACAGACAAGGACAAAGAATGTTTGAAATACAATTGGGTGCCCCGATCACCCTTTACTCGGCGCACAATGGTGTCGCGGAACGCTTCAGTACGATCGAAAAGGCGCGTCACTGGCTGCGCCGCAACTGGCCGATCGCGGACGATGCGCGTCAGGCCGCCTTGGAAAAGACCGACTCTGCCATGGACTGTATGAGCCCGGTGAAGGAAGCACGACGCGCCTTTGTCGCTGCGGCATTGTCTGCCGGGTTCGTTCCCGACCGCGCGTCCTGAGACCCGCCGGGCATTCGGAGACGCGCATTTACCAATGGAAGTTCGGTATCACGTCAAGTACCTTGCGCTGGAAACGCACTTTTGGCCAGACGCATGTTACCCAATATTGATCCCCTCCAAGAAAGCATCCGGCAGGTCGATCTAGTCTCCGATATTTCCATGATCCTCGATGCCTGCGGCACGGCAGCCGGCATGGGGTTTGTTGCTGTCGCCCGCGTGACCGAAGACCGCTGGCTGACCTGCGCGTCCCGCGACCATGTGAACTTCGGCCTGACGCCCGGCGACGAGCTTGATGTCGCATCGACCATCTGTCGCGAGGTAAGGGCCTGCCGCAACATCATCACGATCCCGAATGTGGATGACAGCGAGGTCTATCGCGATCATCCCACGCCCCGGCAATACGGTTTCAAGAGCTACATCTCGGTTCCGATCATCAGAAACGATGGCAGTATCTGGGGCACCCTCTGTGCCATCGACCCCGAACCGCGAGAGATCGGAAAGCAGGCGCAACTGCTCTTTACAATCTTTGCCAGGTCGATTGCTCGCGAGCTCGACCGCCAGGACGAGCTTGCCAAGGGTCGGCAAGAGGTCTCAGAGGGTCGCGCAAGCCTTCAGACCGAACGCAACACCGCACGGTTGCGGGAAGAGTTCATCGCCATCGTCGGGCACGACCTGCGCAATCCGATCGCCGCGGTCGCATCCGGTTTACGGATGGTCGAGAGTCGTGAGCTTTCTCCGGAACGCCGGGCGATGCTGGTGCTCGAGATGCAGCGGGCGCTGACGCGGGCCAGCCAGATCATAACCAACCTGATGGATTTCGCCCGTGGCCGCCTTGGCGCCGGGATCGAAGTGAATGCGCCCGTGCCGATCGATCTTGAGCCGGTGTTCCTCGACGTGATCAACGAGATCGAACAGGTTGCCGGTCAGCCGGTCCTGCCTTCGATCGACCTGCCGCGCGCTCTGGTCGCCGATCCGCAGCGGCTTGGTCAGCTTTTGTCAAACCTTCTGGGCAATGCCGTGGCCCACGGCGCCCCCAATCAACCAATTACGGTCGACATCGCAGAGCGCGACGGTGAGCTGGTTGCCAGCGTCACGAACCAGGGCATGCCGATCCCGCCGGAGGTACAAGCGTCATTGTTTCAGCCGTTCTCGCGCAATGAGAGCAAGCAGAAAAGCCTTCAGGGTCTTGGGCTTGGCCTTTATATCGCTTCGCAGATCGCATTGGCGCACGGAGGACGGATCGATGTTTCGTCTTCTGCGGAGACAGGCACGACCTTCACCCTCCATATGCCAGCCAAGCTTTCCTGAAATCACGGTATCCGAACAAGCGCCGCAACGATGTCCTTGGCTGCGAGGGGTTTTGCAAGAAACGGACTGTGGGGCGGCATGGCATGAGGTGCGGGAGGCGTGCCACCCGACATGATGATGATACGGCAATTGTCAGACCGCCGCCGCACTTCTGATGCGAGGGAGATACCGTTCATTTCGCCGGGCATGTCGATATCGGTGACAAGCATGTCGACCGCATCGCTGCCGTCCATGACGCGCAGTGCCGTTGCCGCATCTCCCGCTTCCAGAACATTGTATCCCAGATCCGCAAGACCGAGCGCCAGATCCATGCGAATTATCGGCTCGTCCTCGACAACGAGGATCGTCAGGCTCTTGTCGATCATGCGGAGGTTCCAATGCTACAGGAGTTCTGCAACGCAGGCCGCACTCGCGCGCCCTACGATACTAAGGCGAACGGCTCAGCGGGCCCAGGCGTTCCGTTTTCATTCACATCGGTGACATTTTTCGAGTGAAGCTGACGGGGCAGGCCAAACATCGTTCAGCCCAGTTCCACAGTCCGTGACGAATATTGCGGGCTGAACCCGTGGTCGAGGCAAGGCGAAACTGTTCCCCGAAGATAATGCCGTGCGCCCGGATACGATGATCGGAGACACAAGACGACCATATGTCCTCGACCTTTTCAGACAGCGCCGTTGTAATTTAGGCGAGACTTCCCATATGTAGTCCAAGAACTACGCGGATATCCCAAATTTTGATGGTTTGAGAAAAGAGCGGACCCTGCCGATTGTCCGGCAATCGCTATCCTAGGACCGGAACTCTCATCGGGCTGCGCGTTTCCGTAGAACGACCTTATCCTCAGACATCTGCCGAGCCCGCATGGACGTGCCTGGTGGGATGGCTGTCAGGCAGACCCTTGCTGCCTCGCCCTTGATCGAACAACTGCAACGACCTCTTGCGAGGTACTGAAAGGATCGTCCGTGAACAAGGACACCCGCCTCTCGTCGATGGCTGACGGCACGTCGGCGCTGCGCATGAATATCGGATGCCGCATCACCCACACCCTGACCCAGCCGACCCCATTGATCGCGTTGCTGAATGTGCATTATTCGCGGTTCGGCGATCTCGAGCGCGCGGATTACCTCGTGACTCAGCCCAGCGTTCCGCTCGAAAGCTACCGTGACGGCTTCGGCAACTGGTGTACGCGCATGGTGGCTCCTGCTGGCGAATTCACCCTGACGACCGACGGGATTTTCCGCGATGCAGGTCATCCAGACCCCCATTGCCCGGATGCACGGCAACATGCCGTGGAGGAGTTACCCTTCGATACGCTCGTCTACCTGCTGGGCAGCCGCTACTGCGATACGGACTTGTTGTCCGAGCGCGCCTGGGAGCTGTTCGGAAAGACAGACCAGGGTTGGGCGCGGGTACAGGCAATCTGCGACTATGTGCATGACACCATAACGTTCGACTACATGAAAGCCGACGCAACCCGTACCGCGGCGCAGACATTGGCCGGAGGTTTCGGGGTCTGCCGCGATTTCACCCATCTCGGCATCGCGCTGTGTCGCTGCATGAACATCCCGGCCCGGTACTGCACAGGCTACCTGAGCGAGATCGGCGAACCACTGCCCCATGCCGAAGACGATTTCGCTGCATGGATGGAGGTCTATCTGGGCGGCCAATGGTGGGTGTTCGATCCTCGAAACAACAAGCGGCGCACCGGGCGTATTCTCGTGGCGCGCGGCAGAGACGCCGCCGACGTGCCACTGACGCAGATCTTTGGGCCAGGAACCCTGTCCGGGTTTGAAGTGTGGACTCAGGAGGTTCACGGCGGAAAGCCCGGCACCACCGATACCTGACCTTCAGGGCCACATAGAACGTTTCAGCCGCATGCCGACTGACCGTTTCCATTCAACATTTCCAAGGAATTTTCAAATGACCCATCTAAACGAGATGACAACTCTTCCGCGCCTGTCAGGCGAGTGCCTGCCTGTCAGCCTTGGCTCACAGGATGAGGCTTTCGGCGGCCGACCTGCTCCCTGCAAACAGCATGAGGAAGCCGCCAAGGTTCTTCCCGCCCTGCGGCAATCAAACCTCGCAGGACGCAGCGTCGGTCGGATCCTGCCCGGAACCAGAAGCGATGGCATCAAAGGCCTGCATCCGGACAGGGAACCGACTGCAATCTTCGTCGAACGGATGTTGGCCGACCCGATGACCCGTCTTGTCATGCTGGCGGATGGTGTGTCGGAACACGAGATCAGGACACTCTACGGGATACGACCGCTGACCGGCGCACATGGGCGTGTCCGACCTGATACATCGGTCGTGGCAGCGCAGAAGAGGGACATTCCCGAACCGGGGCCGCGACCGGGCACCCCCCGGCCTGGTATCGGTGAATGAGCCTTGCAGGCGAACATCCTGCTCGGAAGGCCGCCACTGCACAGGCTTCGGCGCGAAGAGGAAACGACACGTGACGGAAGGGGGCCCCACATCCCTGGACGATGTGATCGCGCCTGCCAAAGCGGACGTGGCAGCGGAACGCTTGTGCCTGTCTTGCCGCAAGACCTTTCCGAGCGAAGGGTTCGGACACCGGATCTGCCCTCGCTGCAAAGGGTCGAGTGCATGGCGGAGTTCCGTCCCGGATCGCGGCTCAACCGGACGCCAGCGCGGTGCCCGGACGTCGTGATGTCGCCATGACCCGTCTGTGCATCACCCACAGGACACGCTATCGCTTTCATAACCCGGTGGATTTGGCGCCACACCGGATGATGCTGCGCCCCCGCGAGACACCCGACCTGCGGCTTCTCTCATTCAAACTCGATATTCGGCCTGCGGCGGTCATCGACTGGTCGCATGACGTGGCCGGCAATGTCGTGGCGTTGGCCAGCTTCCAGTCCCGGGCGCAGGAACTGGAAATCATATCTCAGTCCCGCGTTGATCTGCGCGCCCCCGTCTGGCCGGTCTTTCCCATCTCGGCTTCCGCAGCATCCTATCCTTTCGCCTATTCGCCCGACGAAAGCACTGACCTCGGCGCGCTCATACTGCCGCAGTACGAAGATAGCGGAAAGCGTCTGCGAAGCTGGGTTGGGTCTATCGTCGCGACGAGGCCGACTGACACGCTGGCCCTTCTGAAGGACGTCAGCAACGCGGTCACCACGCAGATCGCCTATCAGGGACGCGAAACCGAAGGCACACAGGGCCCGCTCGAGACGCTGGACCGCGGCTGGGGCACCTGCCGTGACTTCGCCGTACTTTTTGCCGAAGCCGTCCGGACTTTGGAGTTCGGAGCGCGGCTTGTCTCAGGTTACCTCTTCGATCCCTTCGAAAACAGGGTCGGAACAACAGAGGCGGGCGCAACCCATGCTTGGGTGGAGGTTTTTGTCCCGGGAGCGGGATGGATCCCTTTCGATCCAACGAATAGGTCTTTCGGGTCCGCAAATCTTGTGTCCGTCGCCGTTGCGCGGAATATTCATCAAATTTCACCGGTTTCAGGCAGTTTCAGAGGCACGAACTCTGATTTCCGCGACCTTGACGTTACGGTGGATGTTCGCGCTGATGACAATCACCAGAATGCGGACGTGAGCGAAGGAAACTGATGAGGTGAAACCGGAAGACTTTGTTACGGAATTCGGGCATGGTCTTGGAGTATAGTCATTTTGACCTGTTTACCTGCGTCAAAACGCTATTCGTACACCTGATTTTTTTACAGGTTCTGTGCCAACGAATTCTCGGTTGCTTGGCGATACTCTTCCTTGGCCTCGCGACAGTACCACAGCTCCACATCCCCGATGGACTTTGCGTCCGAAGCACTGACGCACCGAACGCGGCGAGATGGAAGAGGGTATGGCTAGCGAAAGCGGCCGATGTCTGTACAGGGCCTGTTGTGACTGGCCTGCCGATGCTGCAACAACGAACTCAAACAATGTCGACGCGGTCAGTTTGGGCTCGTTCTGGACCTTCGCTGCGCGGCAGGGGCAAGCGCCTGATCGCCCCGCGCGGCGTCGCTTCCGGCCCTTTGTATGTACCGGCTGCTGTTCGCAAATGATTTTCTGGCATGATCTTGGAAGTCGCTCATATGTATTCGGCCTGTTGATCGACACGCGGGTCGTGGCCTTGTTGGGGTTACGCACGCGCCGTGATCTAATTAGCGGAAAGGTCCACAAGGACCGAATGGGCCGTCAGATTCTGGGGGCGTAATTGTTCCGTTCCATGCTTTCGATCTGTCGCGAACTCCTTTGGGCCGTCTCGGCTCAGATGCCGACAGCGACCTCGTCTCGTGGTGCGTCAAACGCGGTTCTGTGTCTCAGGATGCTCCAGGCCATGCGTGCCAGTTTGTTTGCCAGCGCCACGGCCAGCTTGTTCCTGTTCATTCTTTCCGATGCCCGGATCAGCCAATCACCAAAGCTGAAATCCTGCCATCGATTGGCCCGCATGAGGATGACCTTGGCAGCCTGAACGAACAGCATCCTCAGGTATCGACTGCCGCGTTTGGAAATGCGGCCGAGCACCGTTCGTCCGCCGGTGCTGTATTGTCTGGGAACCAGGCCGATCCATGCGGCGAAATCCCGTCCGCGCCCGAATGCCTCTCCCGTGCCAATCGCCGCAACCATGGCCGTCGAGATCATTGGTCCGATACCGGGAATGGTCATGACGTTGACGCAATTCTCCTCGGTCCGACTGATCTGTTCAATCTCCTTCGAAACGGTTTCGATCCGATCGTCCAACCAGAGCCAATCGCCATACAGGCCAATCAGGATGGCCCGCATGCGCGGCGAGATCTCGTCTTTGCGTTCCTCGAGGATCACCTCGAAGGAGTTCTTCAAAGCCCGAAGCCCTTTGCGCACCGTGATCCCTTGTTCAATCAGGAAGGCGCGGATCTGGTTGATGGTCGCGGTCCGGCGCGACACCAAGCGGGACCGCACCCGATGCAGGGCTTGCAGGTCGAGCTGGTCCTGGTTCTTCTCAGGCACGATCGGCAGGTTCGGGCGCAGCGCCGCCTCCGCGATCGCCTCGGCATCATTGTAGTCGTTCTTCTGCCCCTTGATGAAAGGCTTCACGTAGATCGCGGGGATGATGCGCGGCTCAAAACCAAGCTGACGCAGGGTTCGACTGACGAAATGAGCGCTCAGGCAGGCTTCCATCCCGACGATGCATCGCGGCAACTTCTCGAATGTCGCGACGAGTGCCGATCGCTTGATCTGCTTGCGCAACACCAATTGGCCATCGCAGTCAAACCCGACGAGGTGGAACCTATCCTTGCCGATGTCGATCCCGATGGACATCAGCTGATCGAATGTTTTCTTTTCCATGCTACTCCTCCAACTGGCAGAAATAGGCACAGCCTAACCTGCTGGGTGAAGCAGCCGGTACATCCCATTA
>NZ_JBNAGB010000052.1:0-7821 GCF_049800975.1 Sagittula sp. S175
CGAACGAGGCGATCGGCAGCGTCACCGCAGACGGTGCGTATGATACCCGCAAATGCCACGACGCCATCGCTGACCGCGGTGCCCATGCCGTCATCCCACCCCGCAAAAACGCTAAGTCGTGGAAGGCCGTCACCGCGGGTGCGGTGGCCAGAAACGAGGCCCTGCGAACTTCGAAATACCTCGGCCGCGCTATCTGGCGAAACTGGAGCGGATACCACCGCCGAAGCCGCGTCGAGACCAAGATGCACTGCGTTAAACTGCTGGGGCAGCGCCTCATGGCGCGGGACTTCGACCGACAGGTCGCTGAGCTTCAGGTCCGTATCGCCGTTCTGAACGGCTACACCGCCCTTGGCATCCCTGTCACAGAAGTCGTGGGATAAATCCGTCCGGGGAAAGGGGAACTCCGCTCAGAGACGGTTTTGTGCAACAGAGTCGGGTTACTGCAGAACTCATCAACTTCCCGGATTCACTATGTGAACCTGGTGGGTTAAGTGTCTGGCGTGAGAAGACCGAACCTGTCCACTACTTTGCGACCAAATGGAAGTCCTATAATGACGCGATGAAGTGGCGCGGATCTTTGCTCGTTTGGCTGGACCGGGACATAGACTGGCTTACGCCACATGCAGGCCTTGTTGCACTAATCGAGTGGTGGTCGAGGTTTCCCTTGCCCCGTGCGATGCCAAGGCCTCGGTGACGGGTACGCCGAGCGCAGTGCGGCCGTTCGGGACCGCGCTTCGCATCTGGATTTAGGCGACCTTTCGGTCGAAGTCCCGTGCCATGCCCCGCCCGGCAGCGTCACGCAATGCATCCACGACCGGCAGGGTATTTCCAAAGGAAATGTCCCGAGAGGGGGCGCCACAGGCCGCGGCCGAGGTATCGCGATGCGCAGTGCCTTGTTTTTTTGGGGCGACCGCGCCAGCGATGACGGCCTTCCATGGCTTGGCGTTCATTCGGGCGGGATGACGGCGTAGGCGCCTTGGGCCGCGATGGCAACGTGACATTCGCGTGTGTCGTAGGCCTCTTCTGCCGTGACTCGGCCATCTGATCGAGCGCCGGGACCTGTTTCAGCAGTTCGGATATCACAGGCGTATGCGAACAGCGCGGACCACAACTCCACGACGGTCTTGAGCCGCTGATAGGGGAGCGAGTTGGTGACATGCGCGGTGCCGGTGAGGACGCGTAAGCCGTTGATCTTGTCCTGCGCGTCGCCCACGAGATCGGCGATGGACTTGTCCTTGTCGAAGGGCGCCATGCCCTCGGCGGGCAGGAACAACTGTCAGACATGGCCTTTGGTGCGGGCGTCGTTGGGGCCGAGGTCATGGGGGGTCAGTCCAAACCGGCCTTTGCCCTTCTTCTCGGCCTTCAGGGATTTCGGATCACAGGCGGCGTGGCGCGCCCCGATGAGTGTGTTGCCCGCGTGACGCTGGTCGCCGAACCACGCCGAAAAGCTGCCCGCGTGCAGCGAGTTTAGCCAGAGGGAAATGGCCCCCAGTTCGACGGCGATGGGATTGAGGCTGCCGCCAAAGCGGTTGCGGTCGAAGCGAGATGGCGAAAAACGAACTCGGAAAACTTTTCATTTCCAGAACGCGCGCAGGGATCCGCCGCCTGAACAGCAAGCCCTGATCGCGTCTGATCACGTTTTGGATGCGCAGTAGCGCCGCCAAGCAAAACTCTTTCTCGCATCCCAGGCGACAGGAGGGAGACAACTTGTGTACCAACTCGTGAAAGTTCACAGGCCAAAATGGACTCTGAGGTGCACACCGCCTCACATAACCCTTGCGGATCGGTAGCGTGCTTGGATTATGGCTCCGGCGGTAGGGGCCGGGGCGAAACGTGAACAACGCCTTGTTTCACTGGTCAGGAAGCGCGGGGATTCCGTCCCGAAGCCGCTTGGTTTCCAACTTGTGCCCCAACACGTTCGCGCATGTGAGCCTCAATCGCAAGCCGATTTTCGAAGACGTGCCGGGAAAAGTTTCACGTGTTTGGCCGGGGGCTTGCTCTCCTGTCCCGGGCAGACCAAAAAGCCACGGCACCTCGAACAAGTCTCTGGGGTTACGCGAATTTTGAATGTCCAGCTTATACGGTGACTTTGCCATGACGCCCGAAATAACTGACGTGTTGCGCTACTGGCGCGCGTCCCTGGCAGATGGTGCGCTTGGGGAGGGGACGTTCCGGAATTCAGATCGAAAGCGGTTTGTTGAGCTTCCGGGCACGGCGTTGAAGTCGGGGGCTTTGCCCAGATCAACTGTCCAGCGGTTGTTTCGCGGCGTGGACGGCGGCTCGGTCTTCGTCCGGTTCTGGCCTATGGTGACCGCCCGGAAAACCTCGCATGGCGCTGAGCGCGCCGATGGGATGCCCGATCTCGTTGCACCGGTCGTCACGGAAGGTCTCGTGGACCGGGCGGGGCGGCTGATACCGATCCGGAATGCGATTGCGCGAGACCTGCTGTCACCCTTGCCATATGGCTGCTTCTCGCTCGGTTCCGTCGAAACGCTCGACGAATTTCTTGCGGCGACGCCTTTGCCAGAAGCGACACCGGGCAATGGCTGGGAGGACTATCTCCAACACTGCCGCCAGATGTTGGACGCTCTGGCACCTGGGTGGCCTGCTGGTGACGCCGATTATTTGCCGACCGGTGCGGGTTTCATCGAAGTGTCTGAGGGGGCAGATGCCAAAGTTCGGGGGATGCTGGATCTCTATGACCGACTGCTCGCCGAACAGCCGGACACACCGCTCCTCTCTCAGATTATCGCGCCAAACCTATACGACGATGTTTCGGACAGGTCCGTTGAGACGGAGTTCGCGCGCAGGCTTGGGCATTCCAACCCGAATTTTCCCTTGGCGGAACACCAGCGGCAAGTCTTGGCGTGGCTGGATGCATCCAGGCCCGGAGAGGTCATTGCCGTCAACGGTCCGCCCGGCACAGGCAAGACCACCATGTTGCTCTCAGCGGTGGCCAGTTTTTGGGTCAAGGCTGCGTTGGAGGGCGGAGATCCACCAGTGATCGTGGCGTCTTCGTCAAACAATCAGGCGGTCACCAATATCATCGACGCCTTCGGCAAGGATTTCGCGCCGGGCGAAGGGGTCTTCGCAGGGCGCTGGCTTCCGAACATCGACAGTTTTGGGATGTTTCTCCCGTCGCACTCCCGGCGGCTCGAGGCTGCACGACGGTATCAGACGGAAGCGTTTCAGGCCGAATGTGAGACCGTGGCCTATTTCGAACGGGCGAAGGCCGCGTGGATGGAGGCGGCTCGGAAGGCTTTTCCTGACCAGTCTGATGCCGCCGTCAGCGATTTGGTCACCGAGCTTCAAAGTCTGATGATCTCGGAGGTTAGCAAGCTGAGTAAGCTGGACGACGCCAAGGCGGCCCAAGTGAAGGCCCGTGCCGCAGTCATGGCAGACCTTGGCACCGATCCGTTGGCCGAGTATCGGCGCCGCGCTGAACAGCTTCGGTCTTCGAAGGCTGTGGCAGAGGATCGTGACCGGGACCTCAAAGCCTTTCAACACTACCTCGCGGAGGAATCTTGGCTGACCTCCGCGTTCGGATTTCTGGGCAGTGTCCGAAAGAAGCGTTCCTTGCGCGCCAAGTTGGCCCTCGGCGAAGCCGCCGGAGATTTGTCTGCGCTTGACCGGGTGGAAGCGATCGAGGCGCATGTGACGGAAGCGGCGGCCGCCGCGCGTTCAGCCCTTGGCGTGGCTGAAAAGCGTCTCGCCAAGGCGGATGCCCTTCTGAAAGCCTCAGAGCAGATGGCGCAGGCGTGGCGGAACGCGACGGAGCCCTTCGGTGGTTCGGACGATCCGGTCGCTCTGGAAAAAGCAGCCGACCTCGGTACCCGTTTCCAGCTTTTCCTGCTGGCCACGCACTATTGGGAAGGTCGCTGGCTTCTGGCCATGGAACAAGATCTGGCGGCCATCGCGTCCTCCCAAGAAAAGAAAGGAAGAAAGAACGTCATACCGCGATGGCATCGCCGCATGATGTTGACGCCCTGCGCCGTTGTAACCTTTGCCAGCCTGCCCGGAAAGCTGACGTGCAGCCGGTATGAGGCAGGCAGTTTCGCGACGGACAGCCTGTACAATTTCATCGACCTGCTGATTGTCGATGAAGCTGGTCAGGTGCTCCCTGAAGTCGCCGGTGCGGCTTTCTCATTGGCGAAGCGCGCACTTGTCATCGGCGACACGAAGCAAATCGAGCCGATTTCGTCTGTTCCGGCGCCGGTTGATTTCGGGAACCTCAAAGACTGCGGATTGATCACGGGGGAGGAGGACACAGACGCTCTGGCGCAGAGCGGGATCCGAACCACCGACGGGAGTGCGATGCGCCTTGCTCAGCAGGCGTGCCAGATTGCCCCTTGGCCAGACCTCGAACGCGGCCTTTACCTGTTCGAACATCGCCGCTGCCGCGATGACATCATCGGATTCAGCAACGCGCTGTGCTACAAGGGAAAACTCCGTCCCATGCGTGGACCTGCTCCTGAGGATGCCCTGCTCCCCGCCTTGGGATACCTCCACATCGACGGTCGCTCGGTCGCCCAAGGCGGCAGTCGCACGAATATAGTCGAGGCTCGCACTATCGCGGCTTGGCTCGCGTCCAATCGTCGTGACCTGGAACGGGAGTACGGGCAGCCGCTGGAGAAAATCGTCGGTGTGGTGACACCCTTTGGCCAGCAGGTCCGTGCCATTCGCGCAGCCTGCGCTGACAGGGACGTCAACACTGACGGGGCTGCGGGCATGACCATCGGTACCGTTCACGCGCTGCAAGGCGCAGAGCGGCCTGTGATCCTGTTTTCGCCGGTCTATTCGAAGCACGCCGATGGCGGTTTTATCGACGCCTCGCCAAGTATGCTGAACGTTATGGCCTCCCGCGCCAAGGACAGCTGCCTCGTGTTTGGTGACATGGATGTCCTCGCGAGCGCGCGCAGCGGGTCTCCGCGTGCTCTGCTGACCGAGTTCCTATCGGCGAAGGGCAGGGCGCTTGAGTTCGCTGTGGAGCCCAGAGATGATCTCACACGGGCTGATCAGACCCTAAAGATGCTCCAAGACGCGGCGGAACACGATGCGTTCCTGCTTGACGCGCTCCGTGGCGAAGGTCGCAAGTACATGATCGTCAGCCCGTGGGTCGTTGCTTCGACGATGGAGCGGACCGGGATTTTGGCCGCCATGAAAGAGGCCCGCGACCGAGGTGCAGAGGTTGTAGTGTTCGCAGACCCCTTGCTGAACACGCGACCTGCCACCGATGGTCTGACCCAAATGGAAACCGTTTCGCGCCGCTTGTCGTCAATTGGCGTAGCGTTTCACGGTGTCCCGAAGTTGCACAGCAAGGTCGTTTCGGTGGACACTGACCTCCTTTGCGTCGGGTCTTTCAACTGGTTGAGTGCCGACCGGCAGGGACAATATGCGCGCCACGAGACCTCTTTTTTGTACCGAGGTAAGCACTTGAAGACTGAAATTCAGACGATCCGAGACGCCCTGATGGGCCGTTCAAAATGATTCGACGGTTGGAAAAGAGGGCGGAGAGTCGACCTTCGCTGCGCCCTAGACTAACGGCAGCGAGCAGACATCCAACAAGACCAAAAACTAGCACCTGCCTGTACGATGCACAGGGCCGAAAGCTAAACTTCGCTGCGAGGCCAAAGGAAGCGATATCCAAAAGGCACGTGGGGCGCTACTAAGGCGGTGTCCATAATAATAATTTCACGCAGAATGCGGCTGCCAGCCCTTTCCGGGTATATTGGATGGAAATGGCACGAAAAATTAATTTTGCGCGCAAATCATCATTTCTCTTTCGGCTACGCTACTGCTATCAACTCAAAATTTCGAACGTATGAAGCGAAATCCTATTTGTCGGCCTCAATTTTGACCTAAAATCATCCAAGGATTTCGTTTCCGAGCCGTTTATATTGTAATAACTATACCCTTGTCTTATGAGTTCACTCGCTTCAGACCAATACATAAACTCAGAGCATCCCGCCCACGCCCTATCAACGCACATTGCTATTCCATTTGCTGTATCTCCCGTAGCGGGCAGTTCGGAGGCGCAAAAACCAACAACATCTGAGCCCGACACATAGATCCGAAAGTCCATTCGATCCTTCGCCAATAGCCCTAGCCTGTATGCAGACAGGTTGCTTGACACCAAATGCTCAACATTAAATTTCTTTATCGCACTGACAGTTTCCGCCCATTCTTCGATCATCCTTCTCACTGGCGCTTCGAGTTTGGCGTACATCGGGGACAGATGATTCACAATTGAGATTGCTCCACCCCTTGTCGCACGTCGGACTTTTCGGCGATATTCAGAGTACTCGCCCCCATTCAGTTTACTAAGCTTACAGTTATCGACTATTGTTACTGGGTATCGCCAGTCAAGCGTTTGCTCGGTGACCAATGTAAAGCTGCGCAATGCGTCGACACCGCACACTAGAGTGTCGGGAACCCTGCCCAGGGAAACACTCCAACCGCCTTCAGAAATCTTCCGGCAAAGATCACGCCAAAGCTCTGGTGCTGAACTACCTCCTGCCGGTAGTACGAGGAACGTTCTTTCTATATTGGGGTGCGCTGCGACGAATGCCGAACCTTTTTTATTCCTGACTAGATACAGACCACGTCTGCCTGTGTGCAGAAAATAGGCTGCCGAATGCGCCATTGTATCAGGACTCCTTGGAAGCCCTGATAGAAAATCATCAAGACGTCGATAGTGACCCCAATCTAAATTCTGAAATTCTCCAGATAAAACTTCTCTTATTGCAGAACTCATACCACAGCACCGAATTTCGCGTTTCGAATATACTCCTTCAGCAAGTCCCCTTCACCGAGCTCCTCCACGAGCTCTGTGAACAAAAATACAGCATCAACAAACTCAGAGTGGCCAGGAACTTGACTTGAGGCTTGCAGCCAGGTCAAGTATTTCTGAACCTCTGCGTTGGAGAGCACCGCAGAGACGATAAATTCCATCCATGCTATATCTTCCTTATTGACAATGCCTCGCCTTAAAAGGCCACCTACGAAAACCAACTTATATAGGATTGCATCCAATTGACGTTCATCGTCTGAGTGTGGAAAGTTTTCCGGATCAAAAATGAAAGCACCCTTCCGAGAGGCGTAATCCAGCCGATAGAAGAACGCTACTTCCTCGGGAGTTTCTCGAAACCATTTGTGTATTTTAAGAATGAAGCTCGATCGGGACGATTCTGCCGTCAGCTCATTGGCTTTTCTAGAAAGCCGAAACTGGAAGTAGGCGAGCAGCAGGCCAATTAATCCCAATGTGCTTACGGTGAGGGATGCAATGTCTACAGCAGTTTGCGGTATCGGTGGCATTTTTTCCTACATGCTTTGGCGCGCTCTCGTCAAACCTATCTAGCAACTGCCGAAATACAAGAGATGTGTGAGTGACTCTGTTGCACAAAACCGTCTCTGAGCGGAGTTCCCCTTTCCCCGGACGGATTTATCCCACGACTTCTGTGACAGGGATGCCAAGGGCGGTGTAGCCGTTCAGAACGGCGATACGGACCTGAAGCTCAGCGACCTGTCGGTCGAAGTCCCGCGCCATGAGGCGCTGCCCCAGCAGTTTAACGCAGTGCATCTTGGTCTCGACGCGGCTTCGGCGGTGGTATCCGCTCCAGTTTCGCCAGATAGCGCGGCCGAGGTATTTCGAAGTTCGCAGGGCCTCGTTTCTGGCCACCGCACCCGCGGTGACGGCCTTCCACGACTTAGCGTTTTTGCGGGGTGGGATGACGGCATGGGCACCGCGGTCAGCGATGGCGTCGTGGCATTTGCGGGTATCATACGCACCGTCTGCGGTGACGCTGCCGATCGCCTCGTTCG
>NZ_JBNAGB010000053.1:0-6767 GCF_049800975.1 Sagittula sp. S175
CAGTTCCTCGACCGATTTGGCCTTGCGCAGGTAGCGCGGCAGGATGCTGGGCGTGAAGGAGATCCTCTCCGTTCCCGGCTTGCGATCCCGCACCCGCGGCACCTTCACGGCGACCGGACCGATCCCGGTCAGGATTTCGCGCTCCGGCAAATGTCCGTGCCGCACCAGCCTGGCCCGGCCGTCATCGAGCCTTTCCTCAGCGAACGCGGCGAGGAGCGTTGCCAGCTCGGCCTCAACCGCTTGTTCGATAAGCTTGCGCGCACCCTCCCGGATGAGGTCCGTCAGCGGATCCGGCGAAAACCCCGATGGATCGGGCAGCGTGCTGATGGTAGTCTCCGACATGTGGCATATCCCTTTCTCGGCTGAGAATTGACGGCGTCTGAACACCGCCATGATATGCCGCCCCTCAGGGCATCACCAACTTTCGCGCGTTACTCTCATCTGTGCCATCTGAGGCTCTGTGATGCCGAGCTCCAGTGTCAGAAGACGCTTGGCGGCTTCACCAACACCTGCCGCTAGCGATCCTTGCATGTGGATTTGGCGCCCAGCACTGTCAAACCAGAACGCCGTCCGCAGCGACACAGTAGGCCTCCAGCCTCGGGAAACCGGCTTCAGAGACGAACGCCCAAAGCGCGTAGAATGCGGGTTCCCTCGGCCAGAAGGATCAACTGGTCGGTTCGGACCAAGGGGCGGTTGTGGCCGATGGTGTTCCTGACCGGCGCGAGGCGCTGCATCGAAACCTGAAAGTCCTGCTTCGAGACAAAGAACCGCTCGAACGCCTCTTTCCAGTTTTTGCCTTCGCAGATGATGTGCATAAGCTCCATGAAATCAGCGTAGTAGAGGATGGGGAAGGAATCCCCACGCAACTCGTGCTCCGCGGCCTTTCTATCCTGCCACTTTTTGCGAAGATCACCGTGAACCCTCCGCCGCAACCACGCCTCTCCTTCGATTCGGCGTAGCTCCGTCTCGATCAAGGCTCTAAGCCGATTCTCAATCTCGCCAAGTAGACCAGCGTGTTGCGGATCATACTGACCGAATTCGCCTCCATCTGTCCTGACCGGCGCGACCGCTTCGAAGCGTAGCTCGAAGCCCGCTGAAAACAGAACTTGCGGATATGCCTCTTGCGGGAAGGCGACGACTTCCGCGTTCATCCCCGCCTCTATCTGTGCGGTCTCCCGGCCTTCCGGGGACTGGTCCTCGTCAAAGGCAACCGGCTCCCCCAGCTCTTCCGAGAACACTTCTTGGCCCGCCGGGTCGAATGGCCCTGCCCCGCTGGAAATGTCATGCAAACGAGCAATGCGGGCGAAGCCGACAATCGACACGCCCAAGTGATCTTCGATGGCCCACGGATTTTGGAGCTGTGCCATCCTCTGGGCAAGCGAGGTTTGCCATGCTTCTATACGCTGGAAGTGGTCCTGAAGTGGATGGACCGCCGCTGCAGCAGCGACTGAAAAGCTCTCGAGCTGATCTGCCAGCGGAACAACCGCCTGCTGCACATTCGTGACCAAATGCTTCAGGTCCGCGTCGATGCGTTGCAACGCATTGAACGTTTCGGGCCTGGCCAGAAGGCTGTGCGCTGCGGCTATCGCGCCCGACACCTCCGCCCATTGTTGTGATCTGGTGTAGGCCTCAAACGACGCGTGGGCTGTCGTGACGGAATCTATCAGCCTCTGGATATCGTTTCGTTCAAGTACCCGCGCCACCTGCAAGGCTGGAGAGTTCTCAAGATCGCGGAGCGCTCGTGTTGCCGGATCGTTTTCCATCTGGCGCATAAGTCTCGCCGCTGTACCTTCACTCAACTCCATCGCTCGGAGCAGCGCGTCGTTCTTGAATGGATCATTGCTCATGAGCGTTCACCGACACGGCGCACCGTTCTGACACTGACCTTGAAGAGACTGGCGATCTCGCCAATTGGGCGTTGTTCGATGTCTCTCAAGCGTTGCACCTCGTCCTTCTGGGCTGGCGAAAGGGCAGGGGGACGGCCTCCGATCCTGCCGCGCTTGCGGGCAGAGGCCAGGCCCTCCATGGTTCGCTCGGAAATCCGCTCTCGCTCGAACTGGGCGATAGAAGCAAAGACATGGAATATAAGCCGTCCAGCCGGGGTGGTGGTGTCAATGTCCTCGGCCAAGGACCGGAATCCGGCACCGCGCTCGCGGATCGTCTCCACGATCTCCAAGAGGTCTTTCAGGGACCGGGCCAGACGGTCGTATTTCGTGACGGTCACAATGTCGCCCTCGCGGAGTTGGTCCAGCATCCGGTCCAGCTCGGACCGCGCGCGTTTTGATCCGCTGATCCTGTCCGCGAAAATCTTCCCGGCACCGGCTGCCGCCAGCGCGTCAGTCTGGACATCGAGGTTCTGATCGTCTGTGCTGACGCGGGCATATCCGATGATCATGCTGCACTGTGACAAAAAGCTGCCAGAACAGCAAAGGTTTTGCCGGAGGTTTTTGGCACGGCTATGTGGTTGATTTCACGTAGGGCAGGGATAGTGGACAAAAACGACCGTTTTTGGCGCACACCTTTGGGTTGTGTCGCAAACGACCGTTTGGCTCAAGGGTCGCCGATCTCTGGACATAGTTATGCTGCGAGTGCCGCAAATTGCTGAAACGCGGTATGGCCATTGGCTCCGAACTGACCCTTGCGGATCATGTGCGCGGTCTCAATCCCCGCCAGGGTCGCTGTGGCGGAATGGAACCCCTTGAAGCCCATCATCGGCGCGGTGATACGCTTGATGAAGCGGTGATCCTGCTCCAAGATATTATTGAGGTATTTAATCTGCCGGACCTCGACGACGCGGCCGCTGCCGGTAAATTTCAGGCTCACGTTTACAGCTTGCAGACCGGCGAGATTGGCACCGCTCTTGTCGATGACCACCCGGTCCGGCACGCCGTTCGTGCTGATCGCCTGCTTCAGGAACCGTCGGGCAGCGGCCAGATTACGGCGCTCAGATAGCATAAAATCGATGGTTTGGCCATTCCGATCCACGGCGCGGTAGAGATACGTCCACTGGCCTTTGACCTTGATATAGGTCTCGTCCATCCGCCAGGAAGTGGCTGTGGGCCGTTTCCTCTCCTGCGCTCGAGACGCGATCAGCGGCGCAAACTTTACCACCCACCGGTTTAGAGTAGCATGGTCGACTTCCACACCGCGCTCGGCCCTGATCTCCTCGAGATCGCGGTAGGAAACGGCATAGCGGAGGTAGAAAAATACGGCATACAAGATCACCGCCCTCGGGTAGTGCACACCTTTGAAATCAATCATCGTTCCATCCAGTCCACTCACCATACCTCGGGTCGAACTTGTGCATCATCAAAGGCCCGGCTGGAAACCAAAAAGTTTGCGACACAACCCGATGAACTCGCCACCGCAGCCGATCACAACCTCGTCGACATAGCCCCTGATCCAGACATCGCGGTGGCCGTAGGCGACCGGCACCGAGTAATCGTTGGTCTTGTAGCGTACCAGCGCTTGGGAACTGACTCGCCCGGTGGCTTGGTCACAGGCATCGAACGGCGCGGGTGGCAGATCAGACATCACGACCAGATCTCGCACGAGGCGTTCCCCGATGGTCTCGGACTGGCCGCGCAGAACATCCGCCTGACGTTTGCGACACTGCTCCTCCAGATAGGCGTTGAACGAAGCCCAACTCACAAACCGCGGGACCGGGACCATGAAGTTGCGGCGGGAATAGCCGACCAATCCTTCCGCGTTGCCCTTGTCGTTCCCCTTGCCGGGGCGGCCATAGCGGTCTCGGAACAGGTAGTGGGACAGGAACCCGCTGAAGAGCGTGGCCCGCTGACGTGTGCCGTCCGCCAGGATCTTCGCAACAAGACAGCGATCGTTGTCGTAGAGAACCGATACCGGCACCCTGCCGAAGAAGGCGAAGGCGTGAACGTGGCCGTCTACCCAGGCTTCCGCTGTCGCCGCGGGATAGGCGCGCACGAAGCAGGCATCACTGTGCGGCAAGTCCATAACGAAGAAGTGCGCCTTCTGCTCGACGCCGCCGATGACGACCACAGCCTCGCCGAAGTCGGCCTGGGCATGTCCTGGCGGATGGGCCAGCGGCACGAACATCTCTCGGCCGCGCCGCTCGCGCTCCCGCATGTAGTCCTTGATGATCGTATAGCCGCCGGTGAAGCCATGCTCATCGCGAAGCCGCTCGAATACCCGCTTCGCCGTGTGCCGTTGCTTTCGATGGACCTCGCGATCCCCCTCTAGCCAGCCATCGATGATCTCGGTGAACCCATCCAGCTTCGGCCGCTTCACCGGCGCCGTCCGCCGGTATCCAGGCGGAACCGAGAACGCCAACATCTTCCGAACGCTGTCGCGGGAAACCCCAAACTGACGCGCAGCCTCGCGCTGGCTCATGCCTTCTGAACAAGCCAGGCGAACCTTCCGATACAAATCCACGGTGAAAATCCTCCCGCCCTCCCTGTCGCCAGAAAGGGTAAAAGTGGACGACTTTTACGCCGCCCGCAGCGGGCTCATCCCGCCGCTACCGTGGTCGACTTTCTCACCGCCGTTCTCAGGGCTGTTCGTCAGTGATAATGGCGGCCGGACTTGGACCGCGGCAGAGACACCCGGAAAAGTGCTGTCGCTGGCGACCCATCGCGACCGGCCCGGACTTGTGGTTGCGGGGCTGGCCGAGGGCGGTGTCAGCATTTCCGAAGACGGGGGCGCTTCGTGGCGTATCTTTGAAGCTAGGCTGCCTGACGGAGAAATCACTGCCGTTGCTATCGCCTCGCGGAACCCGGACATGATCTATGCCTCGCTTCGCGGCGACGGGTTGTGGAAGAGCGAAGACGCCGGTGCAACCTGGTCGCTCGCCATGGACCGCCCCTGGCTCGACGACGCAGAGCGCGATCCTCTTGCTCTGGCTTCGGTCGAGCTTGAAACCGGCATGGGCGGGATCTGGATCTATGCGGGCACCGAAGTTGGCCTAACGCGGGTGCCCGATTGCTTTTGTCGCTGGCAGGACGTGCAGCCAGGCAACGCGATGGACGCATTGGTTGCGGGTGAAGCCCCACCGTCCGAAGCGCCATTGCCTGGAGGTGAACCGATCCTGTCGCTGGCCAGTGCCCCCTCGGCGCCGGAAGTGATGTACGCCGCGCTGCCCTCGGGCCTCTGGGCATCGCAGGACGGCGGAGTCATCTGGCAAAAGCGGGCCAGCAAAGCTGCGACCGCTGTTGCGGTTCATCCAAGAGACGAGACCTACATCGCTGCCCTGTTGGGCGGCATCTTGAAAATCAGCCGTGACGGCGGCGCAACTTGGATCGAAACAGGAGAACAATGATGGAGAAAATGATGCAGAGAAGAAACGCGCTTGGCCTGATTGGCAGCGGCATTGTCGGAATGGTGGGCCTGTCCACATCGGCCTGGGCGCAAGCGACAGGCGATATGGCGTCCGATTTGGCGGGCAACGAAAGGCAGATCACCATCTGGCGCGATCCGGGCTGCGGCTGCTGTGATGCCTATGGGGATTATCTCGAAGAACACGGCTTTACCGTTACGCGTGTGGATGACCGCGACTTCGACAAACGCTCGGTCGAAGTCGGTGTGCCCGCCCAGGGCATCGGCTGCCACCTGGCCGAGATCGACGGCTACTATGTCAGCGGTCTCGTCCCCGTCGACATCATCGATCGGCTGCTGGAAACCCGTCCGGCGATAACGGGTATCACCTTGCCGGGAATGCCCGCGAACGCGCCGGGCATGGCTGCGGTCAAGTCAGGCACGCTAAGGACCTATGCCTTTGGCCCAGACGGAATTTCAATTTATGCCGATGAATAAAGGGCCGAAAGATCGATCGGCGAAGTGTACGGTCAGGCGGTCAGTGCACCTCGCTGCCCTAGTGTCCGCGCTCGCGACCACCGGCGTTGTGGTGCTGGCCCAATCGGAACCGGTTGACCCGCGTGTCGAGGGACTGACGTTTTTGGGAGAGCCCGTGCTCGCATCCCAGGTCATGGCAGGGCAACAGCTTTATGCGGACAACTGCGCCAGTTGCCATGGTGCCAGCCTCGAGGGTCAGCCCGATTGGCGTCGTCGTCTTGACACAGGAAGAATGCCGGCCCCGCCGCATGATGACTCAGGCCACACTTGGCACCATTCAGACCGCATGCTTTTTCAGATCACTAAAGGCGGGGTCGGGGCCGTCGTGCCGGGATACGAGAGCGACATGCCGGCCTTCGGAGAGGATCTGACAGACGCAGAGATCGCGGCTATCCTCGTCTACATCAAGAGCACCTGGCCTGAGCGACAACGTGAGTTCCAAGCCGAAGTTTCGGCCAATGACACGGGCGGGTGAAGATCGACAGGGTGTCAGGATAGTATCTTGAGTAACGCGCGAAAGTTGGTGATGCCCTGAGGGGCGGCATATCATGGCGGTGTTCAGACGCCGTCAATTCTCAGCCGAGAAAGGGATATGCCACATGTCGGAGACTACCATCAGCACGCTGCCCGATCCATCGGGGTTTTCGCCGGATCCGCTGACGGACCTCATCCGGGAGGGTGCGCGCAAGCTTATCGAACAAGCGGTTGAGGCCGAGCTGGCAACGCTCCTCGCCGCGTTCGCTGAGGAAAGGCTCGATGACGGCCGGGCCAGGCTGGTGCGGCACGGACATTTGCCGGAGCGCGAAATCCTGACCGGGATCGGTCCGGTCGCCGTGAAGGTGCCGCGGGTGCGGGATCGCAAGCCGGGAACGGAGAGGATCTCCTTCACGCCCAGCATCCTGCCGCGCTACCTGCGCAAGGCCAAATCGGTCGAGGAACTG
>NZ_JBNAGB010000054.1:0-5290 GCF_049800975.1 Sagittula sp. S175
CGAACGAGGCGATCGGCAGCGTCACCGCAGACGGTGCGTATGATACCCGCAAATGCCACGACGCCATCGCTGACCGCGGTGCCCATGCCGTCATCCCACCCCGCAAAAACGCTAAGTCGTGGAAGGCCGTCACCGCGGGTGCGGTGGCCAGAAACGAGGCCCTGCGAACTTCGAAATACCTCGGCCGCGCTATCTGGCGAAACTGGAGCGGATACCACCGCCGAAGCCGCGTCGAGACCAAGATGCACTGCGTTAAACTGCTGGGGCAGCGCCTCATGGCGCGGGACTTCGACCGACAGGTCGCTGAGCTTCAGGTCCGTATCGCCGTTCTGAACGGCTACACCGCCCTTGGCATCCCTGTCACAGAAGTCGTGGGATAAATCCGTCCGGGGAAAGGGGAACTCCGCTCAGAGACGGTTTTGTGCAACAGAGTCTCGACGTTGCCCCAAAGCCTCCGAGCCTGCTTCGGCGCCAGTCGCCAGAGCCCGTCGATGTCCTGCACGCCAGCTGCGGCGAGACGCGCACCGATGCCTTTTGAGATCCCCGGCAGGTCGCGCAGGTCGAGATGCGACAGGCTTCCCGGCAGGTTCCTTGCCTCGATCAGGGCGAAGCCATCGGGCTTGTTCATCTCGGCCCCAACCTTGGCCAGCAGTTCCGTCGGGGCCATCCCGATGGAGCAGGTCAGTGCCGGGCTGAAGGCATCGCGTAGTGCGGCCTTGATGCGGTCTGACAGCACCTTGCCCTGCGCGGCCTCGCAGGGGGTGAGGTGGCAAACGACCTCGTCGATCGAGCGCACCTTGGCCACGGGCAGGATGGTCCCCACCGCGTCGAGGATACGTTTGTGCAGGCGGACGTAGGCGTCGTGTCGCGCGATGACGAAGATCATGTCGGGGAGGATGGCGCGCGCTTCGCGGATTGATGAACCGGACCTGACGCCATGCGCCTTGGCCTCGCGGCTGACGGCGATGCAGCTGGTGTGCGGCGAATCCAGCGGCACGACGCCCAAGGGTCGCCCCCGCAGGTCTGCATTGAAATGCTGCTCGGCAGAGGCAAAGAAGCTGTCGAAATCAAGGTAGAGCCGTTCGACCTGCGGCAGGCGCGTCACGTGCTCATCCTGATGTTTCGTCATGCCACCTGCCTTTGTGTCTGCTCAGGATATCGCCCTGAGTCGCCGACCGTTCAATGCGCGCCGATACACATTCCTGCCAAGCCGTCCGAGTTTATTTATCCCGGCCCCTTGCCACGGGGCATCAGGCGGCCCACCTATAGAAGGCTTACGTTTCTTCTCTTCGACAGGCTGCTGCCGCTCACGCGGTCCCGGTAAATCGACTTGGATCGACTTTCGCCGGGCTGTCGCATTCCCGTGGGCAGCATGTAACAGGAGACACACGATGGCCAATGGCACCGTGAAATGGTTCAACAGCACCAAGGGCTTCGGCTTCATTCAACCGGAAGATGGCGGCAAGGACGTGTTCCTGCACATCTCCGCCGTGGAACGCGCGGGAATTTCGCGCATCGATGACGGGCAGAAGGTCACCTATGATCTCGAAGCCGGTCGCGACGGCCGCGAGTCTGCATCGAACCTCGAACTCGCATGAGATCGCAGCTGGAAGACCTCGTAGCGGGTATTCCGGCCCGCGACAGCAAGGGGGGCAAGGGCCGGACCGCCGGCAGCGCCCTCCGCACAAAAGGGTCGGGGCCGGAGACGGCCCTCGACAAGACCAGCACTGCCGCCTGGGGTATCCTCGACGAGGAAGCCGAGGCACGCGCGGAAAAGACTGCCCGGCTGAAGGCCGCACGGCAGGCGCGCGACGACAAGCAGGGTGGCAAGACGGACTGACCTTCCGGCTCGGTCGACCCTCAAGGGCTGACCGGGCGACAGGTCCCTCGATCCCACATGGCCGATGCCGCGCATTGATGCGCCACGGCCAGTCGCGGGATGCGGTATGTTTCTCATTCCCGTCCGGTTGGACGGGCAGCGGCGTTGGAGCGACGGGCACCCGGCCCCGCTCCGTCGCGATCAAATCCAAGGACATCAAGATGATGGAAATCCAATGGGGTCAGCCGATGACCCTCATCACGCCGAAAGACAGCACGGTTGAACGTTTCAGCACCATCGAGAAGGCGCGCCATTGGCTCAAGCGCAAGTGGCCGATTGCCGACATCACACGCGACACGGCGCTGGCCCGGATCGACGCTGCCATGGACTGCATGAGCCCGGTCGAAGATGCGCGTCATGCCTTCCTCGTGGCCGCGCTCTGCGCCGGGTATCGCCCAGAGCGCCAGATGGCCGCCTGAGGCAGGCAGCCGTTGACGTGAAAGAAGGGCGGTGGCTTATTGGCCACCGCCCCTTTTTATTCGGATGACGATCAACCCGGCAGAGTGATCGCCTTCGCATTTACGAATTCGGTCATGCCAAAGCCGCCGTGTTCACGCCCATACCCGCTGTCCTTCACACCGCCAAAGGGCATCTCCGGGGTCGCGAGGTTGAAGTGGTTGATGAAGACCATTCCGGTGTCGAAATGCATCTTGGCCAGTTCAACGGCGTGTGCCTCGTTCCGGCTGAAAATCCCGCCGCCGAGACCGAACCGGCTATCATTGGCAATGCGCATCGCATCCTCATCATCCTTTGCCCGAATGACCGAGGCCACAGGCCCGAACAGCTCTTCGTCATAGGCGGGTTGGCCGGGCTTCACGTCGGTCAGAACGGTCGCCGGGTAGTAGTAGCCCGTGCCCTCGGGCATCTCGCCGCCGACGGCGATAGTGGCTCCTTTTGCCACCGAGTCCTGCACCTGCTGGTGCAGCGTCTCGCGCAGATCCTTGCGCGCCATCGGGCCGAGGTCGGTGTCCTCGTCGGTCGGATCGCCGAGTTTCACATCGCCCATCGCTTTGACATAGCCTTCGACGAAAGCGTCATAGACCTTGTCCGTCACGATGAAACGCTTGGCGTTCACGCAGGTCTGCCCGTTGTTGTAGATCCGACCCGTCACGCAGGTCTTCACCGCAAGCTTGACGTCCGCATCTTCGAGGACGAGATATGCGTCGTTCGAGCCGAGCTCCATCACGGTCTTCTTCAGATGCTCGCCCGCTTTGGCGGCGATGATGCTGCCGGACTTGGCGCTGCCGGTCATGGTCACGCCGCGCACCAGCTTGTGGCCGATCAGCGTGTCGGACTGGTCATGGTCGATCCGCATGACGGTGAACAGGTTCTTCGGCAGGCCCGCCTCCTCAAAGATGTCGCGCAACATCATTCCTGAACCGGTGCAGATCCCCGCATGCTTCAGCAGCACGCCATTGCCTGCCATCAGGTTTGCGATGGCGTAGCGCACTGCCTGATAGGCCGGGAAATTCCACGGCTGGATGCCGTAGATTACGCCGATGGGGACCTTCGCGATGACACCCTTGCGGCCATCCTGCAGGTCGCGCGTCTCGTCGGCGAGCACTTCGGGCCCGGCTTCGGCGGTCCAATCACAGATCGCGGCGCAGAGGTCGATTTCGTCACGGCTGTCCGACAGGCGCTTGCCCATCTCGCGGGTCATCAGGGCAGCGAACTCTTCCTTGCGTTCCCGTAGCTTGGCACCAATGGAAGTCAGGATTTCGCCACGCTCGGAGTGCGTCCTCGTCCGCCATGCCTCGAAAGCGGCATGGCAGGCCTCAAGCGCCACGGTCATCTCCTCGTCGGACATGAGTGGATAGGTTTCGACGATCTCCTCGGTGGCCGGGTTCGTCGTCGTCATGGCGCGTTCGGGACTATCAAGGTCCTTCATGTCGTGTCCTTTTCAAAGTGTGGTTGGCACCCAACGCGTCTGACGACACGACGTTCCTGCGCCTCCGGTCACGTGCTGTTGAAGCCGGAAACGCCGATAAGAGTTGCCAGGTTTTCGTGAGCCGACAAAGATCGAGAACATGCGGCTGTCAAATGTCTCCCGGCGCAATCAAGGTCAGCTCTGCCGATGCCGCAATGTAGCACCAGGTTGCCAGTGGGAGGTCAGCTAATGGGATGTACCGGCTGCTTCACCCAGCAGGTTAGGCTGTGCCTATTTCTGCCAGTTGGAGGAGTAGCATGGAAAAGAAAACATTCGATCAGCTGATGTCCATCGGGATCGACATCGGCAAGGATAGGTTCCACCTCGTCGGGTTTGACTGCGATGGCCAATTGGTGTTGCGCAAGCAGATCAAGCGATCGGCACTCGTCGCGACATTCGAGAAGTTGCCGCGATGCATCGTCGGGATGGAAGCCTGCCTGAGCGCTCATTTCGTCAGTCGAACCCTGCGTCAGCTTGGTTTTGAGCCGCGCATCATCCCCGCGATCTACGTGAAGCCTTTCATCAAGGGGCAGAAGAACGACTACAATGATGCCGAGGCGATCGCGGAGGCGGCGCTGCGCCCGAACCTGCCGATCGTGCCTGAGAAGAACCAGGACCAGCTCGACCTGCAAGCCCTGCATCGGGTGCGGTCCCGCTTGGTGTCGCGCCGGACCGCGACCATCAACCAGATCCGCGCCTTCCTGATTGAACAAGGGATCACGGTGCGCAAAGGGCTTCGGGCTTTGAAGAACTCCTTCGAGGTGATCCTCGAGGAACGCAAAGACGAGATCTCGCCGCGCATGCGGGCCATCCTGATTGGCCTGTATGGCGATTGGCTCTGGTTGGACGATCGGATCGAAACCGTTTCGAAGGAGATTGAACAGATCAGTCGGACCGAGGAGAATTGCGTCAACGTCATGACCATTCCCGGTATCGGACCAATGATCTCGACGGCCATGGTTGCGGCGATTGGCACGGGAGAGGCATTCGGGCGCGGACGGGATTTCGCCGCATGGATCGGCCTGGTTCCCAGACAATACAGCACCGGCGGACGAACGGTGCTCGGCCGCATTTCCAAACGCGGCAGTCGATACCTGAGGATGCTGTTCGTTCAGGCTGCCAAGGTCATCCTCATGCGGGCCAATCGATGGCAGGATTTCAGCTTTGGTGATTGGCTGATCCGGGCATCGGAAAGAATGAACAGGAACAAGCTGGCCGTGGCGCTGGCAAACAAACTGGCACGCATGGCCTGGAGCATCCTGAGACACAGAACCGCGTTTGACGCACCACGAGACGAGGTCGCTGTCGGCATCTGAGCCGAGACGGCCCAAAGGAGTTCGCGACAGATCGAAAGCATGGAACGGAACAATTACGCCCCCAGAATCTGACGGCCCATTCGGTCCTTGTGGACCTTTCCGCTAATTAGATCACGGCGCGTGCGTAACCCCAACAAGGCCACGACCCGCGTGTCGATCAACAGGCCG
>NZ_JBNAGB010000055.1:0-3660 GCF_049800975.1 Sagittula sp. S175
GTAAGCGGTCGCTGGACGGCACGGTCAGTTTAGCTTGACAGCTTGAAGTTCCACGGCAGCAGATCGTCGAGGCGGCTTTGCGGGTGGCCATTGGCGATCGCTGTGAGGGTGGCCTTGAGATAGGCGAAGGGTTCGATGCCGTTGATCTTGCAGGTCTCGATCAGCGAGGCGATGCGGCCCCAGGCGATGCCGCCCTCGTCGTGACCCGCAAAGAGGGCGTTCTTGCGATTTAGAGTGATGGGGCGGATCAGGTTTTCGACGCGGTTGTTGTCGATCTCGACGCGCCCGTCGGTCAGAAAGGTTTGCAAACCGTCCCAGTGATTGTGGATGTAGGTCAGCTTTTCGCCCAGCCGGGATTTAGCGGAGATCTTGCGGCGTTGTGCTTGCAGCCAATCACCGAATGCCACGACCAGTGGAGCACTGCGGCTTTGACGGGCAGACAGACGCTGGCCGGGCGAGACGCCACGGATATCGGCTTCAACGGTATAGATTTCGGCGATGCGGCGCAGGCCTTCGGCGGCGATCTCTGAACCATCGCGGTCAAAGACTTCCTTCAGCTTGCGGCGCGCGTGTGCCCAGCAATGGGCCACCCGAATGGGGGCACCGCCCTTGCGGGTCAGTTTGGTCAGTCGGTTGTAGCCCTGGTATCCGTCGATCTGCAGGATGCCGTCAAAGCCTGTCAGGAATGTTTCGGCATTCTCGCCCGCCCGACCGGGTGCATAGAAGTAGACCACACCGGGCGGATCTTCACCGCCCCATGGCCGGTCATCGCGGGCCAGGGCCCAGAGATAGCCAGTTTTGGTTTTACCGCGACCCGGATCCAGCACCGGGGCCGTGGTTTCGTCCATGAACAGCTTGCCGGATCGTTTCAGATGTTCGGCGAGCCGGTCGACGACGGGCTTGAGGTGGAACGCTGCCTTGCCGACCCAATCCGCCAGCACGGCACGGTGCAGATCAAGGCCTGCGCGCGCCAGGATCTGGCTTTGGCGGTATAATGGCAGGTGGTCAGCGTATTTACTGACCAACACATGGGCGATGCTGGCCTCAGTTGGCAACCCACCCATGATCAGGTGCGCTGGTGCTGGAGCTTGGGTCACACCGTCGGTGCAGGTCCGGCAGGCGTATTTGGGCCGGACGGTGACAATCACACGCAACTGGGCCGGCACGATGTCGAGCCGTTCACTGCGATCTTCGCCGATCTTGTGCATGACGCCGCAGCCACAAGGGCAGATCAGGCTATCGGGTTCGATAACCTCTTCGATGCGCGGCAGTGCGGCGGGCAGGTTGCCGATGGTGCGCTTTGGCGCAGGTTTGGCTGCCGTCTTGTCATCCGTTTTGGCAGCCAGATGTTCCTTCTCTGCCTCGACCTCGGCCAGCGCGATGGACAGGTCCTCGAAGGCCAGTTGCCGCTCATCCTCAGACAGCTTTTCCGACCGTTTGCCACGCAGGGCATGGTTCAGTTCGGCAATCAGATGCTGTTGGCGTTGGGTAATATCCTGAAGCGCTGCGATCGTTTCCATCAATGACGCAACCACTGCACGCTGCGCGGCAGGGATGGTGGAAAGGTCAATGACAGGCGTTTCAATCATGACCCGAGATTATGATAAAAACCCCAGTAAAAACACGCAAAAGAGAATGGTTGTTTCATTCTGTCGCAGTGGGTGGGCGTGTCTCCAGCGCCTTGACACGGCGCCAGTCCAGCCCGGCAAACAGGGCCTCGAACTGGGCGTGGTTCAGCGCCATCATCCCGTCCTTGATCGCAGGCCAAGTGAAGGTTGCCTCCTCCAATCGCTTATACGCCATCACCAGCCCAGACCCATCCCAATACAACAGCTTCAGCCGATCCGCCCTGCGCGAGCGGAAGACAAACACCGTCCCCGTGAACGGATCCTTGCGCAGCACCGATGACACGATTGCCGCCAACCCATCGTGACCTTTGCGAAAGTCCACAGGCTGCGTCGAGACCAGAACCCGCATGCGGTTTGAAGGGAACATCATGGCCGTGCCCCGATTGCACGCACGATCTCGGCTATCCGGTCAGAACGCGTCTCTGCGTCCAATCGGATCGTGACTTGGCCCATCGCAATCTCGATTGGTGCCGAGGGCGGTGCTGCAGGCGTGACTGGCTGCCCCGCAACAGCTGGCACATGCACCCCGCCGTTATCCGACACCATGACCGGCGCAAAACAGAAGCTGTCATCTTCAACCGCAGGCAAAACCAGCCGGCCATCGCGTGCCCGACTGCGCCATTCTGAAAGCTGGTTCGCGCGAAGCCCATAACGCGCAGCAACCGCATTCACCGTCGCACCCGGCTTCAACGTCTCAGCGACGATCAGCGCCTTGACCTCGTCGGGCCAGCGCCGCTGACCATTCCCCCGTATCTCTACGCCATAGTCCCTGAGAAACTCACCCGTAGTTGCCATCGCGAAACTCCCGCACCAATATCCGTCAGGCGCGGCATCGCAGGTCAGGCTATCGGCTGGAAGGTGGGGGCCAGGAAACGCTTACTGACAGCGAGGTGGAAACTGACGAGGTCTATGGCCTTTCCGTTGCAGGCATCACGGCGACCGGCACGATCCAGGACAATGACTCCCTTTTTGTCGTCACCGGTATATCCGATGCGACGGAGGCCGAAGGCACCGATCTCGTTCACGTGGTTACGCTTTCCGGTGCCACCGCGGTCGCTCAAGACTTTGCCTTTGCACTCAGCGATATCACGACAACTGCGGCGGACTACGGCACAGCCACCTTTTCCGACGGTGTGACGCTTAACGGTTCGACCCTGACGGTCCCGATCGGGATTTCCTCATTCAGTGTGACGATCGTCGGTATCGACGACCTGGTGGACGAGGAAAACGAAAGTTACGATCTGAAAATCGGAGGGCAATCTGCGGTTGGAACGATCACGGATGATGACACCGCCAACCTGACCGCAAGAAAGACAGCAGTCCTGAACGACCTTGACGCGCTGACTGGTGCCAGTGCGGGCGACACAGTGACATGGACGATCGCGGTCACGAACACGGGCACAGTGCCCCTTGGCCCGGTCTACATATCGGCAGATACGATGACTCGCCTCGACGGCACACCGCTTGCACTTTCTGGGGCGTCCTTCACGCCTGCAAGCGTTGCGACGCTGGCGATGGGAGCGACGATTAGTTTCACCGCCGACTACACCCTGTTGCAGGCAGATGTGGATGGCGGCAGTTTGCGCAACACGGCGACCGTCGTGGCGATCGCACCCGGAGGGTCAACACTCATCGATGTGACCGATGACGATGATGACACCGACGGCAATACCGAAGACGATCCGACCGTGTTCACCCTGACCGCCACGCCGGGCCTTGCGCTGGTCAAGACGGCGGTGCTGAACGACGACGACGGCACGCCCGGGGTGAGCGCCGGGGACAGCATCGACTATGCCTTCCGGGTGGTGAACACCGGCGCGGTGACCCTGGGCGGGATCACGGTGACCGACCCTCTGGTGAGCGTCACCGGCGGGCCGATCAGCCTCGCGCCCGGGGCGCAGGACGCCACCAGCTTCACCGCGCGCTACTCCGTCACGCAGGCGGATATCGACGCGGGCGAGGTGCAGAACACCGCCACGGTGACGGCCGATCTGCCGGGCGGCGGCACGGTCAGCGATACATCGGGCTCGGG
>NZ_JBNAGB010000056.1:0-2462 GCF_049800975.1 Sagittula sp. S175
TAATGGGATGTACCGGCTGCTTCACCCAGCAGGTTAGGCTGTGCCTATTTCTGCCAGTTGGAGGAGTAGCATGGAAAAGAAAACATTCGATCAGCTGATGTCCATCGGGATCGACATCGGCAAGGATAGGTTCCACCTCGTCGGGTTTGACTGCGATGGCCAATTGGTGTTGCGCAAGCAGATCAAGCGATCGGCACTCGTCGCGACATTCGAGAAGTTGCCGCGATGCATCGTCGGGATGGAAGCCTGCCTGAGCGCTCATTTCGTCAGTCGAACCCTGCGTCAGCTTGGTTTTGAGCCGCGCATCATCCCCGCGATCTACGTGAAGCCTTTCATCAAGGGGCAGAAGAACGACTAC
Source organism: Sagittula sp. S175 (assembly GCF_049800975.1). Taxonomy (NCBI): domain Bacteria; kingdom Pseudomonadati; phylum Pseudomonadota; class Alphaproteobacteria; order Rhodobacterales; family Roseobacteraceae; genus Sagittula; species Sagittula sp. S175. The sequence goes on from NZ_JBNAGB010000056.1 coordinate 359, forward strand.
AATGATGCCGAGGCGATCGCGGAGGCGGCGCTGCGCCCGAACCTGCCGATCGTGCCTGAGAAGAACCAGGACCAGCTCGACCTGCAAGCCCTGCATCGGGTGCGGTCCCGCTTGGTGTCGCGCCGGACCGCGACCATCAACCAGATCCGCGCCTTCCTGATTGAACAAGGGATCACGGTGCGCAAAGGGCTTCGGGCTTTGAAGAACTCCTTCGAGGTGATCCTCGAGGAACGCAAAGACGAGATCTCGCCGCGCATGCGGGCCATCCTGATTGGCCTGTATGGCGATTGGCTCTGGTTGGACGATCGGATCGAAACCGTTTCGAAGGAGATTGAACAGATCAGTCGGACCGAGGAGAATTGCGTCAACGTCATGACCATTCCCGGTATCGGACCAATGATCTCGACGGCCATGGTTGCGGCGATTGGCACGGGAGAGGCATTCGGGCGCGGACGGGATTTCGCCGCATGGATCGGCCTGGTTCCCAGACAATACAGCACCGGCGGACGAACGGTGCTCGGCCGCATTTCCAAACGCGGCAGTCGATACCTGAGGATGCTGTTCGTTCAGGCTGCCAAGGTCATCCTCATGCGGGCCAATCGATGGCAGGATTTCAGCTTTGGTGATTGGCTGATCCGGGCATCGGAAAGAATGAACAGGAACAAGCTGGCCGTGGCGCTGGCAAACAAACTGGCACGCATGGCCTGGAGCATCCTGAGACACAGAACCGCGTTTGACGCACCACGAGACGAGGTCGCTGTCGGCATCTGAGCCGAGACGGCCCAAAGGAGTTCGCGACAGATCGAAAGCATGGAACGGAACAATTACGCCCCCAGAATCTGACGGCCCATTCGGTCCTTGTGGACCTTTCCGCTAATTAGATCACGGCGCGTGCGTAACCCCAACAAGGCCACGACCCGCGTGTCGATCAACAGGCCGGATACATATGAGCGACTTCCGAGATCATGCCAGAAAATCATTTGCGAACAGCAGCCGGTACATACATTTGGGCCGTCTACGGAGACGGCCCTCGCCCTCAGAATTCAATAGCTTCGGCGATCGCAAGCGCATCCTCGAGCTCGACGCCGAGATACCTGACAGTGCTGTCCATCTTGGTATGGCCCAACAACAGCTGGACTGCCCGAAGGTTGCCAGTCTTCTTGTAGATCTGCGTGACATTTGTGCGCCTCATCGAGTGCGTGCCATAGGCGCTGGCCTGCAGGCCAATGGATGTCACCCACTCACGGACAATCCGCGCGTACTGCCGGGTCGAGATGTGCAGCCGTTCGTGAAAACGTCCAGGCCACAGGTATTCAGATCCGACCACAAGAGGATCACGCATCCACCTCTCAAGCGATACTCGTGTGCCTTCAGAGATTTCGAAACGCACAGGTTTCTGCGTCTTGCTCTGCAAGACCGACGCGCGTTCCTTGATTTGGCCTGATGCCATGACATCGACCACCTTCATCTTCACCAGATCGCAGCCGCGCAGCTTGCTGTCGATGGCAAGATTGAAGAGGGCCAGATCACGGTGGTTCTCGGCCAATTCCAGCCGCACCCTGATCGCCCAGACGTGTTTGGGCTTGAGCGGCCTTTTCTGGCCGACGATCCGGCCTTTGTTCCAAGCTGGGCGCAAGGCGCGGATGGCGGGTAAGTTTGATGTTTCCATGATGGATCCTCCGATCCACCACGCCCTCCCAAATCGACAACCCGACGTTGACGAAGGCAACATATTACAACATGCTGCATCGGATCCGAAGTCGGCTCTGAGCCCAAATTGCCGCGCCCCGAGCAAGACCTTCGCCGCGGGTGCATTCGTCCGCTCCCAGCCCCTTCGCCACATTTCTCGTTTACACAACTCGCTGCCAAGACACCCCAAGATGTTTATTCTCCGAAATGGCTCTGTTGCACAAATCCTGTGAGGGATTCATGTCGTGAATCCAGCGTGGTAGCTGGACGACATGAGCAGACCCACACCCCCGACCTACAAGACCAGGAACTGGCCAGCCTATAATGAAGCGCTCAAGCGTCGAGGCTCGCTGACAATCTGGTTCGATCCCGAGATGATCTGGGATGCTGCGCCGACCGGCAAACGCGGCCGACA
>NZ_JBNAGB010000057.1:0-1282 GCF_049800975.1 Sagittula sp. S175
CGGACGGTGGTGCCCTGAATGCCACGACGATTGCGAACAGCCTCGACATCATCGTGACCACGGGCACAGTGACCTCGAACGGTGCCGCGCTGAACAACAACGCGGGCGCATCGCTGGCCATCAACGGCGGCGCGCTGACCGGGCTTGGCGCGATCGACAACACCTCGGCAGAGGCGGATGCGATCACCCTGGCGGCGGGCACGAACCTCGGGTTCACCACGCTGACGTCGAGCGCGGGAATGATCTCGGTCGGCTCGGGGGCGTCGCTGACCGGCACCTCCGTGGCGCTGACCGGAGCGGCGGATCTGGACCTGAACGGCGGCACGATCACGGGCACGCTGGACAACCAGTCGACCGTCCAGATCTCGCTGGAGGGCAACGTCAACGGCGCCTTCACCCAGCAGGGGGCAGGGGTCGAGACTCTGGTGGACGGCACCGGCGTGATCTTTGGCGACACGGCGACGATTTCGACCGGTTTGCTGAACGCGGATGCCAACGTGGATGTGACCAACGCCCTGACGCTGGCGGCGGGCACCTCGCTTGACGTGGCGGACAACGTGACCGTCAACGGCGGCACTGTCAGCATCGGCGCACTGGCGGCGGCGACGCTCGGCAACGGCGTGACGATTTCGTCCGACACCGGGCTTCTGGACAACGCGGCGACGCTGAGCTTTGGCACCAATGGCACGCTGTCCTCGGCGACCACGCTGACCAACAGCGGCACGATCACCTTCGCGGACGGTGGTGCCCTGAATGCCACGACGATTGCGAACAGCCTCGACATCATCGTGACCACGGGCACAGTGACCTCGAACGGTGCCGCGCTGAACAACAACGCGGGCGCATCGCTGGCCATCAACGGCGGCGCGCTGACCGGGCTTGGCGCGATCGACAACACCTCGGCAGAGGCGGATGCGATCACCCTGGCGGCGGGCACGAACCTCGGGTTCACCACGCTGACGTCGAGCGCGGGAATGATCTCGGTCGGCTCGGGGGCGTCGCTGACCGGCACCTCCGTGGCGCTGACCGGAGCGGCGGATCTGGACCTGAACGGCGGCACGATCACGGGCACGCTGGACAACCAGTCGACCGTCCAGATCTCGCTGGAGGGCAACGTCAACGGCGCCTTCACCCAGCAGGGGGCAGGGGTCGAGACTCTGGTGGACGGCACCGGCGTGATCTTTGGCGACACGGCGACGATTTCGACCGGTTTGCTGAACGCGGATGCCAACGTGGATGTGACCAACGCCCTGACGCTGGCGGCGGGCACCTCGCTTGACGT